>DATDKF010000370.1:0-4514 GCA_036520135.1 Solirubrobacteraceae bacterium
TGCGGCCAGGCGGGCGAACGCGGCGGCGAGAGCGGTTGCCCAGGGCCAGGTGCGTTGCAGGCGCAGGGTCGCGCGGCGGGCGTGGAAGGCCACGCGGGCGGCGGTGTGCAGGAGCCGGTAGCGCAGCGTCTTGGGTTCGCAGACGGCGAGGTCGCCGGTGAGCGCGAGCGCCTGGGTCCAGGCGATCAGGTCTTGGGCGATCAGAGAGAGTTCGAGCCAGACAGCGTTGTGGTCGAAGTCGCGGAAGGGCAGGTTCTCAAGGCCGGTCTGCTTGCCGTTGCGGACGCGGTCCTCGGCGCTGGCGCGGGCGCGGTGCAGGCACTCCAGTTCGACCGGATTGCCGGCGACGTCGGTCAGGGTGGCCAGGAAGCGGTGGCCGTCGTGGTCGGTAAACGACAGCTGCGCGCCGGGGTGCGGGCGCTCGCGACGCACGATCACGCGGGCGCCCTCGGGCCACGCGCTGAGGTCCAGGTGGTCGGTGAGCTCGGCCACCCAGGCGCCCTCGCGGGTCCCGCCGTCCTGGCGGACAGCCGGGCGCCACGTCTGTTCGGGGAGGCCGAGGATCGCCTCGCGGACGCCCGCGGTGAGGTCCAAGCCCATCAAAAAGTTGATCTTGGCGACGCGCAGCTCATCAGTGAGTTCGTGCGTCGCGGCGGCACTGTCGGTGCGCACCACGATCTGCGCCTGCTCGACCACCTGGCGCGGGAGCTGCTCGAGCGCCAGGTCGACCATGTCGATGTGATCGGCCGCGGTGTTGGCACCGGCATTGCCCGGCCTGAGCACGCCGGCCAGCGCCTCGCGCGACTCGTCCAGATAGGCCAGCAGCGGGTGAAACCCGAACCCGCGCTTGAAGGTCCCCGCCGCCCCGTCTTTCTCGCTATGGGCGGTGATCAACGTCGCGTCGATGTCGATCACGATCCGCTCCGGGGCCGCCCCGGCGTCCCAGGCATTCTCGCGCGCCCGCGCGCGAGCGGCCCGCAACGCTCCCAGCAGCGCCGAATCGCCGGCGATCCGGTCGATCACCCGAAACGCCGTGGCGTCGGAGGCGATTGGCCCGAACAGCGGCTGCTGGTCGCGGACCGCGCGCAGATCGGCCAAGCAATCGCCGCCGTCGGCCAACATCACCGCCAGATCCCGGACGACCCGGCCGGGATCGTGGCGCCCACGGCGTTCACGCATCGGCGCCAGCGCACGCGAGAGCGCGTCGGTGAGCCCGAGCCGGTCGGCCGCCTCGGCCAGCAACGCCGCCCCCGCATGCGAGACCAGCCCGTCTCCGTCCGCCACAACATCTACGGTGAACCGGCGGCCATCGCGCTGCACCTTCAAGGTGATCCTCCCGAGCTTGGTCTTCGAGCCTCAGCAACCCGAAGAATCCCTGCTCAGGCGGACAGTCCAGCGGCCCCGACCACCGGGGCCGCTGCTACGTCATAAACGATCCGGGCTAGCCGCCTACGGTTGGTGATGTACCAAACACTCGCGGACACCAACCTGGGAGCCAAGCTCACGCCCACTCTCTGCTTAGATTCGTCAGCATGCCCGGCCCTCCGCCGGTCGAGCACGTTGTCGTGGTAATGCTCGAGAACCGGTCGTTCGACCACATGCTCGGGCATCTCGACCATGGCGGCCTCATGCCGATCAGCGAGGAGATCGGCAACGTCAAGGACGTCTCGGTTCCGAAGGGTCCGCGCTGCAATGTCCATTTCTGGCCGACGGATCGAGACGTATCGGTCGACCCGGGCCATGGCTTCCCGGACGTCGTCCGCCAGCTCACCGGCGACGATCCGCCGCTCCGCTACGAAGCGATCGACATGAGCGGCTTCGCCTGGAACCACGCGCGGCGACTTGTCGAGCTCAACGAGGACCCGGGCTTGGCGTGCGAGATCATGGGCTGCCACACCGCCGAGCGAGTGCCGGTGTTGTCGACGCTCGCCCGCGAGTTCGCGGTGTGCTCGCGGTGGTTCTGCTCGGTGCCGGGCACGACGTGGCCGAACCGGCTCTTCGCGCACGCCGCCCAGTCCGACGGGCTCGTCCGCGATGAGATCAGGCTCTACCGCCACCGCAGCGTCTTCGACATGCTCTCCGACGCCCGCATTCCATGGGCGGTCTATGCCGGTGATATCCCTCAGGCCGCCGCGTACTTCCGGCTCAAGGACGTGTTCCGCGACCGCTTTAACACGTTCGGCGAGTTCCTCGATGACGTGCGCGAGGGGACGCTGCCGAAGTACAGCTTCATCGAGCCGCGCCACTTCCGGCGGGTCGACAGCCAGCATCCGACGCACAGCGTCACGCTGGGCGACGAGTTCCTGCGCCGCGTCTATGACGCGCTGAAGGCCAACGAGGACATCTGGGCCACGACGCTGCTGATCATCACGTACGACGAGCACGGCGGTTTCTTCGACCGCGAGCCGCCGCCGCGGACAGTTCCACCCAGCGACGAGATGGAGAACGACTTCGGGTTCACCTTCGATCTCCTCGGCCTCCGCGTCCCCGCGGTCATCGTCTCACCCCACATACCGGCACGAACGGTCGACGACGGGCTACACGACCACGCGTCGATCGTCCGCACCGTCTTCGACGCATTCGATATCGACGAGCGGCTCACGAACAGCGACATGCATGCGACGTCTGTTCTGCCGCTCCTGACTGCGTCGGAGCCGCGTCCCGCGCCGGACCTGCCACCGGCGAGCCCTGCGCGGGCCGAGCTCGAGGGGGCGCCGACGGTCATCCTCGACGACCTCCAGGCGAGCCTCATCCAGCTCGTGAGGTTGCTTGACGAGCAGCACGGCGCTTCAGACATCGGGCTCGAGGCCGGTGTTGCCCACCTCGAGGCGGGCAACTCGGTGCTCGACATCCAGCTCGAGCAGCTGGTCGAAGGGTTCCGGGAGCAGCACCTGGGCGATCGCCGCGCCCGTCTCACGTGAGCGCGCCGGGCGAGCACATCCCGGCCATCGTCCTCGGAGTCAATCGAGAGCGATGAGCTCGTCCAACTTGCCGGCGAACTCGGCCCAGCCCGAGCTGGTGGCCTGGTAGAAGCTCTCCACGGAGCCCCGGCGGCGCTCCGTGGAGACCAGCTCGATCAGCCCGGCGGTGTGGAGCACACGGAAGTGGTACGCGACGGTACCGAGGGGTTCGCCAAGCGCCACCGCGGCCTCGCTCGCGCTGATTGGCACCGACTCGGCCATCGTGAGCACTTCGAGGCGGATCGTATGCGCAAGCGCACTGAGTCGCTTGGCCCTGGCGGTGTCGTTGGTCATTGTGCCGTGGTCACGATGAGCGCGAGGTGTGTGAACGCTTGGGGGAAGTTGCCGAGGTGACGTCCGCTGCGCGGGTCGATCTCCTCCGCGTAGAGCAATAGCGGGCTCGCGTAGGAGAGGAGTTTCTCGCAGAGCGCGCGGGCTCGGTCCATCTCGCCGATCTCCGCCAGCGCGGAAACGAGCCGCTCGGCCCCGTCCATCTGGGGCAGCGACAGCCACTCGACGCTGCCGCCCGGCGCCACGAGCGCGCAGACCTCGCAGTCGGACAGCATCGCGTAGTCGGCGATCGGTGCGAACGGACTCCCGCCGAGAGCAATGTCACGGTCCGGGCCCTCGCCGGTCGGCAGCTCCAGCTCCACGCGCCGACTGTACTTCACCCGCGCGAGCCGAGTTCGGACTCGCCAGGAATAGGCGAGATACGATTCCTGTAATTCCGGTGTGACGCTGCCCGTATGGGACTCTCGTGGCTATAGAAATTCGTCAACCAGGGCAAGGTCCGGTACATCGGCTCGTCCTCCTTCTCCGCCGGACAGATCGTGGAAGCGCAATGGGTGGCGCGTGAGCGCGGGCTACAGCGTCGTGACCGAGCAGCCGCCCTACTCGATCCTTGTGCGCGGCATCGAGCTCGACGTGCTGCCAACCGCTGTTCGGCACGCCGTGGGCATCCTCACCTACAGCCCACTGGCCGGTGGCTGGCTGTCCGGCCGCTGGAGCGCAGAGACGACACCCACCTCGCCCGCGCGGCAGCGACTCGTCGCTCGCTTCGACATGTCACTGCCTGAGAACCGGCGCAAGCTCGAGGCGACCGAGGCGCTCGGCACGCTGGCCGACGAGGCGGGCCTGTCGCTCATCGAGCTGGCGATCGCCTTCGTGGTCAACCACCCTGCGGTGACGTCGGCGATCATCGGGCCGCGGACGATGGAGCAGCTCGACAGCCAGCTGCCCGCCGCCGACGTCACGCTCGACGCTGCACTGCTCGATCGCATCGACGAGATCGTCCGGCCGGGCGTGAACCTCAACCCCGCCGACACGAGCTACGGCGAGCAGGTACTCGAGCCGTCCCTTCGGCGGCGGTAGACCGTGCGCTCCGGCTGAGCAACGACGGCCGAGTTCATCTCGCCGACCTCAGTAGCGATCTGACGTCGGCGAGTGGCCCGAGGTGCGTCAGCTTGTCGGGGTTGACGATCGCGCTGACGCTTGTGATCTGACCGCCGGCGATATCGAGCGCCAACACGCCGATCAGCCGCTGCTGTTCGTCGA
>DATDKF010000371.1:0-8141 GCA_036520135.1 Solirubrobacteraceae bacterium
CCCGGTGTCTCGGACCTGCGCGGCGATGCTCGCGCCCTCGAGGGCGAAACGGGTCCGGACCGCAAGCTGCGCACGGTGGTCCCGGGCCCAAGCCGCGATCGCGGTGACGGCACCGTCGGTCTCGAAGCGCTCCATCCGCGCAAGGTCAGCGTCGCACAGGAGTCCCACCTCGCGCGTGACGGCCTCGAAGATCTCGCTGGTAGGCCGCCCTTGCGCGACCAGCGTCGCCACGCGCCGCAGCGCTGCTTGCTCGTCGGCGAGCCTTCGTTGCGATGCCTGGGCCTCCTCGGCGTCGTGCGCGCGTGCTCGCGCCTCCTGCGCGCGCACGTGCGCACGCCGCGCGAGCTCGCTCACGACGTACGCGGTGGCGACTGCGATCACCAAGGCCGCGCCCGCTGAGCCGTCCGCGATGGCGAAGCTGTGAATGGGCGGCACGAAGAAGAACTCGAAGGTGAGATACGAGGCGAGAGCCGCACCGCCCGCCGGCCAGAAGCCCCAACCGATCGCGACCGGAAGAATGGCGAACAGGTACAGGCCCGTGAGCGCCGCCGGGTCCATGACGGGCTTCAGGGCGCCGATCACGAGCGTGACGGCGGCGATCGCCAGCGCCCCGGCCGCGACGCCGGTCGCCTGACGACGGAACGCCGAGTGCCCGGGACGGCCGTCTCGGCTCAGACTGGTCAGACGCAACGAGCCAAGTCTGCCCGAGGGCATCGCCTCGCTCAAGCACCCGGCTCGAGATCGCGCAAGCCTCACGAACGCGGCCGTGGGAGCGTAGGATCGGGTCACCTCCATTCAGCGGTCCCCTGGACACGGACGAGGAGGAACGCCGTGCAAGTGCCGAGGCTCCTACCGCGTCGCTCGACGCCCGCCACCCGGGTCGGCGTCCTGGCCCGGATGCGCGTGGGGACGAAGCTGATGCTGCTCGTCCTGCTTCCGTTGTGCAGCCTGCTGGCGTTGGCGTCCATCGTGGCGACCGATCACTGGCGGGACGCGGACCGGCTGCGCGAGTTTCGGAGCGCGACGCAGCTGTCGTTCGCGTCGGCGGCTGCCAGCGAGGCGCTCGCCAACGAGCGCACGGCGGCGGCGCTCGGCCGACTGGGCGTGGGCTCCAGCGACCGCCGGCAGATCACCGCGGCCCAGCGCGCGGTCGACGCTGCGTTGCAGCGCGCCGCCCGCCGGCCGTCCGGCGAGGACGTGCCGGTCGATGTCGCGGACAGGCTCCGGCCGGTGCGTCGACAGCTCGACGCGCTGCGCCGACAGGCGGCCACCGGATCGGTCGGCTTGCAGGAGATGATCGAGGACTACGGGGTGATCGTCCGTGGCGTGTTCGGCGTCGTGCGGGACCTGGACTCGGGGCGGCCCTCACGGGCCTCCGGCAGGGCGGCCGATGCCTACGTAGCGCTGGTCCAGGCGATCGAGGCGGCAGAGATGGAGCGCGTCACGCTCGCCGCCGCGCTCGTTCGCGGGACGGAGACGGTGCGCGTCCGCGGGGTCGTCCTGGAGGCCGCTGCGCTCGACACGTTCCGTCAATACGCCGCCCGACCTCTCGTCGCGGACCTCGACACGCTGCTCTCCGAGCCGGCGAGCTCGACGGTAGACGGCGCCCGGGACGTGATGGTCCGGGATCCGGCGAGCATCGAGAAGCGACTGTCGCTGGGGCACTGGCTGGCCGCCTCGGGGGCGCGGCTCCGCGGGCTGCGTGTCCTCGAGCGCGACAGCGCCGGGGAGCTGGCGGCGGCGTCGTCGAGGGAGCTCGATGCGGCAGAGGCCACCGCCCGCCACGCGGTGGCCGCGTCGCTCGTTGTGCTCATCGTCGTCGCCGGCCTCGGCCTCATTCTCCGGCGCTCGATCACGCGCCCGCTCCGCGAGGTCTCTCGGGGAGCACGGATGCTGTCGACCGGGCAGCCGGGGTCTGGCGTGTCCTACGCGGGGCGTGACGAGATCGGGGAGGTCGCAGCCGCGTTCCGCGAGCTGCAGGTCACGGCCGAACGACTCGCGGAGGAGATCCGCGCGATGAGCGTGGCCGTCGAGCACAACCGGCTCGACCATCGCGCCGACATCGCCGCCTTCGAGGGCAGATGGGCGGAGCTCATGGGCGGCGTCAACGACACGATGGCCGCCTTCGCGGACCTGCAGGCCTGGCGTGAGCAGGCCGAGCGCCAGGCCGACCGCATCATCGACATGTCGCCAGATCCGATCTGCATCGCGGGGTTCGACGGTTACTTCAAGCGCGTCAACCCGGCCTTCGCGCGCCTGCTCGGATATTCGACCGAGACCATGCTTTCGCGACCCACGCGGGAGTTCGTCCATTCCGACGATCGCGCTGCCCGCGACGCGCGTCACGCGCGGCGGGACGCCGGAGAGCACGTGCGATACGAGCAGCGACAGCTCTGCAGCGACGGCTCGGTCCGCCGCGTCGAGTGGAGCGCGCGGTTCGTGCCCGCAGAGCGACTCGTCTACGGCGTCGGCCGCGACGTCACCGAAAGCCGGCGCGCCGCCGAGGAGCAGGCCGCGCTGCGCCGCGTGGCAACCCTCGTGGCGAAGGGCGTCGCGCCGGCCGAGATCTTCGCGGCGGTCGCGCGGGAGGTGCGGGCCCTGTTCGAGGCCGCCTCGGCGGCCGTCGTGCGCTGCGAGCCCGATGGCTCGATCGCCGTCGTGGGCGCGGCGCCGGAGGGATCGCATGCGACGCACGAGGACGCCGCTGCCGCGGTCGCCGGCGGGCGCAGCGCGGCCCGCAGCGACGGCGCGGTCGGCGCCCCGATCCACGTCGAGGACCGCCTGTGGGGCCTCGTCGCCACGTCGGAGGGCGCCGAGCCGCTGCCGCCCGGTGCCGAGCAGCGGCTCGCTCGGTTCACCGACCTCGCCGCGACGGCGATCGCGAACGCCGAGAGCCGCGCCGAGGTCGCCGCGTCCCGCGCGCGTGTCGTGGCGGCCGCCGACCAGGAGCGCCGGCGGGTCGTTCGCGATCTGCACGACGGGGCACAGCAGGGACTGGTGCACACGATCATCACGCTCGAGCTCGCGTCCGGCGCCCACGAGGCAGGTGACGAGCAGGCGTGGGCATTCGTCGCCGAGGCGCTCGAGCATGCCCGCCGGGCGAACGAGGAGCTGCGGGAGCTGTCGCACGGGATCCTCCCCGCAACGCTGGCCAGCGGCGGGCTGCGCAAGGGCGTGAACGCCCTGGTCTCCCGGATGCCGCTGACGATGGCGACGCATGTGTCGGTCGACCGGTTGCCGTCCGTCGTCGAGGCGACCGCCTACTTCGTGGTGGCCGAGGCGCTGACGAACGTGGTCAAGCACGCTCAGGCGGAGCGCGCCGACGTCAACGTGGACCTCGAGGACGGCACCCTGCGCGTTGCCGTGCGCGACGACGGCGTCGGCGGGGCGCGGCCGGACGGAAGCGGCCTGGTCGGGCTGCGTGACCGGTTGGAGGCGCTCGACGGCCGACTCGCGATCGACAGCCCGTTGGGGCGCGGCACGGTCGTCACGGCCGAGATCCCGGTGTCCGGTCGCTTGGTCGCCCAAGGCGCGCCGACCCGCGAGTCGGCGACCTCGGCCGACCCTTAGCGTGCGACCGATCAGCCCGACGGGCCGGGTCCGCTCATTGCCTGGGTGTCTCGACGAGGACCAACTTGCCGCGGCCGAGCAGCTGCGCGATCGCGCATGCCCGCCGGAGCTGGGCGCGCGTGTAGCGATCCGGCTCGTGGATCGTCTCGATATGAAGTGGATGGGAGTGCGGGCTGTGCATCGTTTCGTCAGCGTGCCGTAGCCTCGGGTGAGTGCGCATCACGCAGTTCGTGTGAAGGCGAGCAGCGTTAGCGAGCGGGCGGCAAGCTCGACGGTGTCCACGACGATCCGTCGGCCGCCCGAATCGGCGGTGTCGATTTCGACGGACCACCGGCCGTCGGCGGGGAGCCGGAACGTGAGCGGCTCCCACCAGGCGTTGACGAGCAGCGCGCCGTCGCCAACCGCGACGGTGATCGCGCGGGCGTCTGGGTTGCTCCAGTCGCCCGGTTCCATCGGCGCCCCGTCGGGGCGAAGCCACTGGATGTCGCCGGGGTCGAAGAAGCGCGTGCGTCGCAGGACCGGCTGCTCGCGGCGCAGGCGGCAGAGCCGCGCGACGAACTCGATCAGCTCCGCGTCGGCCACCTCCCAGTCGACCCAGCTGATCGCGTTGTCCTGGCAGTAGGCGTTGTTGTTGCCGCCTTGCGTGCGCCCCAGTTCGTCGCCGCCAAGCAGCAGCGGTATGCCCTCGGAGAGCAGCAGCGTGGCGAGCAGGTTGCGCTGCTGGCGCGCGCGCAGGGCGACCACGGTTGGGTCGTCGATCGGGCCTTCGACGCCGCAGTTCCAGCTGCGGTTGTCGTCGGTGCCGTCGCGATTGCTCTCGCCGTTGGCCTCGTTGTGCTTGGCGTCGTAGCGGACGAGATCGGCGAGCGTGAACCCGTCGTGGACGGTGACCAGGTTGACGGACGCGGTTGGCCTGCGCCCGCGGCCGTACAGGTCCGACGAGCCGGTTATCCGAGTGGCGAAGTCGCCGAGCGTCCCGGGCGTGCTGCGCCAGAAGTCGCGCACAGTGTCGCGGTAGCGGCCGTTCCATTCGCTCCATCCAGGCGGGAAGTGTCCGAGGGCGTAGCCGCCCTGTCCGGTGTCCCACGGCTCGGCGATCAACTTGACGTCGGACAGCACCGGGTCCTGGCCCACAGCGTCGAGGAAGCCGCCGAACGGGTCGAACTCGCTCGTCTGGCGACCGAGGCTGGCGGCGAGGTCGAAGCGGAAGCCGTCGACGTGCATCTCGGTCACCCAGTAGCGCAGCGAGTCCATGACGAGCCGCAGGCCGTGCGGGCGGTGCGTGTCGAGCGTGTTGCCACAGCCGGTGTCGTCGACGTAGGACCCGTCGTCGCGCAGGCGGTAGTAGGCCGGGTCGTCGAGCCCTCGGAAGCACAACGTCGGGCCGCCGTCACCGCCCTCGGCGGTGTGGTTGAAGACGACGTCGAGGATCACCTCCAGTCCGGCGGCGTGCAGCGCCTTGACCATCGCCTTGAAGTCCTCGACGGACCCGTACTCGTTGTGCGGCGCGAAGAACCCGATCGACTGGTAGCCCCAGTAGTTGCGTAGCCCACGAGCGACGAGCGCCTGGTCGTGGACGAACTGGTGCACGGGCAGCAGCTCCACCGTGGTCATTCCGAGGCGCAGTAAGTGCTCGATCACCGCCGGCTGCGCCAGGCCGGCGAACGTGCCGCGGATTTCCGGGGGCACGTCGGGATGCAGCTTGGTAAACCCCTTGACGTGCAGCTCGTAGATGATCGAGTTGGCGAGCGGCGTCTGTGGGCCGCGGTCGTCGCCCCAGTCGAACGACGCGGCGTGCACGATTGAGCGCGGGACGTAGGGGGCCGAGTCGACGCCGGGCGCGAGCACCGCGTGATCCCACGTGACGCCGCCGGCGATCGCCCGTGCGTACGGGTCCAGCAGCAGCTTTGCCGGATCGCAGCGCCCCGGCCCGTGCACGCGGTACCCGTACCGCAGGCCGTGGCCCGCGCCTGCAACGTGCGCGTGCCAGACGTCGCCGTCGCCCGGCTCGAGCGGCCGGCGCGTTTCCGCGCCGGCCTCGTCGAAGACGCACAGCTCGACGGCGTCGGCGACGCTGCTGAACACCGCGAAGCGGACGCCGTCGCCCTCGGCACGCGCCCCGAGCGTCATGCCGTCTGCCGGGCGTTCGAGAGGCGGACGATCATGTCGGCGACCAGCCCCGTCCAGCCGGTCTGATGCGACGCGCCGAGCCCGGCTCCATCGTCGCCGTGGAAGTACTCGTGGAAGAGCAGGGCGTCGTGCCACGCCGGGTCGCGCTGGAAGCGCTCGAGCCCGCCGAAGACCGGCCGGCGGCCGTCTTCTCCCTCGAGGAAGATCGACACGAGGCGCTGAGCCAGCTCGACGGTGATCTCGGCGAGCGTGAGCCTCTGGCCGGAGTCCCGCGGGAACTCGGTGCGCAGCTGGTCGCCGAACCGGCGCGCGTAGCGGTCGAGAGCGGCGATGACCAGGTAGTTGACGGGGAACCAGATCGGCCCGCGCCAGTTCGAGTTGCCTCCGTACATCGCCGTGGTCGACTCTGCGGGCTCATAGTCGACCGTCGCCGCGATCTGACCTGAGCCCCAGAACTCGAACGGGTGGTCGCGATAGATCGCCGACAGCGAGCGCAGCCCGTGCGGCGAGAGGAACTCGGTCTCGTCGGCGACCCGCTCGAGGATCCGCGGCAGCCGATCCTCACCCACCACCGCGAGCATGATGTCGCGGTCGGTCCGTTGCACAGATGCGCGGTACTCCGGCCGCGCGTCCAGGAACTCGGCGACCCGTGTGCTGAACTCCGGGAGCCGCTCGCTCACACCCGCCGGCGCCACGGCGACGGCGCACAGCGGGATCAGCCCGGTCATCGACCGAACGCGAACCTGCCACGCCTGGCCCTCGGACGGTCGCCGCACGCGGTCGTAGTAGAAGCCGTCGGCCTCGTCCCAGAGCCCGCGGTCGTTGATCGCGCGGGCGATCATCGTGAAGTGCTCGAAGAACTTGACGGCGACGTCCTCGTACGAGGGGTCCTCGGCCGCCAGGATGAGCGCGATCTCGAGCATGCTCAGGCAGTACAGGGCCATCCATCCCGTTCCGTCGGCCTGCTCGAGCGTCTGGTCCTCGGGCAAGGGCGCCGAGCGGTCGAACGGACCGACGTTGTCCATGCCGAGGAAGCCGCCGCCGAACAGCGAGTCGCCCTCCGGGTCCTTCACGTTCGCCCACCAGGTGAACGCGAGCATCTGCTTGTGGAAGACGCGCGCGAGCCACTCGCGGTCGCGCGCGCCGTCGATCTCGAACACCGCGAGCGCGGCCAGCGCGTGCACCGGCGGGTTGACGTCGCTGAAGTTCCACTCGTACGCCGGTAGCTGGCCGTTGGGATGCATGTACCACTCGCGCGTCATGAGCCGCAGTTGCGCTTTGGCGAACTCGGGGTCGACGTGGGCGAGCACGATGCAGTGGAAGGCCAGGTCCCAGGCGGCGTACCACGGGTACTCCCACTTGTCGGGCATCGAGATGACGTCGCGGTTGTAGAGGTGGCGCCAGGTCGCGTTGCGGGCGCCCAGGCGCGCGGCCGGCGGCGGGGGCTGCCCCGGGTCGCCCTTCAGCCAGCGGTCGACGTCGTAGTTGTAGAACTGCTTGCTCCACAACATGCCCGCGAACGCCTGGCGCATGACCCGCGCCTCGTCCGCGGTCGCCGCCGGAGCCAGCCGTGCGTAGAACGCGTCGGCCTCGGACGACCGGGCTGCGAGCGTCCCGGCCCACGCCGGCCCGAGATCGGCGGCCTGCGGCGCCAGCCGCAGGCAGATCTCCGCCGTCTCTCCTGGCGCGACCTCGACCTGGTACCACAGCGCCGCCTTCGTCCCCGTGTGCTCCGGGTTCACCGTGGCCGCGCCGGCGACGACATGGTCGTTGATGCCGTCCTTGGGGTACGGCGGTGCTTCGGCGTTCCACAGGCGCCGGGCGTTGGTCTCGTTGTCGCAGAACAGCGGCTTCGGCGTCCCGCTGCCGGTCAGGGTCATGCGGCCCAGCAGCGCGTCCTCGGCCACCAGGGCGCCCGAGTCCTCGCGAATCTGCGGCCGAGCGACCGCCGGGTCCCACGACCAGCGGTTGCGGAACCACAGCATCGGCAGCACATGCAGCGTGGCAGCGTCCGGACCGGCATTGCGGATCTGGATTCGCACGCAGAGATCGTCCGGCTTCGCCTTCGCGTAATCGATTGTGACGTCCCAGTAGCGCTCCTGGTCGAAGGCGCCCGTGTCGAGCAGCTCGTACTCGGGAGCGCGGCGATCGCGCCGTGCGTTCTCGGCCAGGAGCTCGTCATACGGAAACGCTGCCTGGGGATAGACGTAGCGCCAGCGCATCCACGAATGCGTCGGTGTGGAGTCCAGGTACCACCAGTACTCCTTGCAGTCCTCGCCGTGATTGCCCTCGTGCCCCGTGAGGCCGAAGACGCGCTCCTTGAGGATCGGATCCTGGCCGTTCCAGAACGCGAACGCGAGGCACAGCAGCTGCCGCTCGTCGCAGATGCCGCCGAGGCCGTCCTCGCTCCACCGGTACGCGCGCGAACGCGCGTGATCGTG
>DATDKF010000372.1:0-2021 GCA_036520135.1 Solirubrobacteraceae bacterium
GTCGAGCCGGTGGCGCTCTCCAACCGCGTGCAAGCGTGGTCGGTCGGCGCGCGCTGGGCGCTCGAGAACGGCTGGGACGGGGTCAGTCGGCGCTGACCACCACCTCGTGGCGGCCGGGCGCCGTCCGAACGGTCACCTCGAGCCCGCGGTTCGTCACGCGCGCGCGGAAGTCCGTGCGCCTGCCGTCCAGCGTTACGTGCCCGACCGTCGACCCACGCGGCAGCGTCTGGCCGACCAGCAGGCGGTCCGCCGGCACGTGCCGCGCGTCGACCGTCGTCGTGTAGCGGCCGCCCCCCGCAGCCGCGCGCACGAGGTCGAGCCGGCCGTCGCCGAGCCGGATGTCCTCGCCGGCGATCGGCGACGCCGACGGGAGCTGCGGGACGACCGTCAGCCGCCCGCGGCCGAGGTCCGGCCGCACGCCGAGCTGCTGATGGATGACCGGCCACATCGTCCCGTACTGGTTCCACGCCTGCATGACCATCGAGCGGCAGCGCGTGCAGCGCTCGACGTTGGCGTCGCGCGGGCCGGCCCCGTCGAAGTCCGGCGACGGGAAGATCTCCGGCGAGGCCCCGGGCTGCTCGTCCGGTGTGCCCGGAGTGTGATTCACCTCGTCGCCGCCCGTGTAGGGCTCGCCGAACATCGGCTCGACCTCGGCGTCGGTGTAGCGCTTCTGCTGCCCGGCGCCGAGCCGGCCGTAGTTGCCCTCGCCGACGGCCTGGATCGCGGTGTTGAGGCCGAAGATCGTGCGCTCGCCAGCGCCCGTGGGACCGCCTCCGCACCCGGTGTGGAATAGGCCGCGGTTGTACAGCGGCTCGCCGGAGTAGCACGGGTCCTCGCGTCCGGCCAGCGCGGCGGTGCCGTGCTCACGGGTCGCGATGCCGGGGTGCGCCCGCCCGTGGCGGGTCAGCTCGGCCTCCATCGGCGTCTGCCCGATCCAGTGCTTCTGGAAGACCTGGACATCGCCCGGATCGTCGAGCGAGTCCGCGTACTGCATCGCGGGCTCGTACCACCACGCCGCTTCGAAGCGCGACAGCATGTCGCGGGCGCGCCCGCGCGCCCAGCGCGCCGTCGCCCGGTCGTGCTTGGCGCGCGCCATGTCGGCGAGGTCGAACAGGCCGCGGATCGTGTAGACAGTGTTGTCGAGCTTCTCCTCGCCCATGCCGGCGCGCTCGACGTTGCCCAGGCCCTCCGGCCAGCCGTCGCCGTCGGCGTCGAGCTGCTCGGTGATGTACTGGAGGTTGCGCACCGCGAACGGATAGAGGTCGTCGCGGAAGCGGTCGTCGCCTGTCCAGCGCCAGACGAGCGCGACGAGGCTCGGGAACTTCGCCGTCTCGTCGGTGTTCCCGGCGCTGTCGAGGTTGCCGTAGTACACCGAGCCGTCGCCGACGATCTCGTGGGCGACCTTGCCCGAGTCGCCGTTGACGATCTCGGACACGTCGCGCAGGGCACGGGCGTGGTCCTTGATCGCCTCGAACTGGCCGACGGTCACTGCCGCAAACGCCGTGTACTCGGCATCGGTGGCGAAGATCCACGGGTAGTCCGGATAGCCCGCGCCGATCCAGCGGGCGTGCGGGACGGTGCCGGCCGCCGGCGGGTAGGCCCTCCCCTCGTCGGTGAAGCGGATCTTCAGGTCGTCGGCGCGCTGGGTGAGGTCGGCGATGTTCTGCTTGCCCCAGTCGATGCCCTGCTCGAGCCGGCGGTCACCCGGCAGCGACAGCTTGCTGTAGCTCGCCAGCCGCTCGCGCGCGTCGATCTTGCGGGCGAGCGCGCGGCTCGGGTTGGCGAGCGCGGCGCCGAGCTCCGAGCGCGCCGCCGCGGCGCCCTTGTCCGAGCCGGCGACGCCGACCCACAGGGTCTTCGCGCCGTGCGCGGGGACGCGCACGTGGTAGGTGAGCTGGCCGCCGGTCCCCTTGCCGAACGGGCCCTCGTCGCACCAGAACTGGCTGTCGCCGGTGCACAGGACCGGTGGGCCCTGCGCCCCCCAGTGGCCGGGGCCGGCCTCGCCGGCGTCCGGCGCGGGG
>DATDKF010000373.1:0-19979 GCA_036520135.1 Solirubrobacteraceae bacterium
CGGCTGGTGACCGCGCAGGGCGACCCGGTGCTCGATGCCGGCAGGCGCCCGATCACCGCGGCCAACGGCGCGGTCGACCCGCGCCGCATCGGCGTGGTCGGGCTCACGAATCCCCGCAAGGAGGGCGGCTCCCTCCTCACCGGCACCCCCGCGGGCGCCGGCACCGGCACCGTGCGCTCCGGCGCCCACCTCGGCTCCGGCGTCGACGTGCAGTCGTTCCGCCGCATCCGCGACCAGTTCATCGACCTGCAGTACCGCGGCCAGAACACGAACTTCGGCGAGTGGACGGCGCGCGCGACCGCGCTCGACCAGGCCGAGAGCACGCTGTCCGAGCCCGGCGAGAACGGCATCAACCAGCAGCTCTCCGAGTTCTGGGACGCGTGGTCGGACCTCGCGAACGCCAATGGCAGCGACGACGTCGTCGCCGCCAAGCAGGCGGTCGTCGAGAAAGGCGCCGCGCTGGCCGACGCCTTCAAGACCGTCCGCGCGCAGATCGGCCTCGTCCAGAGCCAGACCTACGCCGAGTACGCCGACGTCGCGGGTCCCGCCGGCGAGATCGCGCAGATCTCCAAGGACATCGCCGACCTCAACGACACGATCAAGCGGTACATCACGACCGGCGACGTGCCGAATGACCTGCTCGACCGCCGCGACCTGCTGCTCGACCAGCTCTCCGAGTGCGGCCAGATCTCGGTCGAGGGCCAGGCCGACGGCACGATCAACGTCAGCTTCGTCGACAAGGCCGCGGCGGGCACGACCTACCCGATCGTGACCGGCACGACCGCCTGGGCCGGCCCGCCGGCCGGCGGCGCGTGGTCGCCCGGCGGCCGCCTCGGCGCCCTGCTCGAGGTCTCCAAGCCGGGCGGGACGCTCGACGGTTACCTGAACACGCTCGACACGATCGCGACCAACCTCGCGCTCGCCGTCTCGAGCCCGCCCTCGGGCGCCTGCAGCAGACCGAGGAGTCCGTCTCGCAGCTGTCCGAGACCGAGGACGCTGACATCGCAAAGACCCTGATCGAGCTGAACTCCCAGACCGCCGCCTACCAGGCCGCTCTCCGCGCGGGAGCGAACCTCGTGCAGTCGTCCCTCATGGACTTCCTGCGCTAGGACCGCGCGCATCCCGTCCCTCTCCATCCCTCGGAACCCAAGGAGCCCAACCCCCCAATGTCCACCGTGACCGTCGAGAGCTCGCGCTTCGGCACCCTCGAGATCGAGGCCGGCGCGATCATCGAGTTCCCCACCGGCCTGATCGGCCTCGGCGGCCGCCGCTGGGCCGTCGTCAGCAAGGACCCCAACGGCCCGTTCTCGTGGCTGCACTCGCTGGACGACCCGTCGCTGGCGCTGCCCGTGACCGACCCGTGGGGCTTCTTCGACGACTACGACGTCGAGCTGTCTGACGCCGACAGCGAGCGCGTCGACGGTGACGACGTGACCGTCTGGGTCACCGTCCGCGCCGGCTCCGAGCTGTCGGACTTCAGCGCGAACCTCCGCGCGCCGATTGTCATCTCAGGAGGCCAGGGCTTCCAGGTGATCAACGAGGCGACGCACGCCCCCGTGCGCGCCGCGCTGTTCCCGGACGCCAAGGCACAGGCGACGGCCGCATAAGAAGGGCAAAGCCCGGTTACGGGCGCCCGGATGGCGACCGTCCCATCAAAGTGCCCCCTGGATGGGGGCACGGGCGCCAATTTTCCAAGGAGGAATCTTTCCCATGCTCATCATCACCCGCCGTCCCGGCGAGAAGATCATGCTCGGCGACGAGATCGTCGTCCACGTGATGGAGATCGTCGGCAACTCCGTGCGCGTCGGCATCCAGGCGCCACGCTCGATTCCGGTCTACCGCGAGGAGATCTGGAACGCCGTGCGCGACGAGAACCAGGCCGCCGCGAGCGCCGCTCCGGCCGAGCTGCCGCCGGTCGACTGACGGGGGTTCGCCATCGGGCCATGGGAGGGTAGAGTCACCCCATGGCCCGATCCTCCCGCCGCCGCGGGCGGCTGCTACTTCTCGGAGCCGCGGTCGTCGCGGCAGGCGTGTTCCTCAAGCGCGACAAGGTGGCGGGGCTGCTGCCTTCGCGCGCCGAGACCTACTCACCGCCGGCCGCCGGGCCGTCGAACTACGACGCTCCCGGGCCCGTGGCGAACACCGCCACCGCGGTGCCGGTGCCGGAGCCGTACGAGCCGGACCCGGTCGACGAAGCCGCCGAGGAGGCCGCCGCCGCGGCCGAGGCCGCCAACATCGGCGGCACGGTCAGCGACTACGCCGGCCCGACCGGCCTGCCGGCCACCGAGGCCGAGCGCCCGCTCGCCGAGGCCGGCGAGGGCGAGGCCGAGGGCCAGGAACAGGCCGAGCTCGACCTCGAGCGGGCCGCCGAGCCGACGGCGCCCGGCATGTCCGGCGCCGAGCACCAGATCGAGGACACGATCGAGCAGGCCGCGAACCCGCTGGCCGGCGAGACGCTCGATCCGGTGGCGCCGCCCGACGAGGACGAGCCGAGCGCGGACGCTCCGACCGAGCCGCTGACCCGCGGCGACGAACCGCTGCCCGAGGACGCGCCCGCCGGCAACGAGCCCGACGAGGCGCCCGTCGGAGAGGGCGGCCCGGTGCCGCGGCCCGACGACCCGGCGCCGTTCGAGCCGCCGAAGACGGACGAGCCGAAGGCGGACGAGCCGAAGGCGGACGAGCCGAAGGCGGACGAGCCGGGGTCGGACGAGCCGGGGTCGGACGACGACAAGGACGACGGCGGGTCGGACTGGCGGACCTGGTCCGGCCGCTCGATCAACCCCTAGCTCAGGCGAGCTCCCACAGCTCGCCGCCGCCCGCGCGGCGCGGCCTGACGCGCCACTCGAGCGCGAGCCGCCACAGCTCCGCGGGCGCGCGCGGGCCGGGCAGGTCGCAGGCCACCGCTACCTCCGGCGTCGCCAGCGCGCCGAACCGGCGCAGCGCCTCCTCGACGCTCGGGAACCCGTCCCCCGCCGGCTCGGCGCCCGCCGCGACCGCCGCCGCCCGCACTCGCTCGTACGGCCCGTACCCCTCGACCGGGTCGCCGCCGCCGAACGCGAACGCCGGCGTGCGCACGCCGCGGCCTCGCTCGATGTCGGCCCCGAAGCGCTCGACGATCGCGTTCGAGCCGAAGTCCACGCGCAGGCGCTCGAGGTCTAGTCCGCCGCTCTCCCGCGCCGCGTCGAGCAGCGCCGCCGCCGTGTCCATCCGGCGCCCCTCGAGCATGATCGCCTCGCGCAGCCGGCGGATGAACGGACCGGGATCGCCCTGCTCGGCGACCGCCGCGACCGCCAGCCCGGCGGGGTGCGTCGACGACGGCGGGTCGCGCAGGAAGACGCGCGGATCGACCGGCATCCCGCTCTCGGCGGCGGCGTCCAGGCACGCCAGCGCCAGCGCGTTCGCCTCGGCCGCCTGGATCTGCCGGTGCAACCCGACGATCACGAAGGTGTACGCCAGAGAGTCGCCGAACTCGACCGAGAGGCGGCGGAGCTGCGGCTCCGCCGCCCATGACCATGGGCAATAGGGATCCGTTAAGACCGTCGCCACCACGGGCACATCGGCCACAATAGGTGCGGACTAGATGAGCACGCTCGTAGGGATGCAGCTGAGCGGCCGGTACCGGCTCGACGCCCAGATCGGCGCCGGCGGGATGTCGACGGTCTACCGCGCGTTCGACCAGACCCTCGAGCGCCAGGTCGCGATCAAGCTCATGCACCGCGAGATCGCGTCCGACTCCGACCAGCTCGAGCGCTTCCGCCGCGAGGCCCGCGCCGTCGCCCAGCTCTCGCACCCGCACATCGTCGGCGTGATCGACGCCGGCGAGGACGAAGGCCGCCCCTACATCGTCTTCGAGTACGTCGAGGGCGAGACGCTCAAGGAGCGCATCCGCCGCATGGGCCGCCTGCCCGTCGACGAGGCGCTCGCCTACGCGATCGAGATCGCCCGCGCGCTCGGCTGCGCCCACGGCCGCCACATCGTCCACCGCGACGTCAAGCCCCAGAACGTGCTGATCGACGGCGAGGGGTCGGCCAAGGTGACCGACTTCGGGATCGCCCGCACGCTCGACCAGGAGGGCCTGACCGCCGACGGCCGCGTGCTCGGCACGACCGACTACGTCTCGCCCGAACAGGCGCTCGGCCACGACGTCAACGGCCAGTCGGACATCTACTCGCTCGGCGTCGTGCTCTACGAGATGCTCGTCGGGGACGTACCGTTCCACGGCGAAAACCAGGTCTCGGTGGCGATGAAGCACGTCCGCGAGGACATGCCGGACCTGCAGTCGCGCCGCCCGGAGGCCTCGGCCACGCTCGCGTCGGTGCTCGACCGGATGACCGACAAGGACCTCGGGCGCCGCTACGCGGACGTCCCGTCTCTGGTCGCCGACCTCGAGGAGGCGCTGGCGATCGAGGCGGCGCGGTCGGGCAAGTCGACCGGCGAGGCGACCGCGGTCCTGCGCACGCTGCCGGCTTCGACGCGCCGGCGCGTGCCGTTCCGGGTCCGCCACCCGCTGCCGCTGCTCGGCGTCATCGGCCTGCTCGCCGTGCTCGTCGCGATCGTCGCGCTCGTGCTCAAGGAGGCGGGCGTGGAGCCCCAGCGCGGCACCGGCTCGGGCAAGATCGAGGCGCCGGCCGGCGAGGCCGTCGTGTCGCTCGCCCGCGCGTCGGCCTCGGACTACGACCCGCTCGGCGACGACGACGAGCACCACGCCGAGGCGGCGCGTGTCGTCGACCGCGACTTCGACACGACGTGGAGCACCGAGAGCTACCGCGACGGCCTGGCGGGCGCGAACAAGGCCGGCGTCGGCATCTACCTCGACGCCAAGCCGGGCGTCGACGCCGTCCGCATGGAGATCCGGACCCCCGAGCCCGGTTGGAAGGCCGAGATCTACGGCGCCGCCGGCAGCCACGCGCCCGCGAGCATCGAGTCCGGCTGGACGAAGATCGGCGGCGGGACCGTGCGCGGCGACCACCAGCGCTTCAAGCTCGACACCGGCGGCAAGCGCTACCGCTTCTATCTCATCTGGATCACCGAGCTGCCGCCTGACCAGCCGCGCGTCGAGATCGGCGAGCTGGCGCTGTTCTACTCGAAGAGCTAGAAGGCATGCCCGCGGCGCTCCCCGTCGTAGCGCTCCAGCGCGAGGGCGAGCAGGCGGTCGCACAGCTCGGCGGGCGGAACGCCTGACGCCTCCCACAGCTTCGGGTAGGCGCTGGTGCCGGTGAAGCCGGGCATCGTGTTGAGCTCGTTGACGAGCACGCGGTCGCCCTCGACGAAGAAGTCGACGCGCGCGAGCCCGGCACAGCCGACGCGCACGAACGTGTCGACGGCGAGCGCGCGCACCTGGTCGAGCACGGTCGCGGGCAGCCGCGCCGGCACCACGAGCTCCATCCCGTCGTCGCCGTACTTGGCCTCGTAGTCGTACCAGTCGCCCTTGAGCACGACGATCTCGCCGGGCACCGACGCTTCGGGCTCGTGCAGGCCGAGCACCGAGCACTCGACCTCCATCCCGCCCGAGAACGCCTCGACGATCACCAGCCCGTCGTGGGCGAACGCGCCGTCGAGCGCCGCGTCGAGGTCCGCCTCGCCCCACGCCTTGGCGATCCCGACCGACGATCCGAGCCGGGCCGGCTTGACGAACACCGGCGCGCCGAGGACGGCCAGCTCGTTGCGCACCGTGGCCGGCTCGGCGCGCCAGCGGTGCTCGCGCACGGCCGCGGAGGCGACCTGCGGCACGTCGGCCGCCGCCAGCACCTCCTTGAAGACCACCTTGTCCATGCACAGCGACGACGCGAGCACGCCGGCGCCGACATACGGCACGTCGAGCAGCTCGAGCAGCCCCTGCACGGTGCCGTCCTCGCCGAACGGGCCGTGCAGGACCGGGAACACGGCGTCGGCGCCCAGCAGCCCGCCGCCGGGGGCCAGCGCGAGCGGCTCGCCGTCGTGCACCCAGGCGCCGCTGCGCTCGACCGTGACCGCCAGCACCTCGTGCCCGGCGGCGGCGACCGCGTCGCGCACGAACGCGGCCGAGGCCAGCGACACCTCGTGCTCGGACGAGCGCCCGCCCGCGAGGACCGCGACCCTCATGCGGGGGGCGTCGCGGTCGGTGATGCCGACGGTGACGGCGTGGCGGTAGCGGCCCGCCCGACGACGATCGTGACGCGGCTGCCCTTGCGCCGCTGCTCGTCCGCGGCCGGGCTCTGATCAAGCACGATGCCGTCCTGCGCCGGATCGGTCACGGTCTGGTCGCGCACCCGCACGTCGAAGCCGGCGTCCTCGAGCGTCTTCGTCGCGTCCTCCTCGCTCTGGTCGACCACGTCGGGGATCGTGACGGCCTTGGCGACCGTGAGGGTGACCGCGGTGCCCTTGGTCACACTGGCGCCGGCCGCGGGATCCTGGCCGGTCACCGTGCCGGTCTCCTCCTCGGACTCCTCCTCGGTGACCTTGCCGACGCGCAGGCCGGCGTCCTCGAGCGCGCTGCGCGCGTTGTCCTCGGTCTCGCCGGTGACGTCCGGGACGGCGACCCGCTCCTTGCCGCGCGAGACCTGCAGCGTCACCTTCGTCCCCTTCTCGACGGTCGTGCCACCGGGCGGCGAGGTCTCGATGACCTGCCCCTTCTTGACCGTGTCGGAGAACGCCTGCTCGACCTCGGGCTTGAGCCCGGCCGCCCGCAGCTGGTCCTGCGCCTCGCCGCTGGGCAGCCCGGTGACGCTGGGGACGGCCACCTCGCCCGGCCCGTCGGAGACGTTGATGGTCACCGTCGAGCCCTCGTCGGCCTCGTCGCCCGGCCGCGGGCTCTGGCCGAACACGAGGTCGCGGTCGACGTCGGCGTTGGTGACGCGGTTGACCTTCACCTCGAAGCCGTCGTTCTGGAGCATCTGTGAGGCGGTGGCCGACTTGCGGCCGATCACGTTGGGCACCGTCGCCTGCTGCGGGCGCAGCAGCAGGTAGGCGCCGACCGCGATCGCGGCCAGCGCGAGCAGGATCAGCAGCCACAGCCACCAGCGGCGGGCGCGACGGTCGTCCTCCTCGAGGATCTCCTCGACGGGCGGCGGGGGCGGCACGACCTCGACCGGCGCCAGCGTCCCGCCGCGCAGCGCCTCGATGAACTCGTCGGCGCTCGCGAACCGGTGCGCCGGCTCCTTCTCGAGCGCCCGCAGCACCACGGCGTCGAGCCACAGCGGGATCTGGGGGTTGCGCTCGCGCGGCGGCACCGGCGCCTCGGAGACCTGCTTGAGCGCGACCGTGACCGGCGACTCGGCGTCGAACGGCACGACGCCCGTGAGCAGCTCGTAGAGCACGATGCCGATCGAGTACAGGTCCGACCGCGCGTCGACGGGGCGGCCCTGCGCCTGCTCGGGTGAGAGGTACTGCGCCGTGCCCATCACCGAGCCGGTCTCGGTCATGTCCGACGCCCCGGCGCGCGCGATCCCGAAGTCCGTGACCTTGACGCGCCCGTCCTCGTCGATCATCACGTTGTGCGGCTTGATGTCGCGATGCACGATCCCGCGCTGGTGGGCGTAGCGGGCGGCGCGCAGGATCTGCAGCACGATGTCGACCGCCGCCGCGGGCGGCGCCGGCCCCCGCTCGCGGATCACGTCCTTGAGCGTGCGGCCGCGGATCAGCTCCATCGCGATGTAGTAGGTGCCGTCCCACTCGCCGCGATCGAAGATCGCGACGATGCTCGGGTGCTGCAGGCCGGCGGCGCTCGAAGCCTCGCGGCGGAAGCGCTCGACGAACTGCTGGTCCTCGGCCAGGCGGTGGTGCAGCAGCTTGACCGCGACGCGGCGGCCGAGCTGCTGGTCCTCCGCGCAGTAGACGTCGGCCATGCCGCCGGAGCCGAGCCGCTCGATCACCCGGTAGCGGCCGTCGATGATCGTGTCGCGCTCGAGGATCGGCACCTAGCCCCCTAGCGCCTTGAGCACCTCGGCGGCGATCGGCGCCGCGTCCGCGCCGCCCGTCCCGCCGGTCTGGCGCTCGAGCATCGCGCAGACGGCGGTCTTGCCGGTGAAGCCGATGAACCACAGGTCGTCGGTGCCGTCGCCGACCTCCGCGGTGCCGGTCTTGCCGGCGACGTCGACGCCCTCCAGGCGCGCGGCCTGGCCGGTGCCCTGCTCGACGACGTTGCGCATCATGCCCTGCAGCTCGGTCGCCGTCTTCTCGGACATGACGCGCTCGGCCTCCTCCGGCAGCGGCTCGTCGACCGTGCGCCCGTCGGGGTCGACGACCTTCTCGACCAGGCGCGGCTTCATCCGCAGGCCGCCGTTGGCGATCGTCTGCGCCACGGTGGCCATCTGGAGCGGCGTCACCAGCAGCTTGTCCTGCCCGATCGCCATGCGCCCCACGTCGATCCGGCCCGACGTCGGAGACAGCAGCCGGCCGGCGGGGCCCGTCTCGCCGCTCGGCAGCATCTGCTCGTCGGGGTAGTCCATCGGCGGATCCTCGTAGAACCCGAACCGCTTCATGTACTCGGCCATCGTCTCGCGCCCGAGCTTCTCGCCGATCGACGCCCACGCCGTGTTGACGGAGTTCGTGAGCGCGTCGGTGAGCGTGATCTGGCCGAAATCCTCGCCGCCGAAGTTCTGCAGCGGCGTGCCCGAGATCACCTGGTTGTTCGCGCCGTCGATGGTCGAGTCCGGCGTGAACTTGCCGGTGTCGAGCGCCGCCGTGGCGGTGACGGTCTTCATCGTCGAGCCGGGCGGGAAGCGGCCCTGCGTGGCCCGGTTGAACGTCTTGGCGGTCGCCGGGTCGCTCGGGTCGTACGACGGGTTCGCGGCCAGCACGCGCACCGCGCCGGTCTCGACGTCGAGCGCCACGACGGCGCCGTTGCGGCCGGCCAGCCCCTGGTAGGCGGTCTCCTGGGCGCGTGGGCTGAGCGTGGTCCCCAGGTCGTCGCCGACGTCCTGCGGGCCGAGCAGCCGCTCGAGCGCGCCGATCGCGTCGGTGCGGCGGCCGGTCAGCGGGTCGTTGTAGTAGTCCTCCAGGCCGGTGCGCCCGCGGTCGAGCGACGTGAAGCCGACCGGGTGCGCGAACAGCTCGCCGGTCGGGTAGCGGCGGCCGTAGCGATCCTTGCCGAGCACGCGGTTGGCGGCGAGCACCGTGCCGTCGGCGGCGCGGATGATCCCGCGCTTGATCCGCTGCTCCTCGAACAGGATCCGCCGGTTGTTCGGGTTGTCGCGCAGCGCCTCGGCCTCGAACACGGTCCAGCGCGACGTGAACGCGACGAGCAGGCCGAACAGCACGATCACCAGCGCGAACAGGCGGACGATCGGGGCGTTCATCGCAGCCCTCGGCGCGGGGCGGCGGCGGCCGGCCGGCGCGCGCGGTCGGAGACCAGCAGCAGCAGCGCGACCAGCACGAAGTTGGCGAGGATCGACGAGCCGCCGTAGGACACGAACGGCAGCGTCACGCCGGTGAGCGGGATCACGCGCGTGACGCCGCCGATGATCACGAACACCTGCAGCGCGAACACCGCGCTGAGGCCGGCGGCAAGCAGCTTGGAGAACGAGTCCGACGCGATCGTCGCCGTGCGGAAGCCGCGCTCGGCGAGCATCAGGTAGACGAGGATCAGCCCGCACGCACCGACGAGCCCGAGCTCGTTGGTGATCACCGCGTAGATCAGGTCGGTGCTCGGCGCCGGGACGAGCGGCTCACCGCCGGGGCCGGTGAGCAGCGAGGCGCCCAGGCCGGTGCCGAACAGCCCGCCGTCCGCCTGCGCGAACAGGCCCTGGGCGATCTGGTAGCCCTCCTTCTCGACCCACTGCGGGTTGAACGGGTCCAGCCAGATGTCGACGCGGTCCTGCACGTGGCTCACCGTCGAGGCCATGAACCACGCGCCGAGCGCGAACAGCGCCATCCCGATCGTCACGAACGACAGCCGGTTCGTCGCCACGTAGAGCAACGCCAGGAAGCCGCCGAAGTACATCAGCGACGACCCGAGGTCGCGGATGAAGACGAGCATCAGCATCGCGGCGCCCCAGACGACGAGCAGCGGGCCGAAGTGCTTGAGCGGCGGGATCGTCACGCCGAGGATCCGCCGCGAGCCCTGCACGAGCACCTGCCGCGTGTCGCGCAGGTACGCGGCCAGGAAGATGATGATCGCGATCTTCCCGAACTCGGCCGGCTGGAAGGAGATCGGCCCGAGCTTGACGCCCAGGTAGGCGCCGTTGACGGGCTCGCCGATGCCCGGCACGCGCGGCAGCAGCAGCAGGAACAGGCCGATGACGGCGATCGTGTAGCGGTACTGCTCGAGCACGCGCAAGTCGCGCAGCAGCAGGATCGTCGCCGCGAACAGGATCAGGCCCATGACGAACCACTGCGCCTGCTCGCGCGCCAGCTCGTCGTCGATCCGGTAGATCACGACGAGGCCGAAGCATGCCAGCACCGCGACGAGCGGGAAGATGTAGGGGTCGGCGTGCGGGAGCGTGAAGCGCAGGAACATGTGGCCCGCGAAGCACAACGCGAGGAACCACGCCCCGTAGGTCAGCGACACGTTCGAGAGGACGTCGTTCTCCTGGATGAAGATCGCCGCGAAGCCGGCCGTCAGCAGTAGCGACGCCGGCACGAGCGCCAGGAGCTCGCGGTTGCGAGCGCTCACTGGAGGCGGCCCCGCTCGAGCTCGATGACGAGGGTCTTCGCGTCATCCCGCGACCGGAGCTTGTTCTCCGTGAAGGTGGGACGGCGCGCCGCCGGGACCTGCTCGATCCGCACGCCGGACGCGTAGTCGCGCTCATAGAGCTCGATCCCGAAGGGCAGCTCGTACGGCAGCCCGCGGTAGACGGTGACGATCCCGCTCGCGGAGTCGACGCCGACGAAGTAGACGGCGCGCGAGGCGGTCCACAGGCCCGCGAGGACGATCGCCAGCACCGCGAGGACGCCCAGCGCGGCGCGCGGGACGCGGCGCCGGCGCCGCTTGGTCTGCGGCAGCGGCGCGGTGCGGCGGGGCGGCTCGTCGATCGGCTCGGCGCGCGGCTTGATCGCCGACATCGCGACCGTGCCGCCGCGGCGGTACTCGGCCTCGGTCTCGTCGCCCGCCGACGACGGGCCCTCCTCCCGCCACGTCTCGTACTCGATCGTCTCGCCGGGCGGCGCCGCCTCGGCGCCGCCGTCGACCTCCTCGAGCCGGAACAGGATCACCGTGATGTTGTCCCGCCCGCCGGCCTCGTTGGCCGCGGCGATCAGCTCGCGGCCGGCCTGCTCGAGCGTCGCGGCGCCCTCGATGATCGGCTTCACGCGCGCCTCGGGCACCATCGAGGTCAGGCCGTCGGAGTTGAGCATGAACAGGTCGCCGGCGCGCGCCTGGTAGACGTGGACGTCGACCTCGACGTCGGGCTCGGAGCCGAGCGCACGGGTGATCACCGAGCGCTGCGGGTGCATCTCGGCCTGCTCCTCGGTGAGCTTGCCGCGCGCCACCAGCTCGCCGACCAGCGAGTGGTCCTTGGTCAGGCGGATCAGGTCGCCGGCGCGCAGGACGTACGCCCGCGAGTCGCCGACGTGGGCGATCGTGACCTCGGATTCGCCGACGTAGGCCGCCGTGACCGTCGTCCCCATGCCCGCCGTGCGGGCGTCGGACCGCGAGCGGTCGTGGATCGCACGGTTGGCCTGCTCGACGATGCGCACGAGCCCCTCTGCGGGCGACCCGTCGGGCAGCCCGGAGCCGAACGACGCCACCGCCATCTCCGACGCCACCTCGCCGGCCTGGGCGCCGCCCATGCCGTCGGCGACCACGAACAGCGGCGCGCGCACGAAGAGGTTGTCCTCGTTGCCCTGACGCTGCCGGCCGAGGTCGGTCCCCTCCCAGTGTTCAGAGATTCTCAACATGAAGGCTTTCGCCCTACGGTCGCCGGAAACCCCACCCGTCGACCTACGGGCGACGTTACGCAGCCGGAAACCCCACCCGATGATCTGCGTGCGACGTTACTCATCGCTCAAACGTGAACTCGGAGTCTCCGATGCGAATGCTGTCACCGACATGGAGCGGCTGCGGGCCGCGCAAGGGCTCGCCGTTGAGGTAGGTCCCGTTCGTCGACCCGAGATCCTCCAGCACCATGACGTCTCCCTGCGGGACCAGGCGCGCGTGCTGGGATGACGCGAACGTGTCCTCGAGCCGGATGTCGGCCTGGTCGCCGCGTCCGAGCAGCGCCCCTTGCGAGAGATCATAGGCGGAGCCCGCGCGCAGGCCGGCGGCTGTCGCCACGCGCAGCTTCGGACTGCCGCCCTCGACGGACAGCCCGGCGGTCGCGTGGTGCATGCCCGTGGCGTCCTCGTACGAGGGCACGGCCTCCTCGGCGCCAGCGCGCCGCAGGTCCTTGAGCGCCGAGCGCGCCATCCACAGCAGGAACAGGTACAGCACGGCGAGGAAGCCGAACTTGAGCGCCACGGCGACGGGGTCGAGGGCCACTGCGCTACTCCAGCTCGAACGTGACGCGGGCGGTCCCGAGCTCGATCACGTCGCCGCGCTTGAGCGACTGTGGGCCCTGGATCCGGCGCCCGTTGACCTTCACGCCGTTGGTCGAGCCGAGGTCGCGCACGATCCACGAGCCGCCCGACGGGCGCACCTCGGCGTGCTTGCGCGAGACGTTCGGGTCGTCGACGACGACGTCGGCGTCGCGCGAGCGGCCGAGCACGGCGCCGCCCGACCCGAGCAGCTCGGTGCGGCCGCCGACGCGCAGGCGGGCGGTCCCGCGGCGGTCGTGGGGCTCGCGCAGCGGCTCAGCGAGCCGGTCCGACACGGTGTAGACCATCGTCCGCCCGTGGTCGCCCTGGCTGGGCTGCTCCTCGACCTGCTGCGGCGCCTTGACGAGCCGCGCCTGGATGCCGAACTCGCCGAGCCGCAGCCGGTCGTCGGTCCGGAACTCGATCACCGGCCGCGTGGCGAGTGAGATCCGCTCGCGGCGGGCGTGCTCGAGCAGGTAGCCGGAGAGCTCGCGCCGCAGGTCGTCCTCATAGCCCTCGAACTGCTTGCGGTCGTCCGGGGACAGCCAGACGGCGTACTCGTTGGGCGCGTAGGTCCGCGACAGCGACTGCACGCGGTGCTGGTCCATCTCGCGCGTCAGCTTGCGCGCGATCTCCACCGGGCGCACCTCGGACTTGAAGGCGCGCGAGAACGTGCCCTCGACGAGCCCGGCCAGCTTGGATTCCAATGTGCGGAGCACGCTCACGGTCGGCTGGGTGGGATGGATACCCGGTCATGCGCGGTCATGTGCCGCGTTCACAGTATCCCGCGCCCGGGGGCCGATCAGCGCCAACGCGCCCGCCACTACCGCTCCCGCGGCGAGCCCGCGCGGCTCGCCGAGCGACGCGGACTGCGCCACCGCGCCGGTCGCGGCGCCCAGGCCCGCGGCCCACGTGGTGGCGGCGACGACGTCGACCGCGAGGCTGCGGCCGCGCACGAGCCACGGCAGCACCAGCGCTGCCGCGGCCCACACCGGAGCGAGCAGCAGCGCGCCGCCTCCCAGCAGCGTCTCGAGCACGTCGCCGGCGTCGCCCGGCGCCGTCGCGAACGCGAGATCGCGGTCGAGCAGCGGCTCGGCCAGCAGCAGCCACCACAGGCCGGTCGCGCCGAGCGCCGCGCGCGCCCAGGCGCCGCGCACCGCGCCGGCGATCGCGGGGTAGGCGCCGGCCAGGCCGGCGAGCCCGAGCAGCGGCGCGGCCGCGGGCAGCGACCACGTCAGGCCGTGCCGGCGCAGCAGCAGCGGCGGCACGACCGCCCCGGCCGCAATCAGCGCCGCGTCGTCCGGCAGCGCGGCCATGACGCCCGCGGCGGCGAGTAGCCAGCCGGCGCGCGGGAACGCGATCACCGCCACCGCCACACCCAGCGCGGCGATCACCGGCGCGTCGGGCGCGGCCGTCAGCGCCGCCGCGGCGAGCCCTCCCGCCGCGAGCCCCGCGGCGAGCCGCCCGAGCAACCCCGCCCGGCGGTCGTCGCGCTCGAGCGGATGGGGCGCGATCGTCCCGCCCTCGTCGGAGACGTGGCCGAGCGCGCCGGCGAGCGCGTCCGCGAGGTCGGCGAGCGCCCCGCGCGCCTCGGGATCGGGCGCCAGCGCGCGGTCGAGCGCCGCGCACAGCTCGGCCGGCAGGTTGCGGCGCGCCTTGCGCAGCGGCGGCAGCGCGGTGCCGACGCGCCGCGCGGTCGCGGCCGGGCTGGGCATCCGCACCGGGTTCGTCCCGGCGAGCGCCTCGTAGAGCACGAGGGCGAGCGAGTAGAGGTCGGCGCGCTCGTCGACGCGCTCGCCCGCCGCCTGCTCGGGAGCCATGTAGGCGAGCGTGCCGACGACGTCGCCGGTGCGGGTCAGCGGCTCGTCGCCGGCCAGGTGCGCAACGCCGAAGTCGAGCAGCTTCGCGGCGGCCCCGCCCGGCTCGTCGGGCACGATCACGTTCTGCGGCTTGACGTCGCGGTGGATGACGCCGCGGGCGTGAGCGTGGGCGAGCGCGTCGGCGAGCGACAGGCCGACGCGCACGACGTCGCGGTCGCTGAGTGCGCCCGCGTGCTCGAGCGCGGCCAGCGTGCGGCCGCGGACGAGCTCGGAGACGAGGAACCGCTCGCCGCCCTCGACGCCGGCGTCGAACACCGCCACGACGCCGGGATGGTCGAGCCGCGCCGCCGCCATGGCCTCGCGCTGCGCCCGCTCGGGCACCGGCCCGTGGACCGGCATGACCTTGACCGCCACAGGCCGGTCGAGCCGTTCGTCACGCGCCGCGAAGACCGTGCCGAACCCGCCGGAGCCCAACCGCCGTCCGAGGCGGTAACGCCCCAGGACGAGGGCCTCGCCGCTTCCCGCGTGGAGCTCCTCCGTGGCGTCCATCCGAGGGCCCTTCGACGCCCGGCGGCCGGACCCTGCCGGCGCTACCGCCGGGCCGGTTGGTATTACTGGAGCACCTTTCAAGGGTCGACCTGGCGTGGCGCGATGGGCGCTGCGCTCCTGAGGAGACGACTTCAAGCCTTGTCCTTCTTCGACGAGGACGACGAGCCCCGCCGGACCACGCCGCGGCCGCGCCGCGGGCGCACATCCGGGGGTGGCGTCGCCACCGATTCGCAGACACTGATGATCCGACGCGCCGTGGCGCTCGGCCTCGGCCTGCTCCTGGTGATCCTGCTCGGGTTCGTCATCAAGACCTGCCAGAACAGTCGGCACGAGAACGCGCTGAAGGACTACAACCGCCAGATCTCCTCGATCGGCGACGACTCCGCGCGCCAGGTCGGAGCGCCGTTCTTCCAGCTGCTGAGCGAGGGCGGGTCGCCGCAGGACCTGCAGACCAACATCTCCAGCTACCGCGTCCAGGCCGAGCAGCAGTACGACCAGGCCGCGCGGCTCGACGCGCCGTCGGACATGAAGGGCGCGCAGCAGTCGGCGCTGATCGCGCTCGAGTGGCGCCGGGACGGACTCGAGCGGATCGCCAACGAGATCAGCACGGCGCTCGGCGACGAGGGCGAGGCGACGGACACGGCGATCGAGGACATCGCCGGGCAGATGGAGGTCTTCATGGCCTCCGACGTCGCGTGGAAGACCCGGGTCGTGCCGTTCATCAAGAACGCGCTCGACGACGCGGAGATCGGCGGCCAGCGAATCGGCCCTTCGGAGTTCCTGCCCGACTACCGCTGGGTCGAGCCGCAGACGATCGCCAACGTCCTCGACCAGACGCTCACCAACACGGGCGGTGGCGGCAGCGGCCAGCCGACCGGCCCGGGCCTGCACGGCACCGGCCTCGACGCGACCTCCTACGGCGATACCACGCTGCAGCCCGGCACGACGAACCGGCTGACCTATCAGCCGAACCAGGCGTTCACGGTCAAGTTCACGAACCAGGGCGAGAACGACGAGTTCGACATCAAGGTCACGCTGCGCATCACCGCCGACAGCGGCAGCCCTATCACGATCTCCAAGACGGTCCCGAAGCTGGCGCCGCAGGAGAGCGCGACGGTGGAGCTGCCGCTCGACAAGACGCCGCCGCTGGGCGCGGCCGCGACGATCCGCGTGTCGGTCGCCAAGGTGCCCGGCGAGGAGAAGACCGACAACAACAAGTCGGAGTACCCCGCGCTGTTCGAGCGCGGCTGACGCCGCTCGTAGACTTTTCGCGTCGTGAATGACCTGACGGATCCGGCCGGCATCGCCGCGCTGGCGGCCGGCGGCCTGGCGCTCGTGGCGCTGATCCTCGCCGTGGTGCTCGCGGTCAAGCTGCGGCGCCTGCGGGCGGGCCAGGCGGTCGTGCTCGGACCCAGCGGCCGCGAGGACCTCGTCGCCCACGCCAGCGGCCTGCAGACCGCCTTCGAGGCGCTGCACGGGCGCGTCGAGGAGGTCGCCGAGCGCCTGGACGCGCGGATGGAGGCGGCCGAGCGGAGGCTCGACGGGGCGATCGCCTACCGCGCGCTGGTGCGCTACGACGCGTACGGCGAGCTGTCCGGCCACCAGTCGACCTCGCTCGCGCTGCTCGACGCCGACCGCAACGGGGTCGTCCTCTCCTGCATCGCCCACCGCGAGCACGCGCGGCTGTACTGCAAGGTGGTCCAGGGCGGGCGCGGGGAGCACGAGCTCTCGCCGGAGGAGGACGAGGCGATCCGGCTGGCGCTCGAGGGCGACACCCAGCCCTCGCGCACCGTGACGCTCGACTGATGCGCGTCGGCTACCTCGGCCCGGAGGGCACGGTCAGCCACGAGGCGCTGACCGCGGCGCCCGGGTCCGGCGGCTTCGAGCCGGTGCCGCAGCCGACCCTGCACGCCGCCGTGATGGCGGTCCGCGACGGGTCGGTCGACCGCGCGCTGGTGCCGATCGAGAACGCGCTCGAGGGCTCGGTGAACCCGACGCTCGATGCGCTCGTGTTCGAGACCGACGACCTCGTGATCGTCGGCGAGCTGCGCCACCCCGTGCACTTCTGCGTGCTGGCGCCGGGGCCGCTCGACCTCACCGACGTGCGGGTCGTCGTCTCGATCCCGCAGGCGAGCGGGCAGTGCGCGCGCTTCCTGCGCGAGACGCTGCCGCACGCCCAGCTCGTCGCCGCGCCGTCGACCGCCGACGCCGTGCGCCAGGTCGCCGGCGGGTTCGAGTCCGCGGCCGTCGCGCTCGGCACCCGCCAGGCGGCGGAGCTGTATGGGTGCACGGTGCTGCGTGAGAACGTCGAGGACCATCCCGACAACGAGACGCGGTTCGTGTGGCTCGCCCGGGCGGGGACGCCGACCGGCGACGGCGACCGCTTCAAGACCGCGCTCGTGTTCTGGGGCGCCGGATCGGCCGGCCCGGGCTGGCTCGTGCGCTGCCTGTCGGAGTTCGCCGCGCGCGAGGTGAACCTCACGCGGATCGAGTCGCGGCCGCTGCGCCAGCGGCTCGGCGAGTACATGTTCGTCCTCGACCTCGACGGCCGACTCGAGGACGAGCGGGTCGCCGCGGCGGTCGCCGGGCTGCGCAACCACGCCGATGTGGTGCGTGTGCTCGGGTCGTTTCCGGCGGCCTGAGCCGCCCGGCCTTATGGCTACACTGCCGGTCAGCAAATGAGCTCGACCCCAGTACCACCACTGGGGTCCGTGCCGCGCGATGATCACCAGCGGCACGGACCGAACACCAATGGCACTGGCCGTTGGTCTGGTGGTCGTGTGCTCGTACTGAACGCGACGTACGAGCCGATCAACGTCTGCACGGTCCGCCGTGCGACGGTGCTGCTGCTCAAGGAGAAGGCCGAGGTCATCGAGCTCGGCGCCACCGAGCTGCACTGGGCGAGCGGCTCGCTGCCGAAGCCCGTCGTCATCCGGCTCGTCACCTACGTCCGCGTCCCGCGCGACAGCCACAAGCGCAAGATCACCCGCCGCGCGGTGTTCGCGCGCGACGGCTGGCAGTGCATGTACTGCGGCGCCCGCACGAGCCTGACGGTCGACCACGTGATCCCGCGCTCGAAGGGCGGCGGGTCGGGCTGGGACAACATCGTCGCCTCGTGCGCGCCGTGCAACCGCCGCAAGGGCGACCGGCTGCCGCACCAGGTGAACATGCACCCGCGCGTGAAGCCGCGCACGCCGGCCGCGCACATCTTCATCCAGCTCGCGTCGCCGACGATCCCGGCGACGTGGAAGCAGTACCTGCCGCTGCAAGAAGCGGCCTAGAAATGCCGAGGCCCCGGGGTCGACTCCCCGAGGCCTCAACACAACTCGCTGGATCTTTTGAGCCGCTGTCGGCTGTCTCATTCGGCCGGGGGGACCAACTCCGGCGCCGACGGCGGCGGTGTCACGGTGTGGATTCCGCTCCAGCGGGTCCAGCTCCGGCTGCTAGCGGCCGGACACCTCCAGGGTCCCAAATAAACTGTCACTCAACTTCGGACCACCCCCTTTCTCTGGTCAGCGCAGAGTAGCGAACTGCGCGGCGGAGCACGACCGCCAGCACCCCTACTGCTTGGCCTTGATCGTGGAGTCGAACTGGAGCTCCCCGCCCTCGACCGTGTAGACGCCGTAGTCGGTCAGCGTGGTGTCGCCGTTCTCGTCGATCGAGTAGGTGCCGAGGACGCTCTGGCGGTCCTTGGTGTCGAACAGCGCCTTGATGATGTCCTCCTTGCTGCCGGTCCCGGACCGCTGGATGGCGTCGAGCGCCAGGCGCATCGCCTCGTAGCCGTAGATCGCGTACGGGTTCGGGTTCGGCTCGTCGTACTTGCCCCGGAAGGCGTCGAAGAACTCCTGGCCTTCGGGCGGGTACTCGTCCGGCGACAGCGTCGCGACCGTGAGCTTGACCTTGGCGGCGACGTCGTCCGGGATGCCGCCCTCCTTCGGGTCGGCGAACCCGGCTTCCGCGACGCCGTCCGGCCCGTAGAGCTTCGCGTCCGGGATCGCCGCCGAGAAGTCCTTGTAGAGCTGGACCGCGTTGTTCGCGGTGATGCCGGAGAAGACGAAGCAGTCCGCGCCGTCGCCCTTGGCCTTGGAGGCCAGCGAGCGGTAATTCGGCGCGTTCTTGTCGATCGCCTCGTTGGCCACGATGTCCAGGCCCTGGGCGTCGGCCGCGAGCTGGATGTTCTTGGCCAGACCCGCGCCGTAGACCTCCTTGTCGTTGGTCATGAAGACCTTCGTGCAGCCGTCCTGCTTCATGAGCGTCGCCAGCGCCGCGCCCTGGATCGTGTCCTTCGGGACGATGCGCGTATAGGTCCGCGTCTGGGAGGGGTAGTACTTCTCCGGCTCGCCCGGACTGGCGCCCGGCTCGTCGGAGGTCAGGCCGACAGCGGTGTTCGCCGGGCTGATCTGCGGAATCCCGGCCTCGTTGAGGATCGGGATCGAGACGGCAGAGGCACCCGAGTTGAACTCGCCGATATAGACGGCGGTGGAATCGTCCTGCGCCGCCTTGCGGGCGTTGGACTGCGTGGCCTCCGGTGTCCAGGAGCCCGCCTGGGCCGTGGAGTCGTCGAGCGACTCGTACTTGACCGCGAAGTCGCCGGCCTTGCCGCCGGCCTGCTCGAGCGCCAGCTTGACGCCCTTGACGAGATCGGTGGTCTGCGGGCGCTGCGCTCCCTGGAGCGGGAGCGACGAGTACACCGTGAGCGTCTTCGTGCCCGACTCGCCCGTCCCGCCGGTGGCGTCGTTGTCATCGCCGCCGCAGGCCGCGAACGCAACGGCCAGGACGAGGGCGACCCCACCGCCCGCGATTGTGCGCATCGTCGCTGCTCCCCTCTGATGGATGGCTGAGCGGCGAGGCTGCCCGCATCGACGCAGGTCGGCCATTGGGGATCGTGACGTCAGTGGCGAGGATCGCTTAACGCCCGCGGTGCGGTGCGGTGCGGGAGCTCGGCGCGGAGGGAACCAACGCACCTGCACAATCGTTGCGACCCGGGCGCCCCGCGCGCGACGGCATGCACCGGCGCGCTCGGGGGATGATGCGAGCCGTGAACCTCACCTGCCTGCGCACGCTGTCGGAGATCGGCGCCCGCGGCTCCTTCAGCGCGGCGGCCGCGGCGCTCGACTACACACCGGCGGCGGTCTCCCAGCAGATCGCGCTGCTCGAGCGCGAGGCGGGCGTGCGGCTCGT
>DATDKF010000374.1:0-10172 GCA_036520135.1 Solirubrobacteraceae bacterium
ATACGTATTCGACACCGCCGTCGGAGAGCGCGGCGATCAGCTCATCCGGTGCGAACATCCGGCTCGCGGCGCAGGTTCGCCTCCAGCTCCGCGGCGATACGGCTGAGTCGGACGGCCTCCTCAAGACGCTCGGACATCGAGCGCTCGAGGTCGCGCCGGCGGTCCTCGGCTCGTGCCGCCTCGTTGCGACGGATCCACGCCTGGACCGCATGATCGTCAGGCATCGAGCGTGATCCTATCGAGGGGTTCGGCCTGCCCAGGTCGCCCGCATTGGCCGCCGGCGTGCGGGGGCTACTGATCAGCACCGCCGGTAGCGACCGCCACTCCGAGCGGCTGCAACGCGATCGCCCGAGCTGTCGGTGCCGAGCCCGCACGTTCGGCGAACTCGGTGACAGGACGCCGCCTCACGCATGCGCCGTTCTTGGCAGCGCCGCGAGCGAGGTGTCGAGGATCTCGGCCGCGAGGTCAATCTCGTCGTCGGAGATCGTCAGCGGCGGCGCCATGCGCAAGCAGTTGGCGGCGCCTCCGGTGCCGCCGCGCACCAGGTTGACCGACAGCCCCCGCCGCTCGCACTCCTCGGTCAGCGCCAGCCCCATCGCCTCCGCGGGCCGCCGGCTGTCGCGGTCCTCGACGAGCTCCAGACCGTAGAGCAGCCCCATGCCGCGGACGTCGCCGACGACGTCATGGCGGGCGGCCAGCTCGTCCAGGTGGCCGCGCAGTCGCTCGCCGGCGCGGGCGGCGCGCGCCGGCAGCCCGTCCTCGCGGACGACCTCGACGACGGCCAGTGCGGCAGCCGCCGGCATCGGGTCCGAGACGTGTGAGGTGACATGCACGAAGCCGCGCTCGTGGCAGATTTCCTCGATCGAGGCGCTCGTGATCACGGCGCCGATCGGGACACCGCCGCCGAGCGTCTTAGACAGGACCAGGAAGTCCGGCACCACGCCAAAGGCCTCGAAGCCATACATCGTCCCGAGCCGCCCGAGGCCGGTCTGGCACTCGTCGAAGACGACCAGCATGCCGCGCTCCTGGCAGAGCTCGAGCAGGCGGGAGAAGTAGCCCGGCGGCGGCACGATCACCCCGCCCGCCGACAGCACCGGCTCCGCCACGAGCGCAGCGGGCGAACCGACCGAAGCCTGGTCGAATAGCTCAAAGCCGGCCTCCAGGCACGTGCAGTCGCACTGGCCGTCGCATGCCCGGACCGGGCAGCGGTACGCGTACGGTGCCGGGAGTGCGAACGATCCCGGCAGCGTCGGCCCATACCCGCGGCGCCCGGCGGCGAGCGTCAGCGCCGCGGCGCCGCCGGTCAGGCCGTGCCAGCTGCGCGTCAGCGACGCGACCTCGAACCGGCCCGTGCCCAACTTGGCCATGCGGACCGCGACCTCGATCGACTCGCCGCCGGTCGACAGAAACATCGCGCGCTCGAGCGGCGCTGGCAGGGTTGCCAGGAGCGCGTCGGCGAGCTCCAGGACCGGCGGCGAGAGCATCCACGAGTTGAGGTGGATCACCTCGTCCAGCGACCGCCGGATCGCGGCCGTCACGCGCGGGTGGTTATGCCCGACGGTGGCGCAGATTTGGCCCGCCGTGAAGTCGAGCATCCGCCGGCCACTGGCCGTCTCGAGCCACGAGCCGCGCGCGCGGACCACGACATCCGCAGCAAACCCGCCGCCGTAGCGGATTAGCCGCTCGCTGTCGGGAGCGCCCATGGACCGCGAGTCTGGCACGCAGCCGGGACGCCCGGCAACCTCCCCGGCCTCGTGCAGCAGCCGCTTACCTGCCGTGGGCGGTCGGACGCTAGCTCCCGCGCGTACCCGTGCCGACCGCCGGCGCGTCGGTCTGCCCGCGATAGGCGCCCGGCGAGACGCCGAAATGTCGCTTGAAGGCCTTGCCGAACGAGAACTCGCTCCCGTATCCCGCTCGCGCGGCGATCTCCGCGAGCCCCGCGTCGGTGTTGTGGAGAAGCGTGGCCGCGTGCGCCAGGCGCGCCATGGTTGTTTGCAGGCTCCCGCGCTCGATGCCTTACGCATTGTCGCGGACGCGCCCTAACGGACGCGGGCTTTTTCCGAATGGTTTCTCTGCCGCGGAGCGCGGGCGCCGTCCGCTGACGGCGGCCGAAGGGGGTCGTAGCCCACTTGTTCAGAGTGGGCCTCATCGTTGCGTCGGTCGAGGGGATGTGCGCCACGTCGTCCATAGCCACGGCGCTCGGGCGCCGCATACGGTTGCTCCAAACGATCGGCGGGACGAGGAGGAACACATGGGGAAGGGATTCTTCGTCGCGGTCGGCGTTCTCGCCGCAATCCTCGCCGTGACGGTGCCGGCGCAGGCCACAGTCCAGGACCATGAGCACTACTCGCAACCGATCAGCGATGACTTCACGGCGTGCGGGTTCTCGCTTCACGTCGAAGGTCTTGCGAGCGGCAACGCGCGCAACCGGGTGGGCAAAGGCGACCTCGACACCGCGTACTTCGGGCTCGACAACTACGAGTACTCGGTGAAGGTGACGAACACCGCCAACGGCCGCTTCTACACGCAATGGGGCAACGCGATCGTCCGCGACGTCAGCGCGACGCACATCGAAGGCTCGATCTTCCAGTTCACGACCGTCGAGTCGGGTCGTCCGTTCAACATCTCGGATGCGAGCGGACGTGTTCTCGTCCGCGATCGCGGCGCGATCCGCCAGACCTATCTCTTCGACACCGAGGGCGACCACACTCCGGGCGGCGTGTTCCTCGAGCTGCTCAGCGAGCGGGTCTCCGGGCCGCACCCCGGCTTCTTCATGACGGAGGATGAGTTCTGTGCGTTGGTGACGCCGCTGCTCTCCTGACGTCGTTTGACGCGGCCCGTCGCCACGGGGCGGGCCGCGTCTCCCCGGTAACGCCCTTACTTTGCGTAATCGGCCCAAAAGCGGCCCAGAGAGCACCGAGCCAGGGCGAGCCACCACGCGATCAACGGACGCACCATGTCACGCATGACCGTCCGGACCTACTCCGCCGCGCCCGCGGAGAACCCAGGAAACCGGCTGTTTCTGTCTTGCAGCGGACACCTGCGGATGTAGCGCGGGCGTGGCGGGTAAGCCTCGCCGTAAGGATGCCGCCACTGAGGCCGCTGCTGCGCCAGCTCGCCGGAGACCGCCTCGGTCTCGGTCACGCCGCCCGCTCCAAGCGGACGGACGCGTTGCGCCCGCGCACGGCGACGGCCGACCGGGTCGTCCGGTCGGTCTGCCCGTATTGCGCGGTCGGCTGCGGCCAGAAGGTCTACGTCAAGGACGAGCGCGTCATCCAGATCGAGGGCGACCCCGACTCGCCGATCTCGCGCGGCCGCCTGTGTCCCAAGGGCTCCGCGTCCGAGCAGCTCGTGAACAGCCCGCGGCGCGAGTACCGCGTGAAGTACCGGCGGCCGTACGCGCGCGAATGGGAGTCGCTCGACCTCGACACGGCGATGGACATGATCGCCGACCGCATGGTCGCCACCCGCCGGGAGACGTGGGAAGACGTGCGCGCGTCCGACGGCAAGCCGCTCCGGCGCACCCTCGGGCTCGGGTTCCTCGGCGGCGCGACGCTCGACACCGAGGAGAACTACCTGCTCAAGAAGTTCTTCACCGCGGCCGGCGCCGTGTCGGTGGAGAACCAGGCCCGCATATGACACTCCTCGACGGTCCCCGGTCTGGGGACCTCCTTCGGGCGCGGAGGCGCCACCACGTTCCAGCAGGACCTGCAGAACTCGGACTGCATCCTGATCATGGGCTCGAACATGGCCGAGCAGCACCCCGTGGGATTCCAGTGGGTGATCGAGGCCAAGGAGCGCGGCGCCAAGGTCATCCACGTCGACCCGCGCTTCACGCGCACGAGCGCGATGGCCGACGTGCACGTGCCGATCCGCGCCGGGACCGACATCGCGTTCCTCGGCGGGATCATCCGCTACATCGTCGAGAACGATCGCGCGTTCCGCGAGTACGTCGCGCACTTCACGAACGGACCCGTGATCCTCCAGGACGACCTCGAGACCCCGGAGGACCTGGACGGCCTGTTCTCGGGCTTCAACCCCGACGACGAGCTGTACGAGGTCGACACGTGGAACTACGAAGGCGTCTCGGGTGAGCTGACCGCGGGCAAGCGCGAGCAATCCGGGGACGTGGCCGGCGACCAGGCGCACGGCGCGCACGGCATGGAGCTCAAGCACGGCCAGCCGCCCGAGCAGGACCTGAGCCTCGAGCACCCTCGCTGCGTGTATCAGATGCTGCGCCGCCAGTACGCGCGCTACACGCCGGAGATGGTCGCGGAGATCTGCGGCGTGCCGCCGGAACGCTTCGTCGCGGTGGCCGAGGCACTGTGCGCGAACTCCGGCCGCGAGCGCACGTCGGCCATCTGTTATGCGGTCGGCTGGACGCAGCACACCCACGGCGTGCAGAACATCCGCGCCGCGTCGATCGTCCAGCTGCTGCTGGGGAACATCGGGCGCCCGGGCGGCGGCATCCTCGCGCTGCGCGGCCACGCGAACATCCAGGGTTCGACCGACATCCCGACGCTCTACGACATCCTGCCGAGCTACATCCCGATGCCGCATCCGGCGACGGGGAGCTCGCTCGCCGAGTTCGTCGAGAAGACCGGGCCGTCGACCGGCGTCTGGGGTGAGCTCGGCGCCTACATGACGTCCCTGCTGAAGGCCTGGTGGGGCGAGCACGCGACCGCCGACAACGACTTCTGCCTGCGCTACCTGCCGACGATCGACGGCGATCACTCCGTCTATCCGATGGCGATCTCGATGCTCGAAGGCAAGACGAAGGGCTACTTCCTCGTCGGCCAGAATCCCGTCGTCGGCAACGCCAACTCGGGCCTCCACGTGCAGGCGCTCGCGAACCTCGACTGGCTCGTCGTGCGCGACATGGTCGAGATCGAGTCGGCGTCGTTCTGGCGCGACTCGAAGGAGATCGAGACGGGCGAGCTCGAGACCGAGGAGATCGGCACCGAGGTCTTTTTCCTCCCCGCCGCCGCGCACACGGAGAAGGACGGCACCTTCACCAACACGCAGCGGCTCCTGCAGTGGCATCACAAGGCCGTCGAGCCGCGCGAGGACTGCCGCTCCGAGCTGTGGTTCGCGTACGAGCTCGGCCGACGCATCCGCGAGCGGCTCGCCGGGTCGGACGACCCGAAGGACCTCCCGTTGCAGCACCTGACCTGGGACTACCCGCTGGTCGGGCCGCACGACGAGCCCGACGCCGAGGCCGTGCTCCAGGAGATCAACGGGCGCGCTGCCGACGGTGGCTTCATCTCCAAGTACCAGGAGCTCAAGGACGACGGGTCGACCTTGTGCGGATCGTGGCTCCACGCCGGGATCTACGCCGACGGCGTCAACCAGACGGCACGGCGCAAGCCGGGCTCCGAGCAGAGTTGGATCGCGCCCGAATGGGCGTGGTCCTGGCCGGCTAACACGCGGATCCTCTACAACCGCGCCGCCGCCGATCCGGACGGGCGTCCGTGGTCCGAGCGCAAGCGGTACGTGTGGTGGGACGCCGAGCAGGGACGGTGGACGGGGCTCGGCGACCACCCGGACTTCGTGCCCGACCGGCCGCCGGACTACGACCCGCCGGAAGGCGCGGAAGGGATGGACGCCCTCCGCGGATCGACGCCGTTCATCGCGCATCCGGACGGCCTGGGCTGGATCTGGGCGCCCACGGGTCTCGTCGACGGGCCGCTGCCCACGCACTACGAGCCGCAGGAGTCGCCGGTCGACAACGCGCTCTACTCGGTGCGCGCCAACCCGACGCGGCAGGAGTTCGACCGGGCCGAGAACCCTTACAACCCGCCGGGCTCTGACGTGTATCCGTTCGTGCTGACCACCTACCGGTTGACCGAGCATCACACGGCCGGCGGCATGTCGCGCACCGTGCCGTACCTCTCCGAGTTGCAGCCGGACCCGTTCGTCGAAGTCAGCCGGGAGCTCGCCGCCGAGCGCGGGCTCGAGCACGCGGGCTGGGCGACCGTGGTCACGACGCGCACGGCGATCGAGGCGCGCGTGATGGTGACCGACCGCATCCGGCCGCTCGAGGTCCGCGGGCGGGTCGTGCATCAGGTGGGCATCCCCTACCACTGGGGCCGCGCGGGGCTCGCCACCGGCGACTCGGCCAACGAGCTGCTGTCGGTGGTGCTCGACAACAACGTGCACATCAGCGAGTACAAGGTGCTCACCTGCGACGTCATTCCAGGCCGGCGCCCGCGCGGGCCGGCGCTCGCCGCGTTCGTCGAGGAGTACCGGCGGCGCTCGGGCGTCGTCCATGAAAGGCGGCACACCCACGAATGAGCGATCAGCCGCGCAAGGGCTTCTTCACCGACACCTCGGTGTGCATCGGCTGCAAGGCCTGCGAGGTCGCCTGCAAGGAGTGGAACCACGTCCCGCCGTCCAATCAGGGCTTCACGGGCGACTCCTACGACAACACGGTCGACCTCGGCGCCAACACGTGGCGACACGTCGCGTTCATCGAACAGCGCAAGCCGCTCGACCCCGGGGAATCGCTGGTCGCCAGCGCGATCCGGCAGCAGGCGGCCGAGGAGTGGGGGCTGCAGACCTACCAGGACGGCGACGGCATGCGCTGGCTCATGGCCTCCGACGTCTGCAAGCACTGCACCGAGGCGGCGTGCCTTGAGGTGTGCCCGACCGGCGCGCTGTTCCGCACCGAGTTCGGCACCGTCGTCGTGCAGCCGGACATCTGCAACGGCTGCGGCTACTGCGTGCCGGCGTGTCCGTTCGGCGTGCTCGACCGGCGCGAGGAAGACGGTCGCGTGTGGAAGTGCACGCTCTGCTACGACCGGCTCAAGGACGACATGGAGCCGGCATGCGCGCAGGCATGCCCGACGGATTCGATCCAGTTCGGCGAGCTCGACGACCTGCGTGAGCGCGCGGGGGACCGGCTGCGGACGCTGCAGGCGGCCGGCGCGACCTCGGCGCAGCTCTACGGGGACGATCCCGGCGACGGCGTCGGTGGCTTCGGGGCGCTCTTCCTGTTGCTCGACGAGCCCGAGGTCTACCGGCTGCCGCCGGACCCCAAGACGACGACGCGCGATCTTGGCGAGACGTGGGCGGCGACGGGCGCGGCGGCGCTCGCGCTGGGGGTCGGGCTCGCGGCCGCGGTGCTCGGCGGGAGGCGATGAGCGACCGGCCGATCATCAAAGCGCCGGTGTGGACCTGGGAGGTCCCGCTGTACTTCTACGTCGGCGGCCTGGCCGGCACCTCGGCGGGGCTGTCGCGGCTCGCCGAGGCGAGCGGGAACCGGGTGCTCGCGCGGCGGGCGTCGGCGGTCGCGTTCGCGGGCGCGGTCATGAGCCCGGCGCTGCTGATCTCGGACCTCGGGCGGCCCGAGCGGTTCCTCCACATGCTGCGGATGTTCAAGGTCACGTCGCCGATGAGCGTCGGGTCGTGGGTCCTGGCCGGTTTCGGCGCGGCGATCACGCCGGGTGCCGCCGATCACGCCGTCGGCGGCCGGCTGACCGGCGGGCGGCCGGCGCGCACGGTCGCGGCGATCCTCGGCCTGCCGCTGGCGTCGTACACGGCCGCACTCGTCGCCAACACCGCGATCCCGGCGTGGCACGAGTCACGCCGCCTCCTGCCGTTCGTGTTCGTCAGCAGTGCCGCGGCGAGCGCGGGCGGCGCTCTGACCGCGCTGACGCCGGTGGCGGATGCCGGCCCGGCGCGCCGGCTCGCGGTCGCGGGAGCGGCGGCCGAGATCGTGTTCAAGGAGACGATGGAGCGCCGGCTCGGCGAGCTCTCGGACGCCTACCGGGAAGGTCCCGCGCACCGCTTCGGCGTCGGGGCGCGCGCGGCGATGGCGGCCGGCGCAGCGACCGTGGCCGTGGCCGGCGGCCGCTCGCGCGCCGCGGCGGTGGCGGGCGGGCTGCTGCTCAACTGCGGCGCCGTGCTCACGCGCTGGAGCGTGTACAAGGCGGGGTTCCAGTCGGCGCGCGACGCGCGCCACACGATCGCGCCGCAGCGCGAGCGCCTCGCTCATCGTGTAGCGACAGCCGGGGCGGGGCAGCATCCCCGCATGACCGAGGAACCGAAGCGCAAGCCAGAAGAGAAGAAGTCACCGTCGGGCGGGCCGTCGACGGTCGGCGCGCCGAAGCCCGGCGAGCCGCGCGGCTTCAAGACCGCCACCGCGCCGAAGAAGAAGGCCGACAAGCCGTAGCGGCGCTGGAGATCCCGCTTGCCCGTCGCGAGCGTCGGACGACGTGCCGTTTCGATGCGGTGGGCGGCCGTCGGCGCGAGGTGTTCGGGATGGGGTCAGATCGGCGCGGTGCCGTGTGTAAGGGCGCGGCTCTGGAGGTGTCCGGTCGCGGCGAGGATTGGCTCACCATGTGTTCGGCTCGATCGGCCGCGGCCTGCGGATCTCTGTGACGCTTGGAAGTTGGAAGGTGTGCATGTCGGCCTCGTGGGTGTGGGTTCGCTGGATGCGCGATGACGGCGCCCGCCTCGGTGCGCGAGGCGGGCGCCGAGGCGGCTACGTGGTGACTCGGGCGGCGCGGCGGCGGATGCGCAGCCGGCGGGCCAGGGTTGCGCTGGCCGCGACGATGGCCAGCGCGACGCCGACCGAGAGCGCGATCGACAGCCACGGCGTGTCGTCGGACGGCTCCGGCGATTGCGCGACGGTCAGCGGCTCGGCCTCGCCGTAGGACGAGTAGTAGCGCTCCTGCGCCTCCGCGGCGGACGTGCGGGCGTCGATCGTTTCGGGCTCGCCGTAGGACGAGTAGTAGCGCTCCTGGGCGAGCGCCGCGGCCGCCTGCGTCCGCTCGTTCGCGCCGGCGGGCGCCACGCCGGTGAGGGCGGATGCGAGCAGCGCGCAGACGATCGCGCCGATGATGGTGCGGCGGTGGGTGCGACTGGCGAACATGTGGCCTCCTGGCCGGTAGGCCCGCTGCTGTCGCTGCGGGCGGATGGTGGTTGCTGCGTGTGCGTTCATGTCTCTTCTCCTTCCGCTGTCGATGGGGTGTCGTCGGAGATGACGGCGGTGAGGCGCTCGAACGGGACTCCGGCCCGTGCGTAGACCGCGCGCACGAGGTCGTCCGAAGGCGCCTCGAGGAGACACAGCAGCGACTCGTCGGCCGGGACGATCGTCGACCGGAGGTAGCGCACCGGCTCGCCTTCGCGGGCGATGCCGACCGCCGCCGCACGGACCCGCGCGGCCCATTCCTCGAGCCCCTCGGTGCTTAAGCCGGGGCGGTAGTGCTCGACGAGGTAGGTTTGCTGTGCCATGCGGCGACGGTAGGCGCCGGCCGCCGCCGCAGCATCGGGCGTTTCCCTACGTTTGTGCGTCCGCCGGCCGGCGCTCGTCGGCCATGCGTGCGCCGAGCTCCGCCCGCGAGGCGATGCCGAGCTTGCGGTAGACGCGCGCCAGGTTCGCTTCGACGGTCTTGGGGCTCATGAAGGCGGCGGTCGCGACCTCGCGGTTCGTCATTCCCGTCGCGGCGAGCTCGGCGACGCGACGCTCGGTCGGGGTCAGTTCGGCCGGCGCGCGGCGGAGGCCGACGCGGCCGAGGTCGGCCCGTGCCTGCTCGGCCCACGTCGGTGCGCCGAGCCGCTCGAAGATCGCGAGTGCCTCGCCGAGCGCGTCGGCGGCGGCGCGCCTCTGCTTGACCCGGCGGCGCAGCCGCCCCTGGACGAGCCGATTCCATGCGAGCTCGAACGGGAGCTTCGCCGCCTCGTCGACGTCGAGCTCGTCGAACGCGGCGAGCGCCGCGGCGACGTTGCCCTCCGCCGCGAGGACGAGCGCGCGGGTGCGCGGGAGCGTGACGTTGATCCAGAGCCTGGGGAAGCTGCGCCCGCGCTCCTCGAGGCGTGCGAGCGCCTCGCGGGCGCGGTCGCGCTCGCCCAGCGCGACCAGCGACTCGACGTGGAACGGCTCGCTCCGGTCGGGCGCGAGCTCCTTCACGGCGACCGTCTGCATCCGCTCGCGCATCCGAGTCAGGGTGGCGTCGACCGCGCGGTGGTCGCCGTCGACGAAGTCGACGAAGGCGAGAGTCGAGAGGCCGAGCACCTCCCAGAGCACGAGCCCCGCGCGCTCCGCCTTGACGATGAACGGCCCGATCGTGGCCCGCGCCCGCTCGGTCCGGCCGGCGTGGGCGTCGACGAGCGAGCGGATGCGGAACGCGGCACCCCACGGGCCCGGCTCGTCGAGTTGCTGCGCCAGC
>DATDKF010000375.1:0-5011 GCA_036520135.1 Solirubrobacteraceae bacterium
CGCTCGCGGCGACAAGAGCTAGCCACCCAGCCCCATATGTCCGAGACCCGCCTGCCAGACGGCGTCCTCATGGCGCAGAAAGACGCGCCCGTCGGCGGGCAGGCGGTGCTCGAGGGCGTGATGATGCGCGGCGTCTCGACCTGGGCCGTCGCGGTCCGCAAGCCGCTGCCGGAGCAGCTCGGCGCGGACGGCCTCAAGCAGGGCGAGGCCGCCATGGGCGACATCTGGGTCCAGTCGTTCCCGCTCGTCTCGTGGACGAAGCGCCACCGCGTCTACCGCTGGCCGGTCATCCGCGGCGTCGTCGCGCTGGCCGAGTCGCTGAAGATCGGCTTCTCGGCGCTCGGGATCTCCGCCAACGCCCAGCTGGGCGAGGAGGAGGAGCCGATCTCGAGCGGCATGTGGGTCGGCACCGTGATCGCCGCGCTGGCGCTCGCGATCGGGCTGTTCTTCGTCGTGCCGGTCGGGCTCACCTCGATCTTCAAGGAGCACCTCGGCAGCGCCTTCCTGTTCTGGCTGGTCGAGGGCGTCCTGCGCACCACGATCTTCCTCGGCTACCTGTGGCTGCTCTCCAAGCTCAACGACCTGCGGCGCGTGTTCGAGTACCACGGCGCCGAGCACAAGACGATCTCGTGCTTCGAGGCCGGCGAACCGCTGACGCCGGAGAACGCGCAGAAGTACTCGCGGCTGCACCCGCGCTGCGGCACGAGCTTCCTGCTGATCGTGATGATCGTGGCCATCTTCGTCTTCGCGCCGCTCGGTCTGCCCGAGTGGTACCTGCTCGTCGCCTCGCGCATCCTCGGCGTGCCGCTGATCACCGGCCTGTCGTTCGAGGTCATCAAGTTCGCCGGCCGCAACCGCCGCAAGCGCTGGGTGCAGTACCTGATGTGGCCCGGCATGCAGCTGCAGAAGCTCACCACCCGCGAGCCCGACCTCGACCAGCTCGCGGTCGCGATCGCCGCCATGGATGCCGTCCTCGAGGTCGAGGATCCCCGTGCCGCCTCTCCCGAGGAGAAGGTGGGCATGGAAGTCGTGGCCTAACGTAACGTCGCACGAAGGTCACCGGGTGGGGTTCCGGGTGACCGGAGGGCGAAATACTCTATCTGTGTGATTGATTCGCTCGTCGAGCAGATCGAGGCGCGCTACGCCGAGGTGCAGGAGCAGATGGCGGATCCTTCCGTCATCGCGGACCGCCGGCGCTACGCCGACGCGGGCCGCCAGTTCAACCAGCTCGCCCCCGCCGCCAAGCTGGCGGACGAGTGGCGCCATGCGATGTCGGACGCCGAGGGCGCCCAGGAGCTGATCGACGAGGGCGGCGAGGACGCCGAGCTGCGCGAGGAGATCCGGGCCGCGCGCGAGCGCATCGAGGAGCTCGAGGAGGAGATCCGGCTCGCGATGGTCGAGGCGGACCCGAACGACGACAAGAACGTCATCGTCGAGATCCGCGGCGGCGCGGGCGGCGACGAGGCCGGCCTGTGGGCGGGCGACCTCTATCGCATGCTCACCCGCTACGCCGAGCGGCTCGGCTTCCAGACCGAGACTCTGGACGCGTCCGACGGCTCGTACACGTTCGAGGTCCGCGGGGACGGCGCGTTCAGCCGCTTCAAGTACGAGGGCGGGACGCACCGCGTGCAGCGCGTGCCGGCGACCGAGTCGCAGGGCCGCATCCACACCTCGACCGCGACCGTGGCCGTGCTGCCCGAGGCCGAGGACGTCGAGGTCGAGATCGACCCCAACGAGCTCGAGATCGACGTCTACCGCTCGTCCGGCCCGGGCGGCCAGTCCGTCAACACGACCGACTCGGCGGTCCGCATCACCCACAAGCCGACCGGCCTCGTGGTGTCGATGCAGGACGAGAAGTCGCAGCTGCAGAACCGCGAGCGCGCGATGAAGGTGCTGCGCGCGCGGCTGTACGAGATGAAGGCCGCCGAACAGCAGGCCGAGCAGGCCGCCGACCGGCGCGCCCAGGTGGGCACCGGCGAGCGCGCGGAGAAGATCCGCACCTACAACTTCCCGCAGCGCCGCGTGACCGACCACCGCGTCGACGGGCTCACGGTCCACAACCTCGAGGCCGTGCTGCAGGGCGAGCTCGACGAGATCACCGGCGCGCTGCAGGACGCCGAGAAGCGCAAGCGGCTCGAGCTGCAGGCCGCAGGCTGAGCCTGGATCGGTGGATCCAGGCTGACCTCGCTCGCCCGCACCACGGTCCGGGACGCGCTCGACTCGGCGCTGATCGCCCTGACCGCCGTCGGCATCGACACGCCGCGGCTGGACGCCGAGGTGCTGCTCGCGGCGGCGATGGGCGTCGACCGCGCGGCGCTGATCGCCGATCCCGGGCGCGGGATCGAGCCGGAGGCGGCGCGCGCGTTCCAGGACTTCGCCCGGCGGCGCACGCAGCGCGAGCCGGTCGCCTACATCCTCGGCGTCAAGGGCTTCCGGCGGCTTGAGCTGGCGGTCGACCCGCGGGTGCTGATCCCGCGGCCGGAGACCGAGCACGTGGTCGAGGCGGCGCTGGAGCTTCCGCGCGGGGCGCGGGTGGTCGACGTCGGCACGGGGTCGGGGGCGATCGCGCTGGCGCTGGCCGACGAGCGGCCCGACCTGCGCGTGGTGGGGACGGACGTCAGCGCCGACGCGCTGGCCGTCGCCCGGGCCAACGCCGCCCGGCTCGGGCTGCCCGTCGAGTTCCTCCAGGGCGATCTGCTGGACCCGGTGCCGGGCGAGATCAACGCGGTCGTCGCGAACCCGCCCTACGTGGAGGTCGGCTCTACGCTGGCGCCCGAGATCGCCCGCCACGAGCCGGCGGTCGCGCTCTACGGCGGCGAGGACGGGCTCGACGTCTACCGCCGCCTGGCGCCGGCCGCCGCGGTCGCCTCGTTCGTGGCGTTCGAGGTGCCGGGGTGGCTGGCGGAGTCCGTCGCCGACCTGCTGCGCGCCGAGGGCTTCGAGACCGACGTCATCAAGGATCTCGCGGGCATCGATCGCGTCGTCACCGGCCGGCGATGACGTTCGAGGAATGCATCGTGGGTGGCGGCGTGGTCGTGTTCCCGGCGGACACGGTCTACGGGCTCGCGTGCGACCCCGAGAACGAGCGGGCGGTGGCGCGGCTGTACGCGCTCAAGGGGCGCCCGCCGGACAAGCCCGCCGCGGTGATGTTCTTCTCCCTCGACGCGCTGCCTGAGCTGGGGCCGCGGACCCGCGCCTTCGCCGAGCGGCTGCTGCCCGGCGCGCTGACGCTGCTCGTGCCCAGCGACCGGTTCCCGCTCGCGGGCGGGGCCGGGACGCTCGGCCTGCGCGTGCCGGACGTGCCGGCGCTCGCCGACGTCGCCGTGCCGGTGCTGCAGAGCTCGGCGAACCTCGCCGGCGGCCCGGACGCCCGCCGGCTCGAGGACGTGCCCGAGGCGATCCGCGCCGGCGCCGATCTCGTGCTCGACGGCGGCGAGCTGGCCGGCACGCCCTCGACGGTCGTCGACCTGCGCGGCTACGAGGCCGACGGCACGTGGCGGATCGTCAGGCAGGGAGCGGTGCCGGAGGCGGTGATACGTTCATCTGCATGAGCGACCTCCCTCCCGACTACTTCGAGCGCCCGCTCGCCGAGGTCGACCCCGAGGTCGCCGAGGCGATCCAGGGCGAGCTCCACCGCCAGCAGAACACGCTCGAGATGATCGCGTCCGAGAACTTCGTGCCCCAGGCGATCCTCGAGTGCCAGGGCTCCGTGCTCACGAACAAGTACGCCGAGGGCTATCCCGGCAAGCGCTACTACGGCGGCTGCGAGCACGTCGACGTCATCGAGCAGCTCGCGATCGACCGCGCGAAGGCGCTGTTCGGCGCCGAGCACGCCAACGTGCAGCCGCACGCCGGTGCGCAGGCCAACTCCGCCGTCTACTTCGCGCTGCTCGATCCGGGCGACACGATCATGGGCCTCGCGCTCCCGCACGGCGGCCATCTCACGCACGGGATGAAGATCAACGTTTCGGGCAAGCTTTACGACATCGCGCCCTACGAGGTCGACCGCGAGACGAGCCGGATCGACATGGACGAGGTCGAGCGGATCGCCAAGGAGCGCCGCCCGAAGCTGCTCCTCGCGGGCTGGTCGGCCTACCCGCGGTTCCTGGACTTCGAGCGCTTCCGCGCGATCGCCGACGAGGTCGGCGCGCTGCTGATGGTCGACATGGCGCACTTCGCCGGCTTGGTCGCCGCCGGCGAGCACCCGAACCCGGTCCCGTACGCGGACGTCGTGACCACCACCGTCCACAAGACGATCGGCGGCGCCCGCGGCGGGGCGATCCTGTGCAAGGAGGAGTACGCCAAGAAGATCAACTCGGCCGTGTTCCCGGGTCAGCAGGGCGGCCCGCTCGAGCACGTGATCGCGGGCAAGGCCGTCGCGTTCAAGATCGCCGCGAGCGAGGCGTTCCGCGAGCGCCAGCGCCGCACCGTCGTGGGCGCCAAGGCGGTCGGCGAAGAGCTGCTTAACACCGGCCACGGAGTGAGCGTGCTCACCGGCGGCACCGACGTGCACCTCGTGCTCGTCGACCTGCGCGAGTCCGAGCTCGACGGCAAGCAGGCCGAGGACCGGCTGCACGACATCGGCATCACCGTCAACCGCAACGCGATCCCGTTCGACCCGCGGCCCCCGATGGTCACGAGCGGTCTGCGCGTGGGCACCCCCGCGCTCGCCACCCGCGGCCTGCAGGCGGACGACTTCGTCGAGGTCGGGAAGATCATCGCGCGGGCGCTGCAGCCCGGGTTCGAGACGGCCCAGGCCGAGCTGGCGGAGCGCGTGACCGCGATCGCGGAGCGGTACCCGCTGTACGCGAACCTCGGGGTCGGCGCGGCGGTCTGAGGCGCCGACCTCAGCGCCGCCGGCCGAGCACAAGCCGCCGGGGCAGCGCCGCGACGAGCGGCTCGAGGCCGGCGGCGAGCTCGGCCGCGGTCGGGCGCGCGGCCGGGTCGCGCGCGAGCGCGGCGCGGAGCAGGTCGGCGAGCGCGCGCGGGACGCGGCGGGGCAGCGGCTCGG
>DATDKF010000376.1:0-2966 GCA_036520135.1 Solirubrobacteraceae bacterium
CCTGGGCGGTGACGCCGCTGCTGCGGCTGACCGAGTACGTCGGGCTGATCTGGATCGCCGGCCTGCACGGCGCGTCCGCCTATCCGGCGGCGTTCGCGCTGATCTTCGCCCTGCAGTTCCGCCACTACGACCTCGTGTACCGGCTGCGCCACCGCGGCGTCGTGCCCGCGCGCTGGGTGAGCGCGCTCTCGCTGGGCTGGGACGGGCGGCTCGTGCTCGCGTACCTCCTGCTCGTGACGGGCGCGCTGCCCGCCGGCTACTACGTCGTCGCCACCGTGCTCGGCGTGGCCTTCGTCGGCGAGGCCGTGTATGGATGGGTGGTGATCGGCCGCGTGGAGCAGCCGATGGGCGACGAGGACGAGGAGGACGAGCTGTGATCGGGATGGTGCTGGCCGCCGGGCTCGGCAAGCGGCTGGGTCACGAGACGGCGGACCTACCGAAAACGCTGCTCGGCGTCGACGGCGACCGCACGATCCTCGACATCGCGCTCGCGAACTTCGCGCACGTCGGCCTCACGGACGCGGTCATCGTTACCGGCCACGCCCACGACCGCCTCGCCGAGCGCGTGCCGGCGCTCGAGCGCCGCCACGGGCTCACGCTCGAGCTCGTGTTCAACGACAAGGCGCTCGAGTGGAACAACGCGTACTCGCTGTGGTGCGCGCGCGACGCGTTCGCCGACGGCGTGCTGCTGGCCAACGGCGACACCGTCCACCCCGCAGCGGTCGAGGAGCGGCTGCTGGCCGCGCGCGGCCCCGAGCTGGTGATCGCGGTCGACGACTCCAAGCCGCTCGGCGAGGAGGAGATGAAGGTCCACGTCACCGGCGACGGCCACCTGGACCGGATCAACAAGGCGCTCGACCCGGCGACCGCGCAGGGCGAGTACATCGGCGTGACGTTGATCGAGCCGGAGGCGGCCGACGCGCTCGCCGACGCCCTGGAGACGACCTGGCGGCAGGATCCGCAGCTCTACTACGAGGACGGCTTCCAGGTGCACGCCGACCGCGGCGGGCGGATCGGGATCGCCTCGATCGGCGCGGTCGAGTGGGTCGAGGTGGACGACCACGACGACCTCGCGCGGGCGCGGGAGGTCGCATGCCGCTGCTGACCCGCCAGGTCGGCACGCCGCTGACGATCGACATCGGACCGGGAGCGGTCGCGGGCCTGGGCCCGCTGCTCGCCGACCGGCGGATCTCCAGCGGCGGCCACGTGGCCGTGATCGTCGGGCCCGGGCTCGGCGAGGAGGTCGCGGCCACCCTGCGGCCGCAGCTCGAGAACGGCGAGATCTGGGGCGTCGTGGGCGGCTCGGTGCAGGCGGGCGCCGACCTCGCCGTGCGCCTACGGGCCGGCTTCTACGACGCGGTCGTGGGCATCGGCGGCGGCCGCACGATCGACGTCGCCAAGTACGCCGCCAGCCTCTCGGGCCTGCCGGTGGTGGCGGTCGCGACGTCGCTGGCGCACGACGGCATCGCCTCGCCGGTCGCGTCCTTGGAGGACGACGAGGCGGGCCGCAAGTCGTCGTACGGCGTGCAGATGCCGATCGCGGTCGTGGTCGACCTCGACTACGTGCGCCGCAGCGAGCCGGCGATGCGGCGGTCGGGGATCGGCGACGCGGTGAGCAACCTGTCGGCGATCGCCGACTGGCGGCTCGCCGCGCGCGAGCGCGGCGAGGCGATCGACGGCGTGGCCGTGACGTTCGCGCGGATCGCCGCGACGTCGCTGGTGCACCGCGACGACGGGATCGACGACGACCCGTTCCTGATCGCGCTCGCCGAGGCGCTCGTGCTGTCCGGCCTGGCCATGGCGACGGCGGGCTCGAGCCGGCCGTGCAGCGGCGGCGACCACGAGATCCTGCACGCGATCGACCACCTGTTCCCGGGCACGGCCAACCACGGCGAGTTGGCGGGCGCGGCGAGCCTCTTCACGTCGTACCTGCGCGAGGACGAGGGCCTGGCGGCCGGGATCGACGCCTGCCTGCGCCGGCACGGCCTGCCGCGCACGCCGGGCGATCTCGGGCTGACCGAGGAGCAGTTCGCCGAGGCGGTGCTCGCGGCGCCCGGCACGCGGCCGGACCGCTTCACGATCCTCGAGCACCTGGCGCTCGACGAGGCCGGCGTGCGGCGCGCGGTCGCGGAGTTCCTCGATGCCTACGGTCGCTGAGCTGCGGGCGGCGACCCAGCCGGCCTCGATCTTCGCGCGCAACAGCGGCGAGCACTGGGCGGGGCGGCTGTACATGCGGCGCCTGTCGCCGTACCTGACGCGGCTGCTGCTGCGGACGGGGATCTCAGCCAACGGCGTGACGGGGCTGATGATCGCCGCCGGCCTGGCGGCGGCGGCCGTGCTCAGCCTGCCGGGCGTGCTCGCCGCCGCCGGCGCGGTGCTGCTGATCCAGCTGCAGCTGCTGCTCGACTGCTCCGACGGCGAGGTGGCCCGCTGGCGCGACCAGCAGTCGCCGATCGGCGTGTACCTGGACCGGATCGGCCATTGGCTGACCGAGGCGGCTTTGCCGATCGCGCTCGGCGTGCGCGCCGACGGCGGCTGGGACGCGCTGGGGACGTACACGACGCTCGGGCTGCTGATCGCCGTGCTGGTGCTGCTGATCAAGGGCGAGTCGGTTTTGGTGACGGTCGCGCGCGCGGAGTCGGGCCGGCCGCCGGCAGGCGACACCCGCGCGGTGGCGGCGCCGCGCGCGGCCGGGCTCGCAAGCCTGCGCCGGGCGGCCGGGCTCGCGCCGTTCTTCCGGGCGTTCGTGGCGATGGAGGCAACGCTGCTCGCGCTGGCGGCGGCGATCGTCGACGCGTTCGCCGACGACCTCGCCGGCTCGCGCGCGCTCGTGATCGCGCTCGTCGCCGTCGGCGCGATCACCGCCGCCGGGCACCTGCTGGCCATCCTCACGTCGGCCCGGCTGCGGTGATCGGCGTCGTCGTGCTCACGCAGGGCCGCCGCCCGGCCGAGCTCGCCGCGGCGCT
>DATDKF010000377.1:0-26808 GCA_036520135.1 Solirubrobacteraceae bacterium
CTGGGCCGAAGTGAGCTGCCGCTGGCGTTGGGCGTGACGCCGCCGTAAACCCCGGGCATTGAGGGAGTGGGATCGACGGGGGTGTGTCACGAACGTTGCCTATGCGGCAACAAACGTGAACCACCCCCCTCCCGCGCCTCCCCTCAATGCGCAGTTGACGTCGTCCCCTCAGTCCCGCATGGCCGGAAAGAGGACGACCTCGCGAATCGTCTCGGCCCCGGTCATCAGCATCACCAGCCGGTCGATCCCGATCCCGATCCCACCGGTCGGCGGCATCCCGTGCTCGAGCGCGCGCACGTACGCCTCGTCGTAGGGCATCGCCTCCTCGTCGCCGGCCGCGGCGTCGGCGCGCTGGGCCTCGAAGCGGGCGCGCTGGTCGTCCGGGTCGTTGAGCTCGGAGAACGCGTTGCCGAACTCCATGCCGCCCGCGAAGACCTCGAAGCGCTCGACCAACCCCGGCTCCGAGCGGTGGCGCTTGGCCAGCGGGGACAGCTCGACGGGGTAGTCGAACAGGAACGTCGGCCCGATCAGCTCAGGCTCGACGAACTTGCTCAGCAGGTAGTCGACGAGCCGCGCCCACGTCGTCTCGTGTGCGGCCGGGTCCATGCCCTTGTCGACCATCGCCGCCCGCAGGGCGTCGACGTCGCGGTGCGCGTAGATGTCGATCCCGGTGCGCTGCTGGATCGCCGCGCCGAGCGTCTCGCGCCGCCACGGGGGTTCGAATCCTTCCTGGCCGACGGCGGCGGCCACGGACGCGACGAGCCGCTCGCAGCGCGCCGCGATGTCCTGGTAGTCCGCGTAGGCCTCGTACCACTCGAGCACCGTGAACTCGGGGTTGTGCTTGAACGAGACGCCCTCGTTGCGGAAGTCCTTGCCGATCTCGTACACGCGCTCGAGCCCGCCCACGATCAGGCGCTTGAGGTACAGCTCGGTGGCGATCCGCATGTACAGCGTGCGGTCGAGCTCGTTGTGGTGCGTGGTGAACGGCCGCCCCATGCCGCCGCCGTAGATCGGCTGCAGGACCGGCGTCTCGACCTCGATGAAGCCCTCGGCGTCGAGGAACCGGCGGATCTCAGTGATGATCCGTGCGCGCTTGATGAACATCTCGCGCGACTCCTCGTTGGCCATCAGGTCGAGCTCGCGCTGGCGGTAGCGCGTCTCGACGTCGGTCAGCCCGTGGTGCTTCTCCGGCGGCGCGAGCAGCGACTTGGCGAGCAGCGTCCAGTCGTCGACCTTGAGCGACAGCTCGCCGCGGCGGGTGCGGAACACGGTGCCGTCGGCGCCCACGAGGTCGCCGAGGTCGAGCGAGACCAGCCGGTCCAGCGACTCCTGGCCGAGCACGTCCGCCCGCGCGTGGAGCTGCATCCGCCCGGAGCGGTCGACGAGGTCGAGGAACGCGGCCTTGCCCTGGCCGCGGCGAGCGGCCAGGCGGCCGGCGATCCGCGCCCGCACGTCCGTCTCCTCGCCCGCGAGCAGGTCCTCGTGCGGGGCCTTGACGTCGGCGATCGGCCGCACGCCATGGAAGGCGTGCGGGAAGGGCTCGACGCCCTCGTCGCGCAACGCGGCGAGCTTGCGCCGGCGCTGCTCGACGAGCTCGTCGCTCACCTCACGCCTTGGCGACGTCGATCTTGGTGATCTTGAGCTTGCGCGCCTTGCCGTTCGGCAGCTGCACGTTGACGACGTCGTTGCGCTTGTTGCCGAGGAGCGCCTTGCCGACCGGCGACTCGTTGGAGAGCTTGTTCTCCGCCGGGTTCGCCTCGGTCGAGCCGACGATCGTGTACTGCAGCGACTTGCCCGAGGTCTCGTCCTTGACGTTGACCAGCGAGCCGACCCTGACAACGTCGTTGGAGAGCTCCTTGGCGTCGATCACCGACGCCGAGCGCAGCTTGTCCTCGAGCGACGCGATCCGAGCCTCGAGCATCGCCTGCTCGTTCTTGGCGTCGTCGTACTCGGAGTTCTCGGAGATGTCGCCGAACTCGCGCGCCTCCTTGATGCGTTCGGCCACCTCCCGCCGCTTGTCGGTGGAGAGGTACTCGATCTCCTTCTTGAGGTTCTCGAGGCCTTCGGGGGTGAGGATGACGTCCTTCTGCATGTCGTCGTCCTTGGGGGCTGGGGTCCGGAGAAAGAAAACGCCCGCAACACGGGCGGACGAGGAGTGCGCTCAGACGCTGGCGCGGTCGCGCATGGTAGCACCGAGTCCGACGATGATCTCGCGCTGTTCGGAAAGGGACTCGGCGCGCTGGAGCGCGTCCTGCACGCCGTGCGGAGCCCCCAGCCGATCCACGTACCAGGGGTGGAACTTGCGCAGATAGCGGGCGGCGCGCTCCGCGCCCAGGTGCTCCTCGGCGCGGTCGAGCACCCACTCCCACTCGGCCACGATCTCCTCGCGCGCGGGCTCGTCGTCGCGGCGCCCGAGAACCTGCGCGAACAACCAGGGGTTGCCGAGGCTCCCGCGGGCCAGCATGACCGCCTCGCAGCCGGTGTATTCGAACACCCAGCGCACGTGGTCGGCGCCGTCCATGCCGCCGGTGACGATCACCGGCACGGGCAGCTCCCGCACGAGCCGTGCCGCGAGGTCGTAGTCCGGCTTGCCCTTGTGGCGCACCTTGACCGTGCGCGGGTGGAACGTGATGCCGGCGACGCCGCCGTCCTCGACCAGGCGCCGGGCGACCTCGACGCCCTCGGCCCGCAGCTTGACGGTCACCGGGAGACCGGAGCCGTCGCGCGCCGCACGCGCGATCGCGACCGCGGCGTCCGCGTCCTGCAGCAGCGCCGCCCCGGCGCCGGTCTTCATCACCTTCGGCACCGGGCACCCCATGTTGATGTCAATCAGGTCGGCGCCGAGCGTCGCCACGTGCGCGGCGGCCGAGCGCATGATCTCCGGGTCATGGCCGAACAGCTGGATCGCGACCGGCCCGCCCTCGCGCTCGCGCGGGTCGATCGTCAGCAGCTCGTCGTGCGTCTTGCGGTTGCCGTAGTGGATCGCGAAGCTCGACACCATCTCGCTGACCGCGAGGCCGGCGCCGTAGCGCTTGGCCTGCAGGCGCACGAACCAGTTGCCGATCCCGGCCAGCGGCGCGAGCACGACCCGGTTGGGGATCGTGATGCCGCCGAGCGTCCACGAGTCATGCAGCGAGCGCACGCGGAAATCGAGTTTCGCCGGCATCGCTCCACGAGGTTATCCAGGCGGTGGTTCCGCGATGCCGGCGACGTTAGGTCTGGTTGCGCTCCCAGATGAGTCTCAGCCCCGTGAGCGTGAGCAGGTCGTCGACGACGTCGAGCGAGTCGCAGAACGGGACGACGACGTGGGCGAGCCCGCCGGTGGCGATCGCCTGGGTCTCGGCGCCCAGCTGCTCGCGCAGGCGGCCGACGATCCCGTCGACCATCGCCGCGTAGCCGAAGATCATCCCGGAGCGGATCGCGTCGACGGTCGTCTTGCCGATCAGCGAACGCGGCTCGACGAGGTCGATCTTCGGCAGCGCCGCGGCGCGGTCGCTGAGCGCCTCGAGCGAGATCTCCACGCCCGGGAAGATCACGCCGCCGAGGTACTCGCCGTCGGCCGACACGACGTCGTGCGTGACCGCCGTGCCGAAGTCGACGATCACGCATGGCCCGCCGAGCCGCTCGAAGCCGGCGACCGCGTTCACGAGCCGGTCCGGCCCGATCTCGCGCGGGTTGTCGTAGCGGATCGGCATCCCGGTCTTCAGGCCCGGCCCGACCACCGGCATTGCCTGGTCGAGGTAGCGCTCGGCCATGTCGGTCCACTCCGGCCGCAGCTGCGGCACGGTCGAGGACACGATCGAGGCGCCGACGTCGGCGAACGCCAGCCCGCGCAGCTCGAGCAGGCTCCGCAGCGCCGCCCCGAGCTCGTCGGCGGTCGACTGGCGCACGGTCGCGAAGCGCCAGTGCTCGACCAGCTCCGCATCCCGGAACATGCCGATGTGCGTCTGGGTGTTGCCGACGTCGACGACCAGGAGCATCAGCGCGGCAAGATACGCACCGGCGCCGTGACGGTGCGGGTCAAACCCTGCGCGTCGCGCGCGGCGACGTAGACGTGGCCGGGCGTGCGGCGCTTGAGCGCGCGGCGCTCGCGCCTTGAGAGCTGGATCCGCAGGCGGCGGATCTGGCCGGGCCGCAGCGCGATCCGGCGGGCGCCGAGGATGACCGTGCGGCGGCGGGCGAGCGTGACCACGCCGCCGCAGGTCCCGACCGTGCCACTCGGGCAGGCGAGCCGCACGCGCGCCCGCCGGTGGCGGTCGATGCGCACGCGCGGCGAGATCACCGCGGCGCCGGCGAACGGCCGCCGCGCCTTGCGGCGCGGCCGCGGCAGGCCGCGCAGCGGCGCGATCCGCGGGACGAGCGCGATGTCGTCCACGTACGCGTCGTTGTAGCTGCCGCCCGGCGCCGGCGCGCGCACGGCGACCGTGACCCTGCGGGTGAGGCGCGGGATCGCGCGCACGGCGGAGCGCGCCGCCAGCATCGTGGCGTGGCCGCGCTCGGCCGCGGTCACGGTGTCGAGCGAGACGCCGCCGACCCGCACGCCGAACGAGCTGCGGAACGTCGCCGAGACCACCGCGTGGTCCTCGCTCGCGCGGAAGCCGCCGAGCAGCGCGGACAGCCGCACGCGACCGCCGCCGCGGGCGTCGATCTCCGGCGCCCAGCGCGAGACGTCGACGACCTGGCGCAGGCTCGCCGCGCCCGCCGGCCCGGCGGAGAAGAACGCGTCGCCGCCGCCGAGCAGCGCCGCGGCCGGCAGCGTCGGGAACGCAAACGCTCCGGAGACCGTGCCGTAGCGGACACTCGTGAACGCACCCGAGCGCGTCCAGCGCGGCGGCGCCGGGCTGGCCCGGTCGTCGCTCGCCGCCGTGCCCTGCTCGGCCCCCGGGTTGGCGAGCAGGTTGCCGCGCGTGCCGGGCGGCGACGGCGGGCGGCGCTCGAGCGCGCCGACGTCGCGCCGCGCGGTGCCATCGCCGTCCCCGTCCATGATCCGTACCTGCCCGACGGCGTCCGCCTCCGGCTCGGTCGCGGCCAGCGGCGCCGGGTCGCCGGCGTCGATCAGCGGCGAGCCTGCGGCCAGGCCGAGGTTCGAGGGCGGCGCGACGAACCGCGGGTCCACCGCGCCGGGCGCCTCGGGGTAGTCCGAGCGCGACGCGCTGACCGCGCCGGCGAAGCCGCGGGCGAAGCCCCAGACGATCGAGTCGGCGACGCTCGCGCTCGCGCCGGCCGCGAGCCGCACGCCGGCCGCACCGGCGCCGTAGGCGGTCAGGTGCCGCGCGGTGAGCGCCCCGGACTCGACCTCGATGCCGGCCCCGGCGACCGCGACGCTGTGCATGGACACGGCGCCCGCGCTCGTGACCGCGCCGTCGACGGCGGACGAGCGCAGGGCCGAGCCGTCGCGGAGCCGTACGCCGCCGACCACCTGCAGGTCCTGACCGTCGCCGCGCAGCGCGAGCGCCGTCGCGCCCGGGTCGCGGATCGTCAGGGCGGCGATCGACGAGCCGTCCTCGCCGAGGTCGACGTCGCCGCCGAGCTCGGTCGTGCCGCGGCCCGCGCCGACGATCCGCACGGCCTCGCCGCCCGCGTCGGCGAACGAGCCCTGCTCGCTGTGGCGGCCGATCCGGATCGTGTCGGTCCCCGGCTGGCCGGCGGCCGAGACGAGCGCCGCGGCGACCGTCGGCCGTTCGGTGCAGCCGGGCCCGGGCGCGGCGACGCAGAACGTGGCCGCGCGCGCCGGGGCGGCGCCGACCGCCAGCACCACCGCCACCGCCAGCGCGACCCTCACGGGCGGACGTCCAGCGGCGGACCGGCCTTGCGCACCTCCTGGCCGGGCCCGAGCCGCTCGAGCGCGTCGGCGGCCCGGCCGTCGCCCGGGATCTCGAGGTCGGGATCGAGCTCGAGCAGCGGCACCAGCACGAAGCGGCGGGTGAGGACCTCGCGGTGCGGGAGACGGAGCCGGTCGGACTCGTGCTCGACGTCCTCGAGCAGCAGCACGTCGACGTCGATCGGCCGCGGGCCGTGGCGGACGCCGCCCGGCTCACGGCCGAGCGCGCGCTCCACCGCCTTGCACGCGTCGAGCAGCGCGTCGGGCTCCAGCTCGGTCTCGATCTGCACGCACGCGTTGTAGAAGTCGCGCTGGTCGAGCACCTCGCCGACCGGCTCGGTCTCATAGACCGACGAGGACGCGAGCACCTCGATGTCGTGCGCCCACAGGTCCTCGACCGCGGCCTGCAGGTGCGCCCGTCGGTCGCCGACGTTCGAGCCCAGCCCGAGGTAGCCGAGCCGCGTCACGCCTCCCCCAGCCGCAGCCGCGAGTGCAGGCGCGCGAGCGGCCGCGGCGCCCACCAATTCCACCGGCCGAGGAGCGCCATCAGCGACGGCACGAGCAGCGAGCGCACGATGAACGCGTCGATCAGCACGGCGAGCGCCGTGCCGACGCCGAGCTCCTTGATGAAGACGACCTGGGATGTCGCAAACGCGCCGATGGCGATGCAGAACAGCAGAGCGGCGAACGTGACGATGCGGCCGGTGCGCTCGAGCCCCAGCGCCACCGCCTCGCGATCGCCTGCGCCGGCGTCGCGCGCCTCCTTGATCCGGGTGAGCAGGAACACGCCGTAGTCGGTCGAGAGCCCGAAGGCGATCGCGAACAGCAGGATCGGCTGGGTCGCCTCGAGGGCGCCCTGGGCCTGGAAGTCCAGCAGTCCCTCGAGCCGGCCGTCCTGGAAGATCAGCACGAGCAGCCCGAAGGCGGCGCTGAGCGTCAGCAGGTTCATCAGCAGCGCCTTGATCGGCAGGACGACCGATCCCGTCATCGCGAACAGGATCACGAGCGTCGTGCTGCACAGCAGCGCGAGGCCGAGCGGCAGCGACGAGCGCAGCGACGCCTGCTGGTCGACGAACGCCGCCGTGCCCCCGCCGATCCGGTGCGGGAACGGCGCCGCGACCCCGCGGGCGTCGTCGACGAGCCGCTTGGCCTTCTCGGACAGGCTCGGCGCCTCGGTCACCACGTCGATCCGCCAGACGTCGCCGAGCCGCACGGGCCGCGGCGGCACCGCGACGTTCGGCACCTCGCCCAGCCGCTGCGCGTAGGCGCGCACGGCGGCCACGTCGTCGGTGCGGGCTACGACGTAGATCGGCGCGGTGCGGCCCTGCACGAACTCGGTGTCGAGCGCGTCCTGCACGACCCGCGCAGAGCGGTCGCGCGGCAGCACGCTCGCGTCGACGCCGGTGAACGCGATCCGCAGGAACGGCAGGCCGAGCGCGATCAGCAGCACCGAGGCGGCGAGCGCGATCGGCCCCGGCCGGCGCATCACCCATTGCGAGAAGCGGTACCACGGGCCCGCGCGCACGTGCGCGGCGTCGCGCTGGATCGCCACCTGCCAGCGCTTGAGGCTGAGCGAGTTCACGCGCGGGCCGAGTGTGGCGAGCAGCGCGGGCAGGACGGTCAGCGAGACCAGCGCGGCGGTCAGGGCGACGAGCGCGCCGCCGTAGGCCATCGAGTACAGGAAGCGAAGGTGGAAGACGACCAGCGAGGCCATCGCCGCGGCGACGGTCACGGCGCTGAACAGCACGGTGCGCCCGGCCGTGCGCATCGTGCGCAGCAGCGCGCCGCTGCGGTCGGCGCCGCTCGCGAGCTCCTCGCGGAAGCGCGAGACGACGAACAGCGAGTAGTCGATCGCCAGGCCCAGGCCCGCGCCGGTGATCAGGTTGATCGCGAACACCGACATCGGCTCGACCTCATTCACGAGCCGCAACCAGACGAACGTCGTGAGGATCGTCGTCGCCCCCACCACGACCGGCAGCAGCGCGGCGACGACGCTCCGGAAGACCACGAGCGAGAGCAGGAACAGCAGCGGGAAGGCGAGCATCTCCGCGCGCGCGAGGTCCTCCTGCACCTGCTCGGAGACCTGGGTGAACGCGAGCTGGCCGCCGCCCGCGGTCACGCCCGGCTCGCGCTCGACGCGGTCCTGCAGCTTCTCGGCCAGCGCGTCCTCGTCGACGCCCGCCTTGAACGTGGCGAGCAGGTAGGTCGAGCGCCCGTCGCGTGAGACCAGGTCCTGCGGCTGCCCGCTGCGCGCGGCGGTGACGGCGGCCACCCCGGGGGCGCGCAGCTCGCCGGCCACACGGTCGATCTTGGCCTGCGCCTGCGGCGTGTCGGCCGCCGCTCCGAGCCGCACGAGCACGACCATGTCGGGCGATGCCGAGCGGCCGGCGGCGCGCTCGACGGCGTCGCGCGCGAGCACCGATTCCGACGCGTGGTCCTCGAAGTCGTCGTCGGAGTCGAGCAGCGAGACGACCGGACCGCCGTACGCCGCCGCGAAGAGCACGAAGACGCCGGCCACGATCAGGACGAGGCGACGGCGACGGTCGGCGAGCCGCGCGAGCGCGTCGAACATGCCTACTTCCGGAACATCTCCGTCCACGCGGCGGCGACCGGGTTCTCGGGGGCGATCGCCTCCAGGTCCATCGCCGTCACGATGTTCAGGTGCATGCCGGTGGCGAAGAAGCGCCACACCTCGTCGGCCGGCGCGCCGGACAGCTCCGACACCGCGCCGATGACCTCGCCGTACTTGCGTCGCACGTGCTCGCGGATCTCGGGGTCGGACACCGCGACATAGCCCTGCATGAGCATGAACAGCGCGTGTCGGTCGGGTAGGAGCTCGTGCACGTACTCCTCGCCCATCGCCTCGAGCTTGTGGCCCGGCTCGGCGCTCGCGGCGGCGCGCCGGAACGCGTCGAGGATCTTCGCGCAGGCCCGGTCGTCGCAGGCCAGGAAGAGCTCCTTCTTGGTCCGGAAGAGGCGGAAGAGGTACGGCTGCGAGATCCCCGCCTCGCGCGCGATCACCTCGGTCGACGTGCCGTGATAGCCACCCTCGGCGAAATGCTCCATCGCAACCGTGAGGACCTCCTCGCGGCGCTCCTCGGCGGACTTGCGGCGGGTCGGCGCGGCCATGCCGCTGATGTTAGTGACTACTTACTTGCCTGTCAACGCTCTTCGCGCCACACCTCGACCGAGACCTCCTCGACCGGCAGCGGGATCGGCGGCTCGGGCTTGGAGGCCTTGACGGTGACGCTCTCGGCGCCGAACTGCGACGCCAGCCGGTCGGCGATCACCGCGCACAGCCGCTCGAGGGTCTTGTAGGAGCGCTGCTGGGCGATCAGGGCGATGACCTGGCAGACCTCGCCGTAGTCGACGGTGTCCTCGACGCGGTCGGTGACGAGCGCGTCCGGCTCGCCGACGTCGAAGCGCACGTCGAGCACGAGCCGCTGGCCGATCTCCCGCTCGGCCGCGGTGACGCCGTGGTGCGTGTAGAGCGACAGCCCGACGATCTCGACGGTGACCCCGACCTCGGGGCCCTCCTCGTCATCGTCGTCGTCGGTCAGGTCGTCCTCGTCGTCGTAGTTCTCGTCGGGGTCACGGGCCATCGGCCGAACGTAGCAGCCGCCACCGCCAGGGCGTCGGCCGTCGCGGCGACGTCATGGACGCGGAAGACCTGCGCGCCGCGCTCGAACGCGATCACGCTCGTGGCGGCCGTCGCGTGGGCGCGCTCAGTGACGTCGCGGCCGGTGATCTTCCCGAGGAAGCTCTTGCGACTCGTCCCGATCACCAGCGGGCGGCCGATCGCGACGAGCTCGTCGAGCCGGCGCAGCAGCTCGAGGTTGTGCTCGACCGTCTTGCCGAAGCCGATCCCCGGGTCGAGCTGGATCCGCTCCTCGCGCACGCCGGCGGCGATCGCCGCCTCCATCCGCTCGACCAGGAACGCCTTGACGTCGTCGACCACGTCGTCGTAGCGCGGGTCGTCCTGCATCGTCCGCGGCTCGCCGAGCATGTGCATCAGGCAGCAGTCCACCCCCCGGTCGGCGACCAGGCCGGCGAGGTCGGGGTCGTGGCGGAACGCCGTGACGTCGTTGACGTAGCTCGCGCCGGCGTCGAGCGCCGCCTGCGCGACCGCGACCTTCATCGTGTCGACCGAGATCTGCACGCCGAGGCGGAGCCCCGCGATCCCCTCGACGACCGGCAGCACGCGGGCGAGCTCCTGCGCGGCGGGCACGGGGGCCGCCCGGGGGCGGGTGGACTCGCCGCCGACGTCGATGATCGCCGCGCCCTCACCGGCGAGCCGGCGCGCGTGCGCGATCGCCGCGACGTCGTCGTCGAACACGCCGCCGTCCGAGAACGAGTCCGGCGTGACGTTGACGACGCCCATGATCGCGTAGGGCGGCAGCGCGTCAGCCCCAGGTGAACGGCGGATAGCGGTCCGTCGTGAAGTACGCGTAGGCGTTTCCGCGGAGGTTCCACCGCAGGCCCGGCACCATCAGCTCGAAGATCCCGCGCGGGATCTGCTTGGTGAAAAGCACGGTGAAGAACGCGATGAACGTCAGCACGCCGGTCAGCCAGTACAGCGCACCGGCGACGATCAGGTACGGGAGGGCGAGCAGCCATTGCACCAGCGGTCGCCAATTGGCGATGTGCTCGGGGTACTCGACGTTCAGCCGCACGGGGTAGCTCGGATCGTCCGCCAGCGAGAACGGCGGGTAGGCGTCGGTCATCAGGTGCACGTAGACGATCAGCCGGTACGCCCACCGGTACGTGCCGACGAGGTAGTCAAACGCGCCGCGCGGCCACCGCCCCGTGAACAGCACGGCGAAGAACGCGAAGAGGCCGACGAAGAACGCGCCGATCACGACGAAGAGCAGCGCGATGTAGTGCGGGATCGCCAGCAGCCACTTGACCAGCGGCAGCCAGCGGTTGAGCTCGGCGGGATACGCGATCTCGATGCCGGCCGGGTAGAGCGGCGCGGGGGGGCCGGACGGATCGGGCACGGTGAGTTGCTCGGAGGTATTCACAGGTCAACACTCGCATAATCGACGGGGTGCCGACCGCTCTCGTCACCGGCGCCAACCGCGGGATCGGCCTAGAGGTCGCCCGGCAGCTCGCCGAGCGCGGGTGCTCGGTGCTCGCCGGAGCGCGCGACCCGAGCCGGATGCCCGCACTCGACGGAGACGTGCACGCGGTCCGCCTCGACGTCACCGACCAGGGCACCGTCGGCGCGCTGCGCCGCGAGGTCGGCGAGCTCGACGTGCTCGTCAACAACGCAGCGATCCACTACGACACCTGGGAGAGTGTCCTCACTGCCGACCTTGATGTCGTGCGCGAGGCGCTCGAGACCAACACGCTCGGCGCCTGGCGGATGGCGATGGCGTTCGCGCCGCTCCTGCGCGCCAGCGCGCACGGCCGGCTCGTCAACGTGTCGTCGGGCGGCGGCGCGCTCACCGGGATGCGCGACGGCGCCCCCGCCTACTCGCTGTCAAAGGCGGCTCTCAACGCGCTCACGCTCATGCTCGCGGATGCGTTGAGGAGGGACGCCGTGCTGGTCAACGCGGTGTGTCCGGGTTGGGTGGCGACGGACATGGGTGGCCCGGGCGGGCGCTCGGTGCGCGACGGCGCGGCCGGCATCGTGTGGGCGGCGACGCTCCCCGACGACGGGCCGACCGGCGGCTTCTTCCGCGACGGCCGGCCGATCGACTGGTGAGGGCCGCCGCGGCAGCGCGCCGAGCGCGATGCCGACGAGGATCGCCGTGCCGCCGAGCAGCTGCGTGCCGCCGACCGCGTCGCCGAACGCGACCGCGCCGGTCGCCGCGCCGACGAGCGGCTCGAGGTTGACGAACGCGCCGGCGACCTCGGCCGAGACGCGCGTCTGCGCCCACGCGAACAGCCAGAAGGCGAGCGCGGTGCCGACGAGCGCGAGCGCAACCACGGCGACGACCGGCGTCGCGGTCGCGGGCGCGGCGGGCTTGCCCTCGACGAGGATCGCGAACGGCAGCGCGGCGACGCCGCCGGCCGCGAGCTGGACGGCCGTGACCGCGCCGGCGTCGCGGCCCGCGAGCAGCTTCGGCTGGGCGACGATGAAGCCGGCGGAGCCGGTGACCGATGCGAGCACGAGCAGGTCGCCCGCGAGCGAGGTCCCGGCCCCGCCGCCGCCGGCCACGAGGCCGACGCCGGCCAGCGCGACCAGCGAGCCGAGCCACGCCAGAAGCGCGGCGGTGCCGCGACCCAGCGCGGCGGCGATCACCGCGACCAGCACGGGCACGGCGCCGACGATCAGCGACGCGTGGGTGACGCTCGTGCGCTCGATGCCGGCGTTCTGCAGCAGGATGACCGCGCCGTAGCCGGCGGCGCCGGCCGCGATCACGCCCGGCGAGATCGCCGCGCGCAGGTTCCGCCGCGCGAGCAGCGCCAGCAGCGGCGCGGCGACCGCGAAGCGCGCGACCGCCAGCCAGCCGGCGTCGAGCCACCCCATGCCGAGCTTGGACAGCGGCACGGTGAGGCCCCACAGCGATCCGGCCATGGCGAGCGCGACGAGCGCGGGAGCGGTTGTGTGGCGGCGGTTGAGCATCTCGATAAGAACATCGGCGGTCTGGATGAATTCTAGAGCTCAGTTTGACGAATCCGCCAGAACACGAAATATTATTCCGTCATATGGCCCTTTCACTTGATTTGATCGATGTGCGGCTGCTCAACGAGCTGCAGCGGGACGCCGACCGCCCGAACGTCGAGCTCGCGCGGCTCGTCGGGCTGTCGCCGCCGGCCACGCTGAACCGGCTGCGGCGGCTGAAGGAGTCCGGCGTCGTGCGTGCGGTGCAGGCGCGGCTGGACAGCGGCGCGGCCGGGTTCGCGCTCCAGGTCTACGTGATGGTCACGCTCGGCCGGCACGACGAGGCGGCCAACCGGCGGTTCGAGGAGGCCGTCGAGGCGCTGCCGCAGGTGATCGCCGCCGACTGGGTGACCGGCGAGGTCGACGCGATGCTGATGGTCGTCGCGCGCAACGTCGCCGAGCTGCAGCGGGTGCTGATCCGGCTGTCGACGCGCGGCGGTACGCGGATCCTGACCCTGCTTCGCCTGCAGGAGCTCAAGCCCTCCTCGCCCCTGCCGCTCGAGCCGACGCGCGACTGATCGTCACAGCGCGGGCGCGCCGGGCGAGTATGTGGCGCGATGGACCTCCGTGGCGACCGACCTCGCGGCCGGAGCGTTTCGCCCGGCCAACTGCGGCTGGGTGGGGAGGCGGAGAGGTGGCGCGTTGCCACTCGTCCGCGAGGCGTCTGGCGAGTTGACCGCCGTATGGGAGGTCAACTCGCCAGGGACCGACCACGCGGCCGGCGCCCCCGATGCCCTGCCCAGCCGCAGTTCAGGTTCCCCCGCACTCTTGACAACCCGGGCTTTACCGGTATAGTCATTACCGGTAAAGATGACGCCCAAGAACGACAAGCACGTCACGCTCGCGACGATCGCCGAGGCCCTCGGCGTGTCGCGGATGACCGTGTCGAACGCCTACAACCGGCCTGACCAGCTGTCGCCGGCGCTGCGCGAGCGGATCCTCGAGACTGCGCGTGAGCTCGGCTACGGCGGTCCCGATCCGGTGGCGCGCACGCTCAAGAGCGGCGCCACCGGCTCGGTCGGCGTGGTGCTCGACTACGCGCTCACGCGCGCGTTCACCGACCAGGCCACGGTGCAGTTCCTGCACGGCGTGGCGGCGGGCTGCGAGGAGGCCGCGCGCGGCATGTCGCTCGTGCCGCGGATCACGGGCCGCGACGCCGCGCTCGTCGGCTCCGCGCTCGTCGACGGGTTCGTCGTCTACTGCGTCCCCGAGGACGACCCGCGCTGGGACGCGATCCTCACCCGGCAGCTGCCGTTCGTGCGCGTCGACTTCGCGCCGGCGGCCGACGTCCCGAGCGTCAACATCGACGACGAGGGCGCGGCGCGCGCCACGGCCGAGCACCTGCTCGCACTCGGCCACCGCCACCTCGGCATCGTCATGAGCCAGGCCGACCCGGGCGCGACCGGCGCCGAGGCCGAGCAGCGCGTCGTCTACCACGTCGAGGCCGCGCGGCTCGCCGGCTGGCGCGCCGTGCTGCGGGCCGCCGGCGTCGACTGGAGCGCCGTCCCCGTCGCGGGCTCGTCCGCCCCTGACCTCGAAGGCGGGCGCGTGGCCGGCGGCCGGCTCCTCGACCGCGCGGAGCGCCCCACCGCGATCATCGGGCTCTCCGACCAGCTCGCGCTGGGCGTGCTCGAGGCGGCCGCCGAGCGCGGCATCGCCGTGCCGTCGGCGCTATCGGTCTCCGGCTTCGACGACATCCCCGACGCCGGCCGCGCGACCCCGCCCCTCACCACCGTCAACCAGCCGCACCATCGCAAGGGTTCCGAGGCGGTCCGCCTGCTCCTGGCCGGCGACCCCTCCGCATCCGTCCTCCTCCCCACCGAGCTCGTCGTCCGAGCTTCCACCGCTCCCGCTCCTCGAAAGGAGTCCTCCCCATGAACGGTCAGCCCATCGCCATCCTCATGGCCGCCGAGTCGACCCGCCGCAACATGACCGAGCCGCCGCGCGCGGCTCGGCCGCGGCGCCCGCGGCGCGCCGCCGCCGTGCTGCTCCAAGCAGCCGCCCACCGCCTCGACCCGCGCGTCGCCCCCGCCCCGCGGACGCACGTCAACGTCGCCGGGTAGAGCCGCGGTTAGCTGAGGCTCGGCTTGTCCGGACCGGCGCCGCGGGTCTCCGCGGCGCCGCCGGCCAGGCCGGGACGCGGGAGCGGGCGCGGGGGCGCCGGGGTGGCGGCGCCGGGCAGCTCGGGGCGTTCGGGGGCGCCGCCGGCGGGCGGTGCCTCGTCGCCGAAGACCTCTTCTTCGGTCTTGCCCTCGAGCAGCGCCTCGAACTGCTCGCGCTCGATCGTCTCACGCTTGAGCAGGATCTCGGAGATCGTCGTCAGCGCCTCGCGGCGTTCGAGCAAGATGTCCTTGGCCTGCTGGTGCGCACCCTCGACGATCCGGCGGATCTCGTCGTCGATCTCGCGCGCGATCTCATCCGAGTAATCCGGCTCGGCCGAGAACTCGCGGCCCAGGAACGGCTGGCCGTGATCGTGGCCGAACACGCGTGGGCCGAGCTTCTCGCTCATCCCGAACCGCATCACCATCTGCTTGGCCGTCGCGGTGACCTTCTCAAGGTCGTTCGACGCGCCGGTCGTGATCTCACCGAAGACGATCTCCTCGGCGGCGCGGCCGCCGAGCGTCATCGCCATCGTGTCCGTCAGCTCCGCCTTGGTCGTCAGGAACTTGTCCTCGGTCGGCAGCGAGATCGTGTAGCCGAGCGCCTGACCGCGGCTGATGATCGAGATCTTGTGCACCGGGTCGGAGTGCTCGAGGAAGTGGCCGACGATCGCGTGCCCCATCTCGTGGAACGCGGTGACGAGCCGCTCCTTCTCGCCCATCACCCGGGTCTTCTTCTCCGGGCCGGCGACCACCCGCATGATCCCCTCTTCGAGCTCGATCTGGGTGATCTCCTTCTTGCCGGTGCGGGCGGCAAGCAGCGCGGCCTCATTGACCAGGTTCGACAGGTCGGCGCCGGTGAAGCCCGGGGTCTGGCCGGCCAGCACGTCGAGCTCGATCGCCTTCGCCAACGGCTTGCCGCGCGTGTGGACCTCGAGGATCTTGCGCCGGCCCTGGCGGTCCGGGCGATCCACCGTGATCTGACGGTCGAAGCGGCCCGGGCGCAGCAGCGCGGGATCGAGGATGTCGGGCCGGTTGGTGGCCGCGATCATGATGATGTTGTCCTTGGCCTCGAAGCCGTCCATCTCGACGAGCAGCTGATTGAGCGTCTGCTCGCGCTCGTCGTGACCGCCGCCCAGGCCGGCGCCGCGGTGGCGCCCGACGGCGTCGATCTCGTCCATGAAGATGATGCACGGCGAGTTCTGCTTGGCCTGCTCGAACAGATCACGCACGCGCGAGGCGCCCACGCCGACGAACATCTCCACGAAGTCCGAGCCTGAGATCGAGAAGAACGGCACACCCGCCTCGCCGGCCACCGCCCGCGCCAGCAGCGTCTTACCGGTGCCCGGAGGCCCGTAGAGCAGCACGCCCTTCGGGATCCGCGCGCCCAGCGCCTGGAACTTCTTCGGGTTCTCGAGGAACTCCTTGATCTCGTGCAGCTCCTCGACCGCCTCGTCGGCGCCCGCCACGTCGCGGAACGTGATCTTCGGCGAGTCGACCGACAGCCGCTTGGCGCGCGACTTGCCGAACGACATGACCTTGGAGCCGCCGCCTTGCACCTGGTTCATGAGGAAGATCCAGAACCCGATGAAGATCAGGAACGGCAGGACGTAGGTCAGCAGCGAGAGGATCACGCTCGACCGCGCGGGCCGGACGTCGAAGTCGGAGATGTTGTGCGCGCTCTCGGCGACGCGAAGCTTGTTGACGAGGACGTCCGAGTAGTCGATCGGGTATCCGATCTCGTACTTCTTGCCGTCAGGCCGCGTGACCTCGAGCGAGTTGTCCTTCGTGTTCAGCGTGACGGTCTTGACCTGGTTCGGCTGGTCGATCGCCGTCAGGAACTGCGAGAAGCTTGTCTTGTCCGCGCGGTCGCTGTTCGAGATCAGCTTCGAGGCGAAGAACGCCAGAACGATCACGATGATGATCGGGAACGCGGCGCTCTTGAAGAATCGCGTCATGGGCGCACCCGCGGGACGGGAGCGTGGCTAAAACAGCTGGACAAGTCGATCAAGGCTACCAGTGGTCGAGAGCAGGCCCGGAAGCATGCAGTGTGGTCGCGCTTCCTTTGGATCTCCTAATCGGCAATTCCGGTCAATGTCGCGACATACGGCAGGTTCCGGTAGCGCTCGGCGTAGTCGAGCCCGTACCCGATCGCGAACTTGTCCGGGATCTCGAAGCCAACGTAGCGTGCGGGCATATCGACCTTGCGCCGTTCGGGCTTGGTGAGCAGCGCGCAGACCTCGATCGACGCCGGGCCGCGGGCCTCGAGCGTCCGCATCAGGTACTGCAGCGTCAGCCCCGAGTCGACGATGTCCTCGACGATCAGAACGTTGCGGCCCTCGAGCGGGGCGTCGAGGTCTTTGAGGATCCGCACGACGCCCGACGAGTCGGTCGACGAGCCGTACGACGCGACCGCCATGAAGTCGACCTCGCACGGGATGTCGAGCTGGCGCATGAGGTCCGAGAGGAAGAAGACGGCGCCCTTGAGGACGCCGATCAGCAGTAGGTCGCGGCCCTCGTAGTCGCGCGAGACCTCCGCCGCCATCTCCTTGATGCGGTGCTGGAGCTCGTCCGCCTGGACCAGGATCTCCCCGATGTGCTCGTCCTGGAGCATGCTTGAGCCGCGCAGTCTATGTAACGTCGCCGGATGAACCGCGTTTGCGCTGTTCTTCCGGCGAAAACGACATCGCGACTCGGCGTTTCGTGCTCGTGGTCGCCGCGAAGCGCTCGCCGGTGGCGACCCCGGGGACCCATGCGATCTCGTCGCCCGCCACCACCACCGGGACCAAGGCACGGCGCTCGCGCGGGACCTTGCGGTCGGTGAACAGGTCCTGCAACGTGCGGCTGCCGCCGGCGCCGACGGGGCGCATCCGGTCGCCCGCGCGCCAGGGGCGGACGTCGAGGCGGGCGCCGAGCGCGTCGGCGTCGAAGGCGCCGTCGTCGGCCTCCTCGCACGTCAGCCGCCCCGCCCCGTAGGCGACGGCGCCGGGCACGGGCAGCACAGCGGCGGCCGGCGGCGCGGCCGGTCCGTGGTCGAACCGCAGCCGCCCGTACTCGGCGACCGCGCGGAGGCCGCCGCCGAGGTCGAGCGTCTGCGTCCCGCTGCGGCTGAGCGCGAGGATCTCAGGCACGCGGGCGCCGATCGGCGCCCCCGCCATCTCGACCAGCGCCAGCCGTGCGAGCGCGGGCGGCAGCGCCGCGAGGCGATCGAGGTCGGGCTCGGCGGGGACGAGCGCGTCGAGCACCTCGGCCTCGTCGCGCAGGATCGCCAGCGTGCGTAGGACGTTGGCCTCAGCCGCCGGGTGCAGCGAGCGCAGCGCCGGCAGCAGCTCGTGGCGGACGCGGTTGCGGGCGAAGGCGGGATCGGCGTTGGTCGGGTCCTCCCGCCACTCGAGCCCGCGCTCGGCGCAGTGCGCGGCCGTCTCCTCGCGCGTGCTCGTGAGCAGCGGCCGGACCAGCCGCCCGTCGCGCTCGGGCATGCCGAGCAGCGCGCGCCGCCCCGGCGACGCCGCCAGCCGGTAGAGCACGGTCTCGACCTGGTCGGTCGCGGTGTGGCCGGTGGCGATCAGGCCGTCGAGCTTGGCCGCCTCCGCGTACCGCACGTCGCGCGCCCACGCCTGCAGGTTGCCCGCGGGCGCGCCGGCGCGGTGCACGCGCAGCGGCACGCCGAGCCGCTCGCACAGGACGGCGCAGTGGGTCGCGTCGCCGTCCGCGGAAGCGCGCAGGCCGTAGTTGACGTGCAGCGCGGTGACCGGGCCCGCCAGGCGGGCGGCGAGGTCGAGCAGGCAGACCGAGTCGCGGCCGCCGGACAACAGGACGGCGATCGGGCCGTGCAGCAGCCCGCCCGCGCGCACCCGCTCCTCTACGACGCTCACCCGAGCTCCCTCGGGCTCGCGAGGAACAGCTGCGTCGCCTCGCTGAAGCCCTTGAGCTTGACCTCGCCGATCGGCTCGAACACCAGGTGCGGGCCCGCTGCGTCGACCACCGCGTCGGTGACCAGCACCTCGCCGCCGGCCGCCCGCGCGCCGACGCGCGAGGCGAGGTTGACCGCGCTGCCGTAGTAGTCGCCGTCGCGGTAGAGGGCGTCACCGGCGTGGATCCCGATGCGCGGCAGCGGCCGCCGGCCGGCGTTGAGCACCTGGAAGCCGACGGCCCACTCGGTGAGCGCGCTCGGGTCGGCCCCGACGACCATCACCGCGTCGCCGATCGTCTTGATCACGCGCGCGTCGTCGGGCAGCGTCAGCTCGACCGACTCGACGAAGCGCTCCACGACGTCGAGCGCCTCGACCTCGCCGGCCTCCTCGGTGAGCCGTGTGTAGCCGGCGAGGTCGGCGAACGCGATCCCGACGCGCAGGCGGCCCAGCTCGGCGTCGCCGACGGCCTCGAGCTCGAGGTGGCCGATCACGTCCTGGCTGACGAAGTGCTGGAGCGCGCGGTGGTGCACGCGGTCCATGATCGGCGAGGCCAGCGGCAGCAGCTCGGCCGCGATCCCCTGCATCGCCTCGGCGATCTCGAGTCCCGGCACGCCGTCGCGCATCAGCGGCTCGTGGACGAACAGGTGGAACAGCTTGACCTCGGCGTCGGCGATCTGGGCGAGCGCCTGCCCGTAGACACGCACGAGCTGCAGGAACGCGACCAGCGGCAGCCCGCCGTCGATCACCCCGGACATGTACCGGAGCAGCTGCAGGTCCTCCTCGCCGATCCGCTCGAGCGAGTCCGCCGAGAAGCCGGCCGCCGTCCAGATGCGCTCGATCAGCGCGGGCTCGAGCCCGGTCTCCGCGGCCGCCTCGTCGAGCGTGCGCACGCGCGCCGGCGGCGGGAACAGGTCCTCCAGGTAGCCGTAGGCGAGCCGGCCGGCGTGCGCCGCTTCGCGCAGCTGGCCGAGCGAGTACCCGCGCTCGCGTAGGCGCGCGACGATGCGCGCGTGTGCGATCGCGGCCGGCGTCCAGCGGCCGTCATCGACGGGGACGATCCCGTCGTTAACCCAGCGCCGCAACGTCGCCGGCGACACGTCGATCCGGCGGGCGACATCGCTGAGCGTCAGGTCCGGCATGACCCCGAAGATGAAAGCGGCGGGACCGCGGTCGTGGTCCCGCCGCATGCGGGCAATGCGGCCCGCTGCCTCGGCCGGCGGCGTTCGTCTAATGGCGACGCCTTGCGGGGAACCCGAAAGCCCCCCACTTCCCGGCCTGTTGCCTGGTTCGGGTGTCGCAAGGTCTACCGCGGGACCCGCTGGGTGTCAAACAACCGACGCCGCGTTCTGACCCTTAGACCACGAGGTGCGGATGCTCCTCCTCCACGAACTCCCTGTAACGGGCGTAGATCGGCTTCGTGAGCGGGATCAGCGAGAGCGCCGCCTTCACGTCCCCGCCCGACTTGATGCGCCGCCGGGCAAGCGCCATCGCGACGTTCTCCTTGCCCTGGAAGTAGCGGTTGGCGATCTCCGACGACATGGTCATCTTGACCTTCGGCTCCCAGTCGACGTCGTCCGTCCACTCCCAGTGCAGGTTGCCCTCCTCGCCCGCCTGCGCCGCACGGATGTTGACCACGAGGTCCACGTCGGGGAACTCGAACCGCTGCGGGACGTCGGCGTCCCGGAGCTTCGGCCCCATGTCCGCGTCCTCGCTCATCGTCGAGAAGATCCAGTCCATCACGGATCGGAACTCCTTCGGCGAGGAGAACTCGGCGCCCATGGCTCAGGAGGACGAGCCGGAGCTACGGGGCGAACGCGAGCGCGTGCGCGTGCCGGTCGACCGGCTGCTCGTCGACTTCGCCGCCGGCTTGCGGGCGGTCGACGCCTTCGCGGCGGCCGGCTTCTTGGCGGCGGTCGAGCGCGTGCCCGACGCCTTCGCGGCGGTGGACTTCGCCGCCGTCGAGCGCCGCGCGGCGGGCTTCTTCGCGGCCGTCGACCGCGAGCCGGTCGACCGCGCCCGGCTCGCCACCGGGGTCGCCGCCGTCGTGCCCGACGCCGGCTTCGCGCCCGGGCGCTCGAGCGCGCCGACGCGGCGCGCGAGGTTCTCGATCTCGGTCCGGAGCCCCTTGAGCTCCTCGGGGACGCCGCGCTCCTCGAGCGACTCGCGCACGCGCGTCACGGCGCGCGCCACCTCATCGACGATCTCCCTGCCCCGCTCCTTGGATCCTTCGGGGAGCGCGCGCTCGACGGCGGTGCGGACGGCCTCGACGGTATCCGCTGCACCGGAGCCCTTCTTGTCCTTCTTCTTCTTGCTGTCCTTCTTGGCCATGGGCGCGAGTCTAATCTCCTGCGCGGTGCCAGGCCCCGTGCATCTCCGCCCTCACGAGGACGTCGCCGAGCGCGTGCTCCTGCCGGGGGATCCCGGGCGGGCGCTGCGACTCGCCCAGCAGCTGCTCGACGCGCCGAAGATGCTCAACCACCACCGCGGCCTGTGGGGGTACACGGGCGCGGCGGCCGACGGCGCGCCGCTGACGATCCAGAGCACCGGGCTCGGCGGGCCGAGCGCGGCGATCGTGACCGAGGAGCTCGTCGCCCTCGGCGCGCGGCGGCTCGTGCGCGTCGGCAGCTGCGGCGCGCTCGCGGACCTGCCGCTCGGCTCGCTGGTGATCGCCGAGGCGATCCGCGCGCGCGACGGCGCGAGCCGCGCGCTCGGAGCCGACGAGGAGCTGCCCGCCGACCCCGCGCTGCTCGCCGCCCTGCGCGCGGCGGCCGACGGCGCCGCGGCCGGCGTCGTCGTCTCGACCGACCTCTACTACGACCCCGCGCCCGGCGCGGACGAGGCCGTTGCGCTCGACCTCACCGCCGGCGCGGTGTTCGCGGTCGCGGCCCGCCACGGCGTCGCGGCCGCCGCGGCGTTCGTGGTCAGCGACCGGCTCGCCGCCGGCGAGCGGATCGAGCCCGAGGCGCTCGAGGCCGCCGAGGTCGAGCTCGGCCGCGTCGGCGCCGCCGCGTTCTAGACCCAGAACGCGTCGTGCCGCACCGACTCGGCGCGGATGTCCTCGACCCTGATGGACATCATCAGGAACGCGGCCTCGGCGCCCGAGTCGTTGCGCACCGCGCGCGGCGTCTGCGCCGGGATGCGGACGGCGTCGCGCGGCCCGAGCCCGAGGACGTCGTCGCCGAGCTTGACCGTCACCTCGCCGTCGACCACGAAGTAGATCTCCTCGATCGTGCGGTGGCTGTGGCCGAGCGACGGGTCCTCGCCCGGCGGCACGTGCGCCGTACCGGGCGCGAGCACGCGCAGGTTCACGCCGAGCTGCTCGGAGCCCATCGGGCGGGCGTAGCCGAGGAAGGCGCCGGGAGCGTCGCCCGTGTAGTCGGGCGCCTCGGCCGCGCGCATGATCGTGTACTCGCTCACGTCGTCTTCTTGGCGGTCCGCCGGCGCGGCGCGGAGGGCGCCGGCTCGTCGACCTTCAGGCGCTCCTGCTCGCGCGGCAGCGGCGACGGCGCCGCGTCGAGTGCGCCGGCGAGGTTGGAGATCTCCAGCGCAAGCTTCGACAGCTGGCTGTCGACCGCCGCGAGCCGGTCGTCGAAGCCGCCCTGGGACATCGCGGCGAGCCGCTGGTCGAGCCGGTCGATCGCCTCCTCGATCCCCTCCATGCGCTGGGACACCGACCGCAGCCGCCGCGTCAGCCGCTCGATGTCCGCCGCCGACGGGATGTTGAGGGCGCCCATCGCCGTCTCCTGCGCGGCCACCGCCCGCTCGCGCGCGTCGAACGCCTTGGCGATCGCGGAGTTCACGAGCGGGTTCTCGAGCAGCTCCTGCGCGAGCTTGCCCAGCGCGTCCTCGCCCTGGCGGGCGATCCGGTCGCGAAGCCCGCTCGGGGCCTGGTCGTCCTCGGACATGACTGTTCTCCTGGGCAGGTCGGTGGGTACGTCCGGTGCAACCTACCGCTACGCTGATGTGAAGGGCACGGCCGCATGGTCGGGCCGGTACAGGCGGACTCAGGGGGAGATTACGCCGATCTAATCCTCTACTCGAGGGTTATCTTAGACGGAAGTTCGTTGCACGACGACGAATTACCGCAAGAGAATGGGCGTTTAACCGTTCGAGATTGCGTCCAGCCGCATGCGACCGATAGCCTCAGCGACAGAATTGAGGGTCAGAACCCTGGCGATCGTGGGATGTCGAGAGCACGCCGGGACCGTGGGAGGGGGCCCGAACCGGGGATGACAGGACGCAAGCTGCTGATCGCGCTCACCGCCGCCGCTCTCTATGCGGTGGTCCTGGTCGCGAGCGCTTCGGCCGAGGTCCACCGCGTCCAGGTGACCCTCGTGACCGGCCAGGTCCTGACCGTCGACGTCGACGTGCCGCCCGGCACGCCGGTCGAGCAGGTGCAGATCCCGGGGCTTCCCGCGCCCGTGCAGAACATCGTCGACCTCGGGCCAGTCGCCACGCCGACGGTGCCACCCGCGCCGACGGCGCCGCCGGTCAAGACGCCGGCGGTCCCCGACGTCGACCTCCCCAGCCCGACGCCCGGCAACCAGCAGGGCGGCGGTGGCGGTGGCGGCGGCGGGAGCGGTGGCTCGGGCGGCGGCAACTCCGGCGGCGGCGACGGCTCCACCGCGCCCAACCTCCCGCAGCCCGACGAGAGCCCGGTCAACCGCGCGGACGGCAACGTGCGTTCCGGCGCCGGCCGCGCCAAGGACAAGGTCAAGGAGACGGCCGGATCCGTCACGCGCGGGCAGAACGCCGACGGCTCGCCGAACCCCGCGAACCCGACCTACTCGCTCGCCACGCCCGGGCCCGCGCGGATCGGGGTGCCGAACTTCTTCATCGACAAATTCCGCATCCCGCCGTTCCTGCTCCCGATCTACCAGGCCGCCGGCATCCAGTACGGCGTGCGCTGGGAGATCCTCGCCGCGATCAACGAGATCGAGACCGACTACGGCCGCAACCTCAACGTGAGCTCCGCCGGCGCCGTCGGCTGGATGCAGTTCCTGCCCTCGACGTGGCGGCTCTACGGCGTCGACGCCAACGGCGACAGCATCAAGGACCCGTACAACCCGGTCGACGCGGTCTTCGCGGCCGCGCGCTACCTGAAGGCCGCCGGCGCCGACCAGGACATCCGCCGCGCGGTGTTCGCGTACAACCACGCCGACTGGTACGTCGACTCGGTGATGCTGCGCGCGCAGGTCATCGGCGGCCTGCCGTCCAACCTCGTCGGCTCGCTCACCGGCCTCACGCAGGGCCGCTTCCCGGTCCAGGCGCGCGCGACCTACGCCGGCCAGCTCAAGGCGCGCCAGAAGCGCGTGCGCGAGGGCAACGCCGCGATGCTCGTCGAGTCGACCGGCCGCCGCGGCATCAAGATCTTCTCGCGCGACCGCGCGCCGGTGGTCGCCGTCAACGACGGCCGGATCGTGGACATCGGGTACACCCACCGCCTCGGCCACTACGTGAAGCTGCAGGACGTCTACGGCAACACGTACACGTACGGAAACCTCGGCCACGTCGCCAAGCGCTTCCCGGCGCCCAAGCCGCAGCCGGTGACGGGCGCCGAGCGCGAGCAGCAGCTGCCGACGAAGGACGCCGCGCCCGCGCAGCCCGCCTCCGACACGACCGCGCCGGCCACCAAGGCGCCCACCCGCAAGCTCGCCGAGCGCGCGACGCCGAAGGGCAGGAAGGCGCCTGAGAAGCCCGCCGCCCCGACGAAGGAGCGGCTGTTCGCGAACCCGGCCCGCCCGAACGCCTCGGCCGCGGGCGGCGCCCAGCAGGTCTTCGAGCGCACCGGCGTGATCGACGGCGTCGAGACGTTCGAGGGCTACTACAGCCGTGTCCTCGGGCTCGACCGCAAGGACGTCCAGCTCAAGCGCCTGCACAAGGGATCGCACGTCGTCGCCGGCACGATCCTCGGCCGCCTCGCCAAGGTCGACAGCCGCGCGGCGTTCCTGCGGTTCGAGATCCGCCCGGCCGGCCGCGGCGCCCCGCGCGTCGATCCCAAGCCGATCCTCGACGGCTGGAAGCTGCTCGAGTCGACCGCCATCTATCGCGCGAACGGCAAGAACCCGTTCTTCGGCGCCGACGCCGCCAACCCGTCGATCGGCCAGATCCTGCTGATGAGCAAGGAGGCGCTCGCCCAGCGCGTCCTCACCAACCCGCAGATCGACATCTACGAGTGCGGGCGCCAGGACATCCGTGCCGGCCAGATCGACCGCCGCGTGCTCGCCACGCTCGAGTTCCTCACCGCCTCCGGCCTGCGGCCGACGGTGACCGCGCTCAAGTGCGGCCACAGCTACCTGACGACGTCGGGCAACGTGTCCGAGCACTCGACCGGCACCGCCGTTGACATCGGGGCGATTAACGGCATCACGATCACGCCGTCCACGCAGGGCAAGGGCTCGATCACCGAGATGACGATCCAGCGCCTGCTCACGCTGCAGGGCACGATGAAGCCGCATCAGATCATCTCGCTGATGCAGTTCGCGGGCACCGACAACACGTTCGCCATGGGCGACCACGACGACCACATCCACGTCGGCTTCCGGCCGTTCTTCGGCGCGAACTCGAAGGCCGCGCGCCAGGTGAACGCGATCCTCAAGCCCAAGCAGTGGATCAAGCTGATCGACCGCCTCGGCCAGATCGACAACCCGACGGTGCGGCGCACGCCTTCCAAGTACGCCGTACCGACGCGCAGCTCCGATAAGCACAAGGGCGAATAGCCGCCCTGGCGCGGTTCGGGTTCGTCCAGTGGGAGTTCCCGGGCCGGCGCGGGCCCGAGCCGGGGCGCTACGTCGCCCGCCGCTTCGCCGGCGATGAGCCGCGGCAGGTGCTGGTCGTCGGCGGGATCGAGGCGCCGCGGCGGACGCGCCGCCGCGCCCGCCGCGCCGACCCCGAGCCGAAGGAGGTCGAGGTCACGCTCGCGACGGTGATCGAAGTCTCGCCGCTCGGCGACCTCGACGCGGCGGACGCGTGGCTGGCCCGCGCAGTGGCCGACGAGGCGGTCGTCGGCGAGGCGCTCGCGCTGCTCAACCAGGCGGTCGCGGGGCACCGGGTGGCGGCGTTCGACCCGTGGGTCGCCGATGCCGACCCGTCGCGGGCCTTGGTCTGCCGCGTCGGCTATGGAACCGGCGAGCAGGTCGCCGACGGCGAGTGGGAGTCGGCCCGCGAGCTCCCCCCGCCGCGCCCGGCGCGATCGATGTTCTCACCCGCCGAGCGCGTGGCGGCGATCCTCGGCGGCCGCGACGTCGCGCTGGCGTGCGAGGAGCTCGTGCTCCGCGCCCGCGGCGACCTCGCGCACGGGCGCGCGCGCGAGGCGGCGCTGCAGCTGTCGGTGGCGCTGGACGCGGCGCTGGCCGAGCTCGAGGTGTGGCGCGAGCAGCTGGCGCCGCGGCTGGACGAGCTGGAGACGCTCCGGGGTGGCGTCGCCGCTGCGGCGGCGGCGGCGCTTGAGGGCGGGCTCGAGGGCGAGAGCGTTGCCGTGGTCGAGCACGCTCTGGGGCGGGTCGAGGCCGCGCTGCGGGCTCGAACGGCGCTATGAGGCGCCGCGGCGGGGCCTGCTTCGCGGCCGCGCGGCGGGTCGCGGGCTATGAGGCCGCGCGGCGCTCGAACTGCGCATTGAAGGGTGGCGCGCAAGGGGGTGGTTCACGTTTGTTGCCTACGAGGCCACAAACGTGAACCACCCCTTCCGTCCCTCTCCCTCAATGCCGGAAGTTCGCCAGAGCCGCCATCACGCCCCCGAGCTCCTCCTCCACGTCCCCGTCCAACCGCACGGCGGCGAACCGATCGAACGGGGTCGAGCTCTTCGTGATCACGGCGATCCGGCCGCCGGCCTCGAGCGTCAGCGCCGGCAGATCCGCCGCCGGATACACCTCCAACGACGAGCCGACGCAGAGCATGAGGTCGGCGCCCGCGGCTAACCCCGAAGCGCGCGTCATGGCCGCCTCGTCAAGCAGCTCGCCGAACAACGTCACGTCGGGCTTCAAAGGCTGGCCGCAATCGCACCGGGGGACGCCCTGCGCGTCGGCCTCCAGCCGCGCGCGCGTCTCGGCCAGCGCGTAGCGCCGCCCGCAGACCTGGCACGAGGCGGTGGCGATCGAGCCGTGGATCTCGATCACGTCGCGCGAACCGGCGGCGGCGTGCAAGCCGTCGATGTTCTGCGTGATCACCGGGATGTCGAGCTCGGCGAGCGCGCGGTGGGCGCCGTTGGGGCGCTTGCCCTCGAGGGCGGCGAACCGCTGGCCGTAGAACGACCAGAAGCGCTCGGGCTCGCGGCGCCAGACCGAGATGTGGGCGACCTCCATCGGGTCGACGTTGGCCCACAGGCCGGTGCCGGGGGAACGGAAGTCGGGGATGCCGGACGGGACG
>DATDKF010000378.1:0-2782 GCA_036520135.1 Solirubrobacteraceae bacterium
CCGCCGACTACCTGCTCTTCACCTCCGCGTCGTCGGTGCGCTTCTACGCGCAGGCGGCGGGCGGCCTCGACGGGCCGCGGCTCGTCACGATCGGCCCGGCGACGAGCGCCGCGCTGCGCGAGCACGGCGCCGAGCCGGACCTGGAGGCCGACCCGCATACTCCCGACGGGATGATCGAGGCGCTGCTCCGCGATGGCTAGGCCGATCAGCTTCCTCTCCGACTACGGGCTCGGTGACGAGTTCGTCGGCGTCGTGCACGGCGTGATCGCGGGGATCTGCCCGCAGGCGCGGGTGATCGACCTCGGGCACGGGGTGCCGCGGCAGGACGTGCAGGCCGGGGCGCTGATGCTCGAGCGGGCGCTGCCCTACGTGCCGGCGGGCGTGCACCTGGCGGTGGTCGATCCTGAGGTCGGCGCGCTGCGGCGCGCGATCGCGCTGCGGACCGCCGACGACGACCGGCTGCTGGTCGGGCCGGACAACGGGCTGCTGATCCCGGCGGCCGAGCGGTTCGGCGGCGTGGCCGAGGCGGTCGAGATCTCGGCCTCGCCGTGGCGGCTGGAGCCGGTGTCGGCGACGTTCCACGGCCGCGACGTTTTCGCTCCGGTCGCCGCGCGGCTCGCGGGCGGGGCGCCGCTCGCGTCGGCCGGCGAGCCGCTGGAGGCCGGCGAGCTGGTCGCGTTCGAGCGCTCGCGGCCGCAGGTCGAGGCTGACGCGCTGCTCGCGCACGTGATCGCGACCGACTCGTTCGGCAACGCGATCCTCGACGCGGCACATGACGACCTGCTGGCGTCCGGCCGGCGGCTCGGCGACGCGGTCGCGGCGCGCGCCGGCGGACGGCGCGTGCGCGGCGTGGTGGCGCGCACGTTCAGCGACGTCGCCCGCGGCCAGCTGCTCGTCTACGAGGACGCCGGCGGCTCGCTGGCGCTGGCGGTCAACGGCGGCGACGCGGCGGCGCTGCTCGGGCTGCGGGCCGGCGACGAGGTGCGCCTGGAGACCGCGTGACGCTCGGGCGCCCGCGGCTGCACCTGCGCGCGACCGAGTCCACGAACGAGCGAGCGCGCCAGCTCGCCGCGACGGGCGCGCCGCACGGCACACTCGTGACGACCGGGCTGCAAACCGCCGGGCGCGGGCGCCAGGGGCGCACCTGGACCGCGCCGGCCGGGAGCGCGCTGCTGCTCTCGCTGGTGCTGCGCGAGGCGGATGCGCTGCTGTCGCTGCGGGCGGGCCTCGCGGTGGCGGACCTGGCCGGGCCGGCGGCGGCGGTGAAGTGGCCCAACGACGTCCTGCTCGACCGCCGCAAGGTCGCCGGGATCCTCGTCGAGGCGCGCCCGCAGGAGGGCTGGGCCGTGCTGGGGATCGGCGTCAACGCGGCGCTCGACGTGCGCGACCTCCCGCCCGAGCTACGCGAGCGCGCGGGGACGCTCGGCCGCTCGCCGCGCGAGCTCGAGCCGGCGCTCGCCGAGCTGCTGGCCGCGCTCGATGCCCGGCTGGCCGAGCCGGCCGCGGCGTCGCTCGCCGCCCTGCGGGCGCGCGACGCGCTGCTCGACCGGCCGGTCGCGTGGTCTGACGGGGAGGGCGTCGGCGCGGGGATCGACGACGTCGGCGCGCTGCTCGTCCGCCGCGCGGACGGCTCGGTCGTCACGCTTGACGCCGGCGAGGTGCATCTGACGTGATCGCCGAAGTCTTCAGCGGTTAGACATCCTCGGGCGAGAAGGTGTCGCACGCCGCGGGCTCGCCGCCGCTGCGGCCGGTGTCGAACCAGCGGGCGCGCTGCGCGGACGTGCCGTGGGTGAACGAGTCGGGGTCGACGCTCCCCCGGGCGCGCGTCTGCAGCCGGTCGTCACCGACCGCCTCGGCCGCGCGGATCGCCTCGGGGATGTCGGTCTCGTCGAGATCGCCGGCCTGGAAGACGTGGTGCGCCCAGACGCCGGCGTAGCAGTCGGCCTGCAGCTCGAGCCGGACGGAGAGCGCGTTGCGCTGGTCGGGCGAGCCGCGCTCGAGCCGCCGCACCTCGTCGCTCGTGCCGAGCTCGCGCTGCACGTGGTGGCCCATCTCGTGCGCGATCACGTATGCCCATGCGAAGTCGCCGTCGGCGCCGAGCTGCTGCTGCATGTCGCGGTAGAACGACAGATCGAGGTAGACGTGGCCGTCGGCGGAGCAGTAGAACGGCCCGACCGCCGAGCTCGCGGAGCCGCAGCCCGTGTCGATCGCGCGGGTGTAGAGGTAGAGCTTCGCGTGGCGGTACGGCTTGCCCTGGTCGGCGAACGTCGTCTCCCAGGTGCGCTGCGCGTTGGTGAAGACGTTCGCGCTGAAGTCCTTGAGGTTCTTGTCGGGATCCGCGCCCGCGGTGATGCCGGCGCCGCCGGGCGCCGTCGTCCCGTCGTCGAAGCCGCTCGGGACGCTGTACGCGGCGCCGCCGCCGAGCAGCTGGAACGCGATGAAGACGAGGACGCCGACGAGCCCGACGCCGCCCGGCAGCGCCACCCGGCCGCCGGGCATGCCGCTCCGGCCGCGTACGTCGACCACATCGCGGCTGTCTCCGGGCTGGCGTCTCCACCGCATGCCCGGGGGCTACCCGGAAACGGCGGTTCAGGCGGCTTCGTCGCCCGCGGGCTGGCCGCTCGCCTCGCGCACGGCGGCCCGGACGGCCTCCGACGCCGCCTCGAGCGGGTTCGGCGACCCGTTCGGCGCGGGCTCGCCGGCCGCGGCGACCTTGCGGCGCGGGCGCGCCGGCTCCTTCGGCGCCTCGCCGTCGCCGGCCGCGGTGTCATCGGCGGCGGCG
>DATDKF010000379.1:0-13720 GCA_036520135.1 Solirubrobacteraceae bacterium
GCGTAGTTAGCAGGCTAATTGTTGCCTCGCTATCTTGATTGGCCGTGCCCGCCACGGTCGACACCCACCAGCGATTCAGCGAGGCCTGGGAATCCTTCTTCCGCACGACGCGCCGCCTGCGCGCGCGGGCCGGTCGCCTGCCCGGTGAGCTCTCGGTGCCCCAGTATCAGCTGCTGGAGCCGCTTCGCCGCACCCACGAGCTCTGCGTGGGCGAGCTCGCCGACGCAGCGGGCGTCGCGGCGCCCACGGCGACGCGGATGCTGGACGGCCTCGCCCGCAACGGCCTGATCACGCGGCGCCACTCCGAGGTGGACCGCCGCTCGGTGATCGTCAGCCTCACGGGCGAGGGCGAGACGGCCCTAGAGGAGGCGCACGGGGTCGTGGACGCCTGGCGCCGGCAGGTCCTCGAGAGCCTCGAGCCCGCGGAGCGCGAGCACGCCGCAGCGCTGCTGGAGCGCCTCAGCGAAGTGATGGAAGCGCAGCTGTGACCCGCCAGCACCACGGGCTGACGCTGGCGGTGCTCGCGGTCGCGGGCCTGTCGTTCGCGCTGCTGCAGACGATGGTGGCGCCGGCGCTGCCGGCGATCCAGCACGAGTACGGCGCCTCGACGCCCGCGGTCACGTGGGTCCTGACCATCTACCTGCTCACCGCCTCGATCTTCACGCCGGTGCTCGGCCGGCTCGGCGACATGTTCGGCAAGGAGCGGCTGCTGGTGATCGTCCTGCTGGTGCTCGGCGCCGGCACGCTGATCGCCGCGCTGTCGACGTCGCTGCCGATGCTGATCGCCGGCCGCGCCGTGCAAGGCGCGGGCGGCGCGATCTTCCCGCTCTCCTTCGGGATCATCCGCGACGAGTTCCCGCGCGAGAAGGTGGGCTCCGGGATCGGGCTGATCTCCGCGACCTTCGGCGTCGGCGGCGGCGCCGGGCTCGTGCTCAGCGGCGTGATCGTCGACCACCTCCACTACACGTGGATCTTCTGGCTGAGCCTCGTCGTGATCGCTGCCGCGGTGGTCTGCACGCACTTCTTCGTGCCCGAGTCGCCGGTCAAGACGCCGGCGAAGATCGACTGGGGCGGCGCCGCGCTGATGTCGCTCGGCCTGAGCGCGGTGCTGCTCGCGGTCAGCCAAGGCAACTCGTGGGGCTGGGGCTCGGCGCGCGTGCTCGGGCTGGTCGCGGGCGGCGCGATCGTGCTCGCCGTGTGGGCGCGCTTCGAGCTTCGCGTCCCGCAGCCGCTGGTCGACATGCGGATGATGCGTCTGCGCGGCGTGTGGACGACCAACGTCACGGCGCTGATGGTCGGCTTCGGCATGTTCGGCTCGTTCCTGCTCGTGCCGCAGTTCGTCGAGATGCCGCCGGCGGCCGGCTTCGGCTTCGGCGCCTCGGTCACCGAGGCCGGCCTGTACCTGCTCCCGTCCGCCGCCGTGATGCTGGTGGCCGGCCCGCTTGCGGGCTGGCTCGGCAACCGGCTCGGCTCGCGCACGCCGCTGCTGATCGGGATCGCGCTGGTCGCGGTCGGCTTCGTCCAGCTCGCCGTGCTCCACGACGAGCACTGGCACGTCTTCCTCAACAGCGTCCTCACCGGCGCCGGCATCGGCCTCGCGTTCGCCTCGATGGCGACGCTGATCGTCGATGCGGTCCCGCAGACCCAGACCGGCGTCGCCACCGGCATGAACACGATCATGCGCTCGATCGGCGGCGCGCTCGGCGCGCAGATCGCGGCAAGCATCGTCGGCGCGCACGCCGACGAGTCGCACTTCGTCGCCGCCTTCCTCGTCTCCGCCGCCGGCCTCGCGCTGGCGTTCCTCGCCGCGCTCGTCATCCCGCGGCCGCCGCGCGAGCACATGGTGCCGCACGGCGCCCACCGGCTCGGCGAGCGGATGGCTACGGCGGGCGGGTCATGACGAGTGAGCGGGTGTGTGTCAGAACGCCGCGATCAACGCTGGGGCGCGTGTAGGCGGTCTGTACCCACGACAGCTGGCCGGGGAGACGTCAAGCGCGTTCCTGCTGTGGCACGAGCCGGAGCGTCGTGGCACGCGCTTGCTCGTTGGTGATGCCATCGACGATGCTCGCGTAGCGGCCGTACTTGGCGCGGTACGCGGCGTCGACCTGGTCGTAGACCCCGGCGTCGGCGTCCTCGATCCGCACGTCGTTCTCGACGCCGCCGGCCCGGACGTGTCCCGCGCGGCTTGTCCGCGCGACGCGGTGCCAGCCGGTGCCGGGCCCGTACGCGGCGCGGACGTAGAGGTCGTCACCCGCGCGGACCACCCAGATCGGCGTGGGCCGGCGCAGTGTCCCGTCGCGACGCTGCGGCGCAATCTCAAGCTCCTGGGCCCCCTCGATCCGGCCAGCTCGTCCGTCGTCCACGTCGTCACGGCTGGACCACCACCTTGATCGCCTCACGGTCGGCCATCGCACGGTACCCATCCGGGATCTCCTCAAGGGAGATGGCCCGGTCGAACACCCGACCGGGCTGGATCGTGCCGTCGAGCACGTCCGGCATGAGCTCCTCGATGTACGCGCGGGCGGGCGCGACGCCGCCGGTGAGCGTGATGTTGCGCATGAACGGCCCGAAGTCGAGCGGGACCTGCGCGACGCCGATGAACTCGTGCCCGATCCGAGCGCCCTGCTCGGTCGGCTCCATCGATCCGTACGGCCACAGGTCGCTGCCGCAGATGCACGCGCGGAGCACGCGCACCAGCGCATCGGTGGGTTCGCGCAGCGCCGCGTCGTGCACGTCTTCGACGCGCACGTCGCCGGCGCCATAGATCAAAGTCGCTCGCATGACACCCACTGAAGCGCCTACCGGCAGCGCGGACAAGGGTTCTGTGAAGGGGGGACTGACAGGCCACCCCTCGTTGCTCGTGACCGACGTACGCTGATGGCGTGGACACGGCGACCGACCCGCCGACGCTAGTCCGATGGGCGAGGACCCCACCGCCGCGGCGTGTCGCGCCGCTGGATGAACACGAGCGCGATGACGTGCGGGATCATTAGGACCGCGATCAGCCAGCAGGCAGCCACAGCTTCCCCCGCTTCGCAGCCCGCCGCAGTCCGAACCCCCATGCTGTGGGGGATCGTCGTCGGCCTGCTCCAGGCGGCAACGCCACTGGTCTTCTGGTGGCTGAACAGCGCGACGGTCTACGCGCTCGGTCTGGTCCTGATCGCCTCGGTCTACGTCGGCTTCGCGGTCGCGGACGGACGGCCGAAGGTCATCGCCGTCGAAAGCAGCGTGACGTTCGCCTTCGTCGTCGTGGCCGCCGCGGCGGTCACCGGATCACCCTGGCTCCTCGTGGCAGGCCTGGCCGGCCACGGACTCAAGGACCTCTGGCAGCACCGAAGCCACTTCGTCGCCAACACGCGATGGTGGCCGCCGTTTTGCATGATCGTCGACTGGGTCGTCGCCGCCATCATCGTTGGCGAGATCGCAGCAGGCATGCACTTCGGCTAGCGCGCGCGTGTCGGCGCAACCGCGGCTGCGTTGTGGCCGTGGCCGTGCTCATCGCTGCGGCGGCTCGGCGGCGACCGCCCGCGCCACAGGGCTCGTGCCGGTTCTCGCGAGGGTGGCGATCTGGTCGGCGATGTACTGGGCGTCGTCCTCGACCCAGCCCAGTAGCGCCGAGCCGCGCGTGTGCTGCCACGGCATCCCGAGGAAGTACAGCCCGGGCGATGCGGTGACGCCGCGCTGGTGCACCAGCCGGCCGTCCGCGTCGAAGACGGGCAGTTGCACGAACGAGTGGTCGAGTTCGAAGCCGGTCGCCCAGATGACGGCGCCGGGACTGAGCCGGCCGCCGTCGTTGAAGCGCACCTCTGACCCGGACACGTCGTCGGTTCGGCCGCGCAGCTCGATGCCGTGCCGGCGGCGGGCGGCGCGCGGGCTTGACCCGATCAGCGTCTCGCGGTGTTGGATGCGTTGGCCGATCCGCGACTCGACGGTCTTGCCCATCAGGCCGGTGGCTTCGAGGTAGCGGAACAGGTCTCGGCCCAGGATCCGCTGCGGCAATGGCGTCTGGCGGGCGCCGATCGACAGGTGCACCTTGTGGGTGCGGGCGAGCTCCTCAGCGATCTGATAGCCGGTGTTGCCGCCACCGACGACGAGCACCGGGCCTGCCGGCACGTCCTGCGGCCCGCGGTACCTGCTGCTGTGCAGCTGAACGACGCCCGGGTCCAGGCGCTCGGCGATCGCGGGCACGCGCGGGATCTGGAAGGGGCCGGTGGCGATCACGACTTGGTCGGCCTCGTAGCTGCGGTCGTCGAGCTCGACGAGGTAGCCGCTCTCGCCTTGGCGGACGCCGCGGACGCGGCTGCTCAGCTCGACCGGCAGCTCGAAGTCGCGCGCGTAGTCGCTGAGGTACGCGACGACGTCGTCGCGACCCGGGTAGCTGTCCGGATCCCCGGGGAACGCACGGCCCGGGAGGCTGTCGTAACGGACCGGAGTGAACAGCTGCAGCGAGTCCCAGCGCTCGCGCCACGCCGCCGCCGGCGTGTCGGCCGCTTCGAGGATCGTGAACTGCCGGCCCTGCTGGGCGAGCAGGTAGCCGATTGCCAGGCCGGCCTGCCCGCCGCCGACGACTATCACCTCGCGCCGGTCGCCTGCCGCGTCAGCGGTCACGTCGTCGGAGAGTCGGCGTCGGCCGGGGCAACGTTGAAGCTGAACATCATCCCGCTCTCGTGGTGCTCGGCGATGTGGCAGTGCGCCATCCACAGACCGACGTTGGTGACGTCGAGCAGGATGTCGACGGTCTCGCCGGTGCGCACCAGCACCGTGTCCTTCCACACCAGGTTGGGCTCGGCAACGTCGTCGCGGGCGAGCACGAGGAAGCGGCCGGCGCCGTGGACGTGGAACGGGTGGTGCATCGGATGGTCGCCGGCCATCTCGTTCAGCAGCCGGATCTTCACCTGGTCGCCGACCTTGAACTGCCAGTCGATCGCGGCGTTCTCGGCGCCCGTCTCGCGGTCGATCAGCTTCCAGCGCATATTTGCCGGGGTCGTCAGCCGGTTGACGGCCACCATGTCGTCTTCCCACTCGATGCCGCCGGCCGCCTCGTGGTCATGGCCCGCGTGCTCGTGCTCGTGGCCTTCGTGGCCGTGGCCGCCAGCCTCGGCGACGAGCTCCGCCGGCAGCAGCTTCATCCCGCACTCCGGGCAATGGCCGGGCTGCTCGCTGACGACCAGCGGGTGCATAGGGCAGGTGTACGTGGTCGCCGGCGCCTTGGCCGCGAGGAGCTTCATGCCGCACTGCGGGCAGTGGCCGGGCTGCTCGCTGACCACCTCCGGGTGCATCGGACAGGCGAAGACGACCGGCCCTTCTCCCTCCGGGACACCCATGTCCATCTCGGCGATGAACGCCAGGGTCTTGTGCGGCTCGGCCTCCAGATACGGCGCGACGCGCTCACGCTCGGCCGCCATGTCGGCGTTGGTGCGCAGGACCTCGAACTGCTCCGCCAGTGCCGGCTCGGCCGGGTCCTCGCTGACGGTGATCGCGGCCAGCGGATAGACCCGGTCCGGGGTGTGGTGCTCCAGCGCGAGCTCGCCAGCCCGGTCGAACAGGACATCGACGATGACTCGCTCGGAGGGAGCGAGGACCACGTCGTCGACGAACTGCTCGTGCTCGACGTGGCCGCTGTCGCCGCCGACGAGCTTCATCCGCGCGCCCGGCAGCTTGACCTTGAACACCCGCGTGTTGGCGGTGTTGGTCAGGTAGACGCGCACCACTTCGCCGAGCTGCGCGGTCAGCGCGAGATCCGGCTCGCCGCTGATGAGCAGCACGTCGCCGAAGCGGCCCATGGCTGCGTGGGTCGTCTCGGAGCGGCTGAGCGGCGCGACCTTGCCGTCCTCCAGCAAGATGTCGTCGAGCGTGAGCACGACCTCGCGGTGCGCCGGCGGCCAGTAGTCGGGGTCGGCCGGCTCGACGAGCACGTTGCCGTACAGGCCCATCTCCTGCCCGTAGTCCTCGCGGATGTGCGGGTGGTACCAGTACAGCCCCGGATCGGGAAACGTGACGCGCGCGGAGAACGTCTCGCCCGCCAGGATCGGCGGCTGCGTCTCGTGCGTTCCGTCGTAGCGATTCTCCAGCCGCAGCCCGTGCCAGTGGACCGTGGCGTCCATGTCGCCCTGGTTCTCGACGTCGACGTTGACCTCCGAGCCCTCCTGCACCTTCAAGATCGGTCCAGGGATCGAGCCGTTGTACGCAAGCATCCGCACCGTCGCGTCGCCCAGGCGCTTGGCCACCGAAGCGATCCGCAGGTTGAAGTGCTCACCGTCGGACAGCTCGACCAGCTCGGGCGCGCGCGCCTCGGGAAGCCCCGTCGCGTCCGTGGGGAAGTGATCCGTTCGTTCGGTGGATGTGTGGCGTGGCATGGGGCAAGTCCTTCGTCGCTGAAGCTGAGGGCCGGCGCGCCCGATGCGAAGTAGGTCGGGTCAGTGCAGGCGGTAGCGCGCCGTCGCGGCGGGGTCCGTGACGCCAGCTCTCGTCCGATGCTGGCGGACCCGTGGCCACGTTCCGGTCGCCCGGAGGCAACCTGGGCCGACTGTAGCGCGGAGAGTTCGCCGTGAACGGGCGCGCGACGCCGGTCGGTGGCGGCCACCTGGGTCGCCCCAACAGCGCATCGCCCTCGTGATGCTCTTGCCCCGTTGTGGATGGATCGCGCGGTTGGCTGCGGCTGTCCGCGTTCGTCGACGCAGGCTGCGTTGACGACTGCTGCACGCCGGCGCGACCCATGGCCGGCGATCCGACGCGCCGTCGTGCGGGGGCAGGGTACGCGGCAAGCGGAGCTACTCGCCCCCAAAAGCGCCTGGTGTCACAAAGTTGTTACAAGCTCAAAATCCGCGCTATGGTGTGCGCGCCGCCCAGGCCAGGGAGCCGGCCTTCCGGCTTCCGCCGCAGCCACATGCGCGCGGGGATGGCCGGGCGCGGCGCGTTCTTCCATGCCCAAAATCGGTGAACACAAGGTTTGACCGTGCCTGCTGACCCTGCCGTGGCGGCGCGTGGGGGGGACCCGCTCACGTTCGTCCGCTACCTCGACATCGTCGTGGTGCTGCTCGCCGCGCCGTTCGTGGTCCTGCTCGGCGCGCCGGTCCTCGGCTACGTGGTCGCGGCCGCGGCGTGGATCATCCAGCGCATCGCGGCCCTCACGATCGAGCGCCGGGCCGAGCGCGCAGGTGACGTAAAGACCGCCCTCGGGCTCAACATGGCGTCCTTGGTACTACGCGCGTGGCTCATCGGCCTTACCATCCTGGCCGTCGGCCTGATCGCCGACCGGGAAGACGGCCTCACGGCGGGCATCACGGTGCTCGCCGCGTTCACCGTCTACTTCGCCACCTCGTTGATCATCCGCCCTCTGGAGAGGAAGTCGTCACGGCCATGAGCACCCGAAGGAAGATCCTGTTCGGCGTCCTCGGGTTCTACCTGCTGTCGCTGATCCTGATCGTCGTGATCTTCGGCTTTACGCGCCGGGACAACGAGGAGTTCCAGCCCCAGAACGAGTTCAAGCTCGACACCTGGATCAGCCTCCCCGGCCCGTTCGACATCAACAAGGCCGTGATGTACCTCTTCATCGCCGCGATCCTCACGTGCGCGACGATGCTCTACATCGCCAACCGCATGCAGGCACGGCCGAACCGCGTGCAGACCGCCGTCGAGGTGCTGTTCTCGCTGATGCGCGACAACATCACGCGCGGGAACCTCGACGACCGGATGGCCCGCAAGTGGTTCCCGTTCATCGGGACGCTGTTCCTGTTCATCTGGTTCAACAACCTGATCGGGTACATCCCGCTGCCGACGAACACCGAGCACACGTTCGACGTGTTCGGGGTCGCGGTCCCTGGCTTCGCCATCTATGCGGCGACCGCGAACCTCGCGATCCCGCTCGTCCTCGCGCTCGTCGTGTTCGTCTCCTACAACGTCGAGGGCATCCGGGCGAAGGGCGTCGGCGGCTATCTGAAGAGCCTGATCCCGTCCGGCGTGACGGGGGGCATGGCCGCGTTCATCTTCGTACTGGAGTTCTTGTCGAACTTCATGCGGCTGATCAGCCTCTCCGTACGTCTTTTCGCCAACATCCTCGCCGGCCACCTGATCATCCTGTTCATGTCCGGCGGCCTCGCGGTGCTGCTCGGGCTCGAGGCGCTCGGCTGGGTGACGCTCCCGCTGGGAGTCATTCTCTTCCTCTTCGAGGTCGGGCTGGTCGCCACCCTGCAGGCGTTCATCTTCGCCACCTTGACTGCCATCTACCTCGGCGGCGCGGTCGCCGAGCACCACTAACCCAAAGGAGTCTGGTCCAGTGCTCGCAACGATCCTCACCACCGTCTTCGCCGCCGTGGACGATGGCGCGGACGCCGGCAAGGCCATTGCGCTCGGCGTCGGCGGCGGCCTCGGTGCCGTGGGCGCCGGCGTCGGCATCGGCATCATCTTCGGCAAGGTCATCGAGTCGGTCACCCGCCAGCCCGAGATGCGGGATGAGATCACCGGCATCCAGTGGCTCGGCTTCGCGCTCACCGAGGCGTGCTTCTTCTATGGCCTGGTGGCGGGCCTGATCGCCTTCTTCCTGTAGGCCGCCATGCCCGATCTTCCCGTCACGTTCGCGGCTGATGAGGGCGGCAGCTTCCTGGTCTCGCCCAACGTCGGGCTGATGATCTGGACGCTGCTGGTCTTCGGCATCTCGCTGTGGATCCTCGGCAAGTACGCGTTCCCGCGCATCGCCGAGGCGCTCGACCGTCGACAGAAGGCGATCGAGGACTCGATCGACACCGCGGAGAAGATCCGCAGGGACGCGGAGCAGATTCTCGCCGAGTACCGCGAGCGCCTCGCCGAGGCGCGCGGTCAGGCCGACGAGATCGTCGCTCGCGCCCGCAAGACCGGCGAGGCGGCGGAGAACGAGATCGTCACCGACGCGCGGGCCAAGCGCGAGGAGATGATGGAGCAGACGCGCAAGGACATCGAGGCCGAGACGCGCCGCGCGATCCAGGCCATCCGCGCCGAGGTCGCCGATCTGACCGTGCTCGCCACGGAGAAGGTCGCGCGCAAGTCGCTCACCGCCGACGACCAGAAGCGGCTCGTCGAGGAGGCGCTCTCCGAGCTCGACTTCGCCACCCTCTCCGGTGAGGAGCGCGCCCGGTAATGGAGGAGATCGCCGCGGTCTACGCCCGTTCGCTGTTCGAGGTCGCCATGGACCAGGACAAGCTCGACGACGTGCGCGACCAGCTCGGGGCGTTCACCGACGCCCTCTCGGAGACCCGCGACCTGCAGGTCTTCTTCTTCTCGCCGTACTTCTCGACGGCCGAGAAGGAGGACGGGCTGGAGCGCGTCGTCTCGGACGCGGACCCGGTGGTCCTGAACTTCCTCGAGCTGCTGATCGAGAAGCACCGCATGCCGGTCATCTTCCGCATCCGCGCGATCTTCGACGCGCTGTGGGAGGAGGAGAACAAGCTGCTGCCGGTCTCGATCACGTCGGCCGTCGAGCTCGACGAGGCCGTCGTCAAGCAGCTCGTCGACCGGATCGCGGAGCAGACCGACCGCAAGGTCGAGGTCACCTCGGAAGTGGATCCGGACATCCTGGGCGGCATCGTCGTCCAGGTCGGCAACTCGGTGCTCGACGCGTCAGTGCGCAACCGTCTTGAACAACTTCGGAAGCAGGTCGCGAAAGCGTAACGTCGCCCGCAGGCCCCGGGTGGGGTTTCCGGGGCCGAAGGGCGAAAGGAGAAATCTTGCAGATCAAGCCCGACGAGATCACGTCCATCCTCAAGAGCCGCATCGAGGGGCTCGACGAGGGCCAGGCCGACCTCACCGAGGTCGGCACGGTCCTGTCGGTGGCGGACGGCATCGCGCGCATCCACGGCCTCGAGAACGCCATGGCCTTCGAGATGCTCGAGCTGCCGCATGACGTCACCGGCCTCGCGCTCAACCTCGAGTCCGACAACGTCGGTGCCGTCCTGTTCGGTCCGTGGGAGAAGATCGTCGAGGGCGACACCGTCAAGCGCACGAACAGCCTGCTGGAGATCCCGGTCGGCGAGCAGATGCTCGGCCGCATCGTCTCCCCGCTCGGCCAGCCGCTCGACGGCAAGGGCGATATCCACACCGACGCGACGCGCCCGGCCGAGTTCAAAGCCCCCGGCGTCGTGCAGCGCCAGCCGGTCAAGGAGCCGCTGCAGACCGGGTTGAAGGCGATCGACGCGATGATCCCGATCGGCCGCGGCCAGCGCGAGCTGATCATCGGCGACCGCCAGACCGGCAAGACGGCGATCGCGATCGACACGATCATCAACAACAAGGACACCGGGGTCGTCTCGGTGTACGTGGCGATCGGCCAGCGCATGTCGACGGTCGTCGGGATCGCCCAGACGCTCGAGGACGCGAACGCGCTCGACAGCACGATCATCGTCGCCGCGCCCGCCGACGAGGCCGCGCCGATCAAGTTCATGGCGCCGTACGCCGGCTGTGCGATGGCTGAGCACTTCCTCTACGACGGCAAGCACGCGCTGGTGGTCTACGACGACCTCACCAAGCACGCGTACGCGTACCGGCAGATGTCGCTGCTGCTGCGCCGCCCGCCGGGCCGCGAGGCGTACCCGGGCGACGTCTTCTACCTGCATTCGCGCCTGCTCGAGCGCGCCGTCAAGCTCAATGACCAGCTCGGCGGCGGGTCGATGACCGCCCTGCCGATCATCGAGACGCAGGCGGGCGACGTGTCGGCCTACATCCCGACGAACGTCATCTCGATCACCGACGGGCAGATCTTCCTCGAGCCCGGCCTCTTCAACTCGGGGGTGCGCCCGGCAATCAACGTCGGCATCTCGGTGTCGCGCGTGGGGAGCAATGCGCAGATCACGCCGATGAAGCGCGTCGCGGGCAAGCTGAAGATCGAGCTGTCGCAGTACCGCGACCTCGAGGCGTTCGCGCAGTTCGGCTCCGACCTGGATCCCGAGACCCAGCGGACGCTGGCCCGCGGCGAGCGGCTCGTAAACTCGCTCAACCAGGGCGAGCGCTCGCCGATGGCGGCCGAGGACCAGGTCGCCGTCGTCTACGCCGCGACGAACGGGTTCGTTGACCGCATCACCGCCGACCGCGTCGGCGAGTTCCACCAGGGCCTGGTCGAGCGCGTGCACTCGGAGATCCCGGACACGCTGAAGAAGATCGCCGAGGGCGACTGGTCGGACGAGACCCAGAAGCAGCTCGACGACGCGGTCGCGCAGTACGCCGAGGACTTCGGCTACGACCTCGACGAGGAGGGCCACCCGCTCACCGACGAGCAGGCGATCAAGGAGGGCGGCCGCCGCTCCCGCGACGAGGACGAGGACGCGACCAAGGACTCCGGCGAGGACGAGACCTCCGAGCGCGAGACCGAGGAGGAGCCGGCGACGGCGTAGCCCATGGCGCAGAAGGACGTCAAGAACCGCATCGGTTCGGTCAAGAACATCCAGAAGATCACGCGGGCGATGGAGATGGTCGCCGCCGCGCGCCTGCGCCGGGCCGAGCAGCGTATCGAGGCGCTGCGCCCCTACGCGTCGGCGATCCGGCGGATGACGCGCCAGGCGGCCGAGGCGGCCGGCAACGTCCCCAACCTGCCGATCCTCAACGAGCACGAGTCCGTCAACACGGTCGGGCTGCTGCTCGTGACCGGCGACCGCGGCCTGGCCGGTGCGTTCAACTCGCAGATCATCCGCGCCGGCGTCCGTACGGCCGCCGAGCACGAGGGCGAGGGGCACACGATGAGCTGGTACGCGTCGGGCCGCCGCGGCGTGTCGTCGCTGACGTTCCGCGGGCTCGAGGTGGCCGCCAGCTACACGGGCTTCACCGACCGCCCGGCCTACGGCGACGCGCGCGACATCGCGCAGAACCTGATGACCGCATACGTCGACGGCGACGTCGACCAGGTCGAGATCATCTACAACGGCTACATCTCGCCGCTCACCCAGGAGGTGACGCGCGAGACGCTGCTGCCGCTGCAGCACGCCACGATCCTCGAGGCCGATGAGGACGAGGACGACGAGGACGCCGATCACCCGGCGCACCGCGCGCTCGTCGAGTACGAGCCCGACCCGGAGGAGATCCTCAAGCGCCTGATCCCGGCCTACGTCGAGATCTCGATCTTCCGCGCACTGCTCGAGTCCACCGCGTCCGAGCACGGCGCGCGCATGACCGCGATGCGCAACGCGTCCGAGAACGCCGGCGACATCATCAAGGACCTGACGCTGCAGATGAACCGCGAGCGCCAGGCGGAGATCACGCAAGAGATTCTGGAAGTCGTAAGCGGGGCCGAGGGCCTCAGGTAGACGTAACGTCGGCCGGAGGCCGCCGGGTGGGGTTTCCGGCGGCCGGAGGGCGAAAGGAATATTCATTGTCAGTAGAAACCGAGAAGCGCAACGTCGGCCGGATCGAGGAGATCCAGGGCGTCGTGATCGAGGCCGTGTTCTCCGACGAGCTGCCCGAGATCTACTCGGCGCTGCGCATCGAGCGCGAGGACAACCCCGAGGAGGCCGAGGGCATCTCTGCCGGGACCGGCAACGTGCTCATTTGCGAGGTTCAGCAGCACCTCGGCGACGACCGCGTGCGCGCGGTGGCGATGGACACGACTGACGGCCTCGCGCGCGGGACCGAGGTCATCGACACCGGCGGGCCGATCACCGTGCCGGTCGGCGACGTGACGCTCGGCCGCATCTTCAACCTGCTCGGCGAGACGATCGACGAGGGCGAGGAGCTCGAGCCCGGGGGCGAGCGCTGGCCGATCCACCGCCCGGCCCCGACGGTCGAGCAGCTGACCCCGACCGCCGAGATGTTCGAGACCGGCATCAAGGTCGTCGACCTGCTGGCGCCCTACGCCAAGGGCGGCAAGGTCGGCCTGTTCGGCGGCGCCGGCGTCGGCAAGACCGTGCTCATCCAGGAGCTGATCAACAACCTGGCGCAGGAGCACGGCGGCCTGTCGGCGTTCTGCGGCGTCGGCGAGCGCTCGCGCGAGGGCAACGACCTGTGGCTGGAGATGACCGAGTCGGGCGTCATCGAGAAGACGATGCTCGTGTTCGGCCAGATGAACGAGCCGCCCGGCGCGCGCATGCGCGTCGCGCTGTCCGGCCTCACCATGGCGGAGTACTTCCGCGATGAGGAGGGCCAGGACGTGCTGCTCTTCATCGACAACATCTTCCGCTTCGTGCAGGCCGGCTCGGAGGTCTCCGCGCTGCTCGGGCGCATGCCGTCGCAGGTGGGCTACCAGCCGACGCTGGAGTCCGAGATGGGCCAGCTGCAGGAGCGGATCACCTCGACCCGCAAGGGCTCGGTCACCTCGATCCAGGCGATCTACGTGCCGGCCGACGACCTCACCGACCCGGCGCCCGCCTCGGTGTTCGCGCACCTCAACGCGACCACGACGCTGTCGCGGGCGATCTCCGAGAAGGGCATCTACCCGGCCGTCGACCCGCTCGACTCGACGTCGACGATCCTCAAGCCGGAGATCGTCGGCGAGGACCACTACGGCGTCGCCAACGAGGTCAAGAACGTGCTGCAGCGCTACCGCGAGCTGCAGGACATCATCGCGATCCTCGGGATCGACGAGCTGTCGGACGAGGACAAGGTGCTGGTCCAGCGCGCCCGCCGGATCGAGCGCTTCCTGTCGCAGCCGTTCCACGTGGCCGAGCAGTTCACCGGCACGCCGGGCGCCTACGTGGCGATCGCCGACACCGTGCGCTCGTTCCGCGAGATCCTCGACGGCAAGCACGACGAGCTGCCCGAGTCGGCG
>DATDKF010000380.1:0-4627 GCA_036520135.1 Solirubrobacteraceae bacterium
GTGTCCGCCCGGGAAGCTCGGCGGCGAGCCGGCCGACAGCGGCGAGGATCGCGACGACGGCCGGCCCGCGGGGCTCTGACCCGCCTCGTCGGTTCCGAGCGAGCGTGTGGACATTGATCACCGCCCGCTCCGGGCACTCCCAGCTTGCGAACGGCTGCGTCGAGTACACGTTTGAGGTCACCACTTCGCGCGCGACGGCGTTGGCCGGCTGACGAGCCGTCAGGCGCGGCGAGGCGGCGGCGTCCAGGTACGCCCAGTACGCGCGCAGCGTCGCGAGCCCGGCAACATCCGTGACGGGCCCGTGACCGGGCACGACGACCTCCGGCTCGAGTGCCTCGATCGTGTCGAGCGCACGAAGCCAGCCCTCGAGCGGGCCGACCCACATCACTGGTGTCGAGCCGATGAACGCCACGTCGGCGGCGAACACGACGCGCGCGTCGGGCACATGCACGATCAGGTCGCCGTGCGTGTGCGCCGGCCCGACTTCGATGAGCTCGACCTTCCGACCTCCCACGTCGAGTTCCAGCTGACCCGAAAACGTGCGCGTGGGCCGGGTGAGCGATATGCCGCGGTGCTCGTACGGCGCGACCATGCCCCGAAGGAAGCAGCCGCTCGCGCGAACCGCACCACGAGCCGGGTATGGGATCGGGCTCCGTCCCGCAAGCTCAAGCGCAGACCCGAGCCGCCGCAGCGCGACCATCGAGCCCGGTGTCACCGACCGCATCTCGTGAGCGGCCGCAGCATCCGTCGCGACGATCTCCCGGCCACCGACCAATTCGTTCCCAAACCAGTGATCGCCGTCACCATGCGTGTTCACCAGCGTGCGAATCGGCGCCGCCTCCACCAGCGGGCTCATCGCGTCGAGCATCCGTCTCGTCAGACGTATGTCCCAGAGCGTGTCGACGAGGAGCGACTCGCCCGTACCGATAACCAGCCCGGCATTCGACTCGCCCCACGCTCCGTTGGGCTGCAGCCACGCATGAATCCCCGGCGCCACCTGCGTCAGACCCGCCGCATAGCGCTCTCGATCACCGAAGAGCGTGGCCACAAAGGCGAATCTATCCCGCAGAACCCGAGACAGTCATCCATGAGCTGCGATCAGGGCGCCGCCAAGCCTGCGTCGCCGCGAACCGCCCAGGTCCGGAAGAGGAGCGCCCTCCGAGCTCACACGAGCGCCGCTCGCCGAGCTATCGCTCTTTCGGCGGCCGCACACGCGCCGCCAACGAAGTGCTGCTTCTCGCGCGTTGCGACAGCGCACGCACGGTTGTGTCGATGTCGGGCCCGGACGCTCGCTGCACCGGTCGGCCAGATCCGCCCACGATGACGATGGACGTAGACCCGGATCGGCTCGCGTGGTCAAAACTAGGGCCGCCAGTTCGCCTCCAATCCGGGCGGTAACCACCAGCGCGAGCGGGCGCCAAGGTACATCGGGGGTAACTTGTGGAGCGCAAGCGACGCGCGGATCGTCGATCCGACAAGGCCGGCGGCGCGGACTTCACCGAAGAGGATGCCGACAAGATCCGCGACCTGGCCGCGTTCGCCGGGGCGACGCTCGACGCGCTTCGAGCCGCACGCGGGCGCTCTACAGCTCCGGCCGGATAGGCCCCAAACGTCGCTGGCCTGCCAACGAGCGGATCAGCGGCCCACTCTCACTCCTGAAGCGAGGTCAGCTGGCCCTCGAAGCGAGCCATCGCGTCGCGGTACAAGAAGGGTCCCCCAGCTCACCCGGGCCACGCCCAACGCGGCCAGCTCGGCGAGCGACGGCATCTGCGGCAGGCGTGCGACGTTCACCGGGCCGCGGGCCTCCGAGGTGAAGCGGCGCAGCGCGTCGGTCTCCCACAGGGCGATCGGGTACACGCAGTCGACGCCGGCCTCGACGTAGGCATTCGCACGCCGCAGCGCTTCGGGAACGAGCTCCTCCTGGGTCCCGGGACCGGCGCCGGCGAGGAAGGGACCAAGGAAGACGTCGAACCGCGCGTTGATCACGAGCGGGTAGCCGTCCGCCGACGCGGCCTGGCGAACCGCCCTGAGCCACTCCGCGTGCCGGTCGGGATCGCGGAGGCTGCCGGCGGCGTGGTCGGTGTCCTCGAGGTTGCAGCCGGCGGCCCCGGCGCTCCGCAGCGCAGCTACCAGCTCGGCCGGCTGCATGGGCATCGCGCGGGCCACGCGGTGCTGCGGCACCGACTCGGACGTGCGTTCCACGCGCTCCTGGACATCGCGCCACACCGCCTCCTCGCCGCCATCCGCCGGAGCCACCCTGCTCGGTGACCGAAAGCCATGCGCGAACGGCAGCGCGACCTCCGACTCTGCGGCGGTCCTCGTCTCAACCCGGAGTCTTCACCCCGCGCGTGCGCCTCATCGGGCAACGGGGACTCGGGTAAGTGCTCCACGCCGAACGCGGCGAGTCCGGCGCCGCGCCCGCTCAGCATCGGTCACCGCGGCCGAGAGCGTGGCCTAACGGCTCCCGGCGGGCCCCGTGATGGGAGGTCCTGCGTCCAATGACGCGCCGTCGAGCTGGTGCCTCCGGCTGCGCGCCGCCGCGAGGAGCCGCGGGGTCACATGGCAGGCTGCAGCGACGCCGCGGCTTGGTCGCGCGAGTCGAAGAGGTTCAGCAGGTCATCGATGCGAGCGAACTCGAAGATGCGCCGCGCCGGTCCAGGCGGGCACACGGTCACGAGCGCCCGTTCTTCGCGCCCTAGGACCGCGCGGGCGCGTACGAGCACGCTCACTCCGCAGGAGTCCAGGAAGGCTACGTCGCAGAGATCGATGACGAACGCTCCCCGACTCTCCCGTATTGCCGCGCCGAGGGCCGCGGTCAGCTTGGGGGCTGTGCCGACGTCCACCTCCCCGCGGACGAGCACGCCGGGCGCCCCTGATAAGGGCGCCCGCTCAACGGCAAAGCCAGGCGGTCGATCCGTCATGACTGCCGGGTCACTGAAGTTGCTTGCCAAGGTCAACGCTGTCGCTCCCGTCTGCAGGTCCGGTCTTCGAATGGACGGCTACCCTCGCCGCGTCGCCCGCAAGCGCGGCAGGGCTAGGCCCGCCGGGCGGTGAGTTCGATCGGCGACCTCGCCGGCGGCGATGGGTTACTGCCTCAATCGTCCGGGAATCGTTGGCCGAACGTCCTGCTGGTAATCCGCGCATCCGCTGGCAGGGTCCGCGATCTGCAAGGCGGGCGGGTGTCGCGTTAACCGGCCCGGCGGCGCCGTGTGTTTGTGAACGCTTGATCGTCACGGCGTACACGAGTTCGGAACCGAAAAGGGAGCACCACGTGCCAAGCATCATCGTCGTGGCCAACACCGAGACCGAGGACCGCATCGCGTCCCGGGATGATCAACTTGCCTTTCAGCTGAAGGAGCGCGTGAGCGCGTCCGACGTCGACAACCCCCACTTTTCGTCCCAGCTGATTGAACGCATCGGCTGGGCGCTCGCCGACGCGGAGAAGGCCGAGCGGGCGGGCGAGGACTCCACACGCTGATATGACCGGGGCGCGGTGCGCGAGCGAGCGGCAGCGCGGACGACGTCAGCCGCGCTGTCGTTATGGACGATCAGCGGCAGCGCGTCGAGGAGCCGGACCATACGTATCCGCGCTGCTGCTTCAGGCAAGGCGCAAGGAGCAGCGCTTTGTTCCACACGAGCTACGGACGTCGCAGTGCCCATCGCATGACAAACGGAAGTGGTGCTGCCTGATGCGAAGAGCCCGGCGTCCCAGCCAGGCTCTTCGGTGCGAGCGGCGAAGGGCCGGGGGATACGCCGAACCCTTACCGCCCGCGGCAAGAAATCGCTTCTTGCACTCCAAGTGCCTACCCCCAGGACGGCACGAAAAACGACGTGCTGGCGCGATCCGTCCGTGCTCTGACGACGCGCTCCCCGGAACGCGGCACACCTCAGGCGAGACCGGTCACACGGGCGTGCGCCGGCGGCCCGGCCGGGGGACGAAGTGGGACCCGGCCGTCCGCCAGCGCGAGACGGCGCACGCGGCCTCGGGCCGCCCCGGAGTCTGAAGCGCGAGACGCGCCGTCCACCAGGGCTGAACAACCGGGGCGGCCCTGCGTTGGATGCTGGCGTCGCCGAACCTCAGGGCCGTGACGGCCCGACACGTCTCACGCGCGTCGGACTCGGAGGCGATCGCGTCGTGCGCGACCCGATCGCCCTGTCGGCAGCAACGCCCAAGGGCGCGCAGCGAGTCGCCGACGCGTGGATGCGAGACCCGTTGGCAGTCCCGGATGGGGAGCTTCTCACTCACTCTCCACGCGCGGCGGTTTCGAGCAAGCCGTAGCAGAATTCGATTGGGTGTCGACTCTACGTTCGGCTAAAGCGTGTGCCCCTCCCTGGGCTGTTCCAGCCGCGTCCTGGCGGCCCGTCAAGTGCTGCCCACCGTGACGCCCCTCAAAACGCGCGAGCGTCCCGGACGCATATTTCGCGCCCAACTGCTTCCCGCTCGTTCGGCTCTGAAACATGCGGGGCCGGTGCCCGCCGGTCGGTTGCGGTAGGGTCGGCGGGAGGCGCCGGGGCCGCGCGGGCTTGCCGACTGGCCTGGTTTCCTCCCGCCGCCGCTTCGAACCGTGCATGCGGTTCTCCCGCACACGGCTCTCCGACGTTCTTCACCGGTGGCATTCAGCGTCCC
>DATDKF010000381.1:0-2371 GCA_036520135.1 Solirubrobacteraceae bacterium
GAGTTCTACGTTGGTCTCGGATGGCGGCAGGACGTCACGCCGCCTGGCTCTGGCATTGTCCAGTTAACGCCGTCCGGCTCCAGCTGCTCGGTCCAGTTCGGCACGAACCGCACGTCGGCCGAGCCAGGATCCGCCCAGAACACGTTCCTGATCGTCACCGACATCCAAGCTGCCTTTGACTACCTGGTGGGGCGCGGTGTCGAGGTGAGCGAGGTCTTCCACCTCGGCCCGGATGGCCCGGTCGGCGGCGCCGCTCCCGAGCATGCCAGCTACGGCTCCTTGGCCACGTTCAAGGATCCGGACGGCAACAGCTGGCTGCTGCAGGAGATCACCACACGGCTGCCGGGACGGATTGATGCCACCGAGACCGGGTTCGCATCGACGGCGGACCTGGCGGGTGCGCTTCGGCGGGCAGCGGCCGCGCACGGCGAGCACGAGAAGCGCATCGGGCAAAGTGATGAGAACTGGCCCGACTGGTACGCGGAGTACATGGTGGCGGAGCAGGCCGGGACAGAGCTGCCGACGTGACCGACTATGACGTGATCGTCGTCGGCGCCGGATCGCCGGGCGAGCACTGCGCGGGTGCGCTCGCCGAAGGCGGCTTGCGCGTCGCGCTCGTTGAGCGTGAGCTCGTCGGCGGCGAATGCTCGTACTGGGCCTGCATTCCCTCCAAAACGTTGCTTCGCCCGGGGGAGGCTGCGCACGGCGCGAACGAGGCGGCGGCGAGCGCCGAGGTCGACGTCGATGCTGCGCTCGCGTGGCGCGACTTCATGGTCTCGAACTACTCCGATGTCGGCCAGGAGCGCTGGCTGTCGCAGAACGGCATCGACCTGCTTCGCGGCACCGGCCGACTGGCCGGCCCGGGTCTGGTCGAGGTGGACGGCGTGCGTCACAGCGCCGACCATGTCGTCCTCGCCAACGGTGCCGATCCGGTAATCCCGCCGATCCCGGGCCTGCGCGGGCTTGAGGGGATTTGGACGAACCGGGAGGTGACCGGGATGAAGGCCGTGCCGCGTCGGCTGCTCGTGCTCGGCGGAGGGCCGGTCGGTGTTGAGATGGCGCAGGCGGTACGTCGCTTCGGTGGCGAAGTCGCACTCGTCGAGGGCGCGCCGAACCTGCTCCCGCACGAGTCCGAGCCGCTTGGCGAGGCACTCGCCGAGGTGCTGCGCCGCGACGGCATCGAATTGTTCCTCGGTGTCAGGGCAGCCGGAGCGCGGCGCGAAGCTGAGGAGTTCGTTCTCGATCTCGACGCCGGCGAGGAGCTGCGCGGCGATCGGCTGCTGGTCGCCACAGGCCGACGGCCGCGCGTGGACAACATCGGCCTGGAGACGGTCGGCGTGGAGGCCGACGGACGAGGTGTCCCGGTCGATTCGCGGCTTCGCGTGGCCGAGCGGTTGTGGGCGGTCGGCGACATCACCGGCATCTTTCCGCTGACCCACGTCGGCAAGTATCAGGGTGAGGTCGTCGCGTCGAACATCCTCGGGGAGTCACGAGAGGCCGATTTTGATGCCGTCCCGCGGGTCGTCTTCACCGATCCGCAGGCGGCCGCCGCTGGCGCGACCGACGGCCGCTTTAGCGGGACGGCGCGCCTCTCACAGCTCGCGAAGACCGAGACGTACACGCGGGCCTACGCCGAGAGCAATGGGTTCTTGACCTTGCTCGCCGACGGCGAGCGCCTGACCGGCGCGTACGCGCTCGGACCCGAGGCCGGCGAGTGGCTTCAGCAGGCGACGTTGGCGATTCGCGCGCGCGTACCGATTGAGGTTCTGCGTGACACGATCCAGCCGTTCCCAACCTTCTCTGAGATCTACGTCGAGGCACTCAAGTCGCTGCGCGGGCAGATCGCGGCCAGGCAGCCAATGGAGATGGCGGCGAAATGATCTTGCCCACGCTATCGCCAGCGCAACGCGAGCGGGACCTGCTCGGGCAGACCGTCGTCGTGATCGGCGGCAGCGCCGGTATCGGGTTCGAGACGGCCCGCCTCGCGCGGGAGGAGGGAGCCGAGGTGATTATCACGGCGCGCAACCCGGACCGCCTGCACCAAGCCGGCCTCGAGCTCGGCGCCAGTATTGCCGCCTTCGACACCACCGATTTCGACCGGCTCAAGAGGTTCTTCGACGAGCTGCCAACACCGATCGACCATGTGCTGGTTACCGGCCCCGGCCCCTACTACGCGCCGTTCGCCGAGTTCGATATCGACGAGCTACGCCGCGACGTCGATGCTCATCTCCTATTACCGCTAGAGGTCGCTCGGAACGCGGTGGGCAAGGTTCGGGCGGGAGGGACACTGCTGTTCATGAGCGGCACCGGCGGCCGCCGCACCGCGCCAGGCTTCTATTTCCTGTCAGCGCTCACAGCGGCGCTGCCCGCC
>DATDKF010000382.1:0-5362 GCA_036520135.1 Solirubrobacteraceae bacterium
GACCAAACCACGCGGCCGAAGTCAAGGCGCGGCGTCGGAGCCCGGCAGCACGTCGCGCGCCCAGTCGCGCGTCTTCCAGTCCGGCACCGGCGGCTCGGTGCCGGCTGCGGGGACGTAGCGCGAGCGCTCGACCAGCTCGTAGCGGTGGATGTAGCGCGGGCAGTTGGGGAACACCTCGCGCGCCCGCACGCGGACCACGAGCTGCGCGCCCGGCCACTGCGGGGCCAGCACATCATCCGGGTCGACCGACGCGGTGCCGTTGAGCCGCAGTCGCCGCCCGCGCTCGAACGAGATGAACAGCAGCCCGACCTCGGGGTTGACGAGCAGATTCCCGAACGACAGGAACATGCCGTTGCCGTCGTAGCCGGGGAACGCGATCGTGCGCTCGTCGAGCACGTGCACGAAGCCCGGGTCGCCGCCCTTGTATGAGCAGTTCGGGCGACCGCGCTCGTCGGCCGTCGCGATGAACAGCATGTCGACGCTCGCGATGAACTCCCGGTCGCTCGCGTCGATCCGGTCGGTGACCTTGCGGCTCTCCAGCCGGTCGGCGAGCCGGCGCGAGTCGAAGCGATCCTGCAGCGAGCGGTTCCCGCGGTTGTAGAAGGCGCTCACGCCCATTCCATCGGCTCGTAGCCGCTGGTGCGCGGCGCCGAGACGATCAGCACCGTCGCGACGTCGTCGCCGTGGTTGACGACTGTGCGCCGGAGCCCGGGGTCGAGCCGCGCGAACGTGCCCGCGGGCGTCTCGATCTCACGGCCGTCGACGACCAGGCTCGGCGAGCCCTCGATGACGACGAAGACCTCCTCCTGGTCGCGGTCGACCTCGTCGTGCTCGGGGATCCGCTCGCCGGGCGGAATCTCGACCACGTTCATGCCGAACGCGGCGAGGCCGAGCGAGCGCCGCGCGAGCAGCCAGTTGCCGGTGCGCTCGAGGTCCTCGCGGCGCCGGATCGTCAAGCCGTCGAGATCCATGGCGCGAGCGTACTAACCCAGCAGGCGCGCGACCATCTATGTGTCGACGCGCCACGCCTCGCGCTCGGCCGCGAGGCCCGAGCAGCAGGCGGTGCACCCGCAGTGCGGGCAGGTGGCCGCGGAGGCGGCGCTGATCCAGCCGGGGTCGCCGAGCGCGGGATCGCAGTCGAGCTCGGGCGTGCCGAGCGCCCAGGTCTCGAACATCTGCCCGCAGCGCGGGCACTCCGCGGTCAGGCGCTCAGGCGAGGCCATGTAACCCCCAAAACGAGCCCGGAAGGCGAGTTCCTGGTCAAGGCGCGGCCGGATGCCGGCGCGGGGTAACCCTATCTCAGCCGAGCAGGGCGCGCAGCTGCCTGCGCACCGCCGGGCGCAGCCAGTCGGTGTCGTGCTCGCCCGCGCTGAGCACGCTCAGCCGCAGGCCGTCGAGCGCGGCGACCACGAGGCGGACGTCGAGCTCGGGCGTCAGCGTGTCCGACTGCTCGAGCACCCGGTCGCCGAGCGCGCGCAGCCCGCGCCCCCACTCGCGGTGCACCTCGCGGGCCCGCGGCGAGCCGAGCAGCTCAATCTGCAGCCGGTACAGCGCGACCGCGATCTCGCGCTCGCCGGTGACCTGCTCGAGCAGCCAGTCGGCGAGCTCCTCGGCCCACGCGGCGGCGTTGAACGCGGCGCCGCCGAGCCGGTCGGCGATCTCGCCGATGCGCGCCACCTCGCGGCGCGCGGTCCACGCCAGCGCGGCCTCGAGGATGTCGGTCTTGGCCGCGAAGTGCCAGGTGGTCGAGGACAGCGAGACGCCCGCCTCGGCGGCGAGGCGGCGATGGGTGACGGCGGCGACGCCCTCGCGCGCGACGATCCGGACCGTCGCGGCGACGATGGCGTCACGGACGCGCTCTGAGGCTTCGGCGCGCGAGCCGGTGGCGGCGGGCACGCAGGCATCCTAACCAGTACGGGCGTACTTGCACAGCGAGTACGCGCGTACTAGGCTCCTCGCCGCTCATGGGGGACCTACCGACCACGCGCCGTTCGTTCTTCGGGGTCGCCGGCGGCGTGGCGCTGCTGTGCACGATCGGCGGCGAGGAGGTCGAGGTCTCGGGCGGCAACAGCCTCGAGAAGGCCGACGCGGTGGCCGCCAAGGTCCGCCGCCCGCGCGACGCGCGCGCCGCCCAGAACGTGCCGCAGCTCCAGCCGGCGCCCGGCGGCAGGCGGGTCGAGTACTGGATCCAGGCCGAGACGGCGCAGTGGCCGATCGTGCCGACGCGCCGCGACGAGTGGCACAACCGCAGGATCGGCGGCCGGATGGCCTACCGCGCGTACGTCTACCGGCTGATGACACCCGGCTTCGCCGACTACGCGCGCGGGCTGAACATCCCCGGCCCGACGCTGACGGCCCAGGTCGGCGACGTGCTGGTCGTGCACTTCCGCAACGCCGACCGCCGGCTCAACCAGGCGGTCACGATGCACCCGCACGGCGTCAAGTACAACCCGGAGTACGACGGCGCGTACATGGGCGAGTTCACGCGCGCGGGCGGCTTCATCGCGCCCGGCGAGTCGTTCACCTACCAGTGGGAGTGCACGCCGGACTCGGTCGGCGTCTGGCCGTACCACGACCACGGGCCCAACCACACGCTCAACACGTTCCGCGGCCTGTTCGGGGCGATCATCGTGCGCCCGCGCGGCGCCAAGTGGCCCGATCGGTCCTACACCGTCTTCGCGCACCAGCTCCCGCCGCCGATCACCGGGATCCAGCGCAACTTCCAGTGCCTGAACGGCCGCGCCTACGCGGGCAACACGCCGACGCTGCGCTCCAAGGTGGGCGAGGACGTCGAGATCAACGCGTTCGGGATGGACTCCAACTTCCACACGTTCCACATCCACGGCCACCGCTGGAAGGATCCGGCGGGGGCCTACGTCGACAACCCGGCGATGGGGCCAAACGAGTCGGTCACGGCCCGCTTCGTCGAGGACAACCCGGGTCGCTGGCTCTACCACTGCCATGTCTTCACGCACCAGGATGCGGGGATGGCTGGCTGGTACGTGGTTGACCCGTAGCCGAAAGGAGAAGGTCATCCGCATCTCGCTGCGCATCGCGCCGCTCGCCGTGCTGGGGATCGCGCTGCTCGCACCCGCCGTCGCCGGCGCCCAGAGCTACCCGGAGCCCAAGGAGCCCGGCAAGGTCGCGCCCAAGCCCAAGGGGCCGCACCACACGCTGACGGTCTGCAATAAGAAGGGCCGCTGCGACTACCGCACGATCCAGAAGGCGGTCAACAAGGCCCGCGCGGGCGACACGATCCGCGTACACAACGGCGTCTACCGCGAGGCGGTGCAGATCAACGGCCGCAAGAAGCGCTACCTGAAGCTGATCGGCAACCCCGGCCACCCGCGCAAGGTCGTGCTGCGGGCCAGGGGCAAGATGCAGAACGGCATCTTCGTCAACGACGCCGACCAGGTCACCATCGACGGCTTCATGGCGACGGGCTATCGCGCCAACGGGTTCTTCTTCACCAACCTCAACGGCTACACGATGAACCACCTGATCGCGAACCGGACGGGCGTCTACGGCCTGTACGCGTTCAACACCATCGGCGGCCGGATGATCAACTCCGAGGGCTACTACGTCGGCGACGCCGGCCTATACATCGGCCAGACGCCGCCGCAGGACAAGCCCGTGCAGACGATCGTCCGCAACGTCGACGGCTGGGGCAGCCCGATCGGCTTCAGCGCAACGAACATGCGCTACGTGACGATCACCAAGAGCCGCTTCTACAACAACGCGCTCGGCATCGTCCCGAACGCGCTGGACTCGGAGAAGTTCCCGCCGCCGGAGGACAACGTCATCACCGGCAACGAGGTCTTCTGGAACAACTTCAACTTCCACGAGGGCCATCCGCCGTTCAAGGTGCGCAAGACCGGCGTGCCGTTCCTGGCGCCGGTGGGCACCGGCATCCTGCTGCTCGGCGGCCGCGGCAACCGCGTCGAGAACAACAAGGTCTACGGCAACTTCCTGGCCGGCGTCGCGGCGATCGACGGGATCCTGCTGCCCGCGGGCTCGCCGGCGATCTCGCTCGACCGCAACATCGTCCGCAACAACGCCTTCGGGCTCGGCGGGACCGACGCGAACGGGCGCGACGTCGCCTACGACGGCAGCGGGAGCGACAACTGCTTCACGCTGCTGCCCACCGACACGGCGTACCCGGCCGACAAGTCGACGGTCGCCAAGTGCACCGGGGCCAACGGGCTCGACTCGGCCGCCCGCGACCAGATGGTCAAGTGGACCGGCGTCGGAGCGCTGACCGGCTGGGTCAAGCACGCCCATCCCGTCAAGCCGGGGTACAAGCCGCTCGAGGTGTTCAACCCGTGAGGGCTCTTCCGATCGTCGTCCTGACCGGCGCCGCGCTCCTGTGCGCGGCGCCGGCGCAGGCCGCCACTCCGAAGAAGACGATCCGCATCGGGGACAACTACTACCTGCCGGACGCGGTGAAGGTCGCGCGCGGCACGATCGTGACGTGGAAGTGGCCGGGCTTCGAGGAGGCCGGTGACGTGCACGACGTCAAGCTCAAGTCCGGGCCCAGGGGCGTGAAGAAGTTCCACTCGCAGCCGGCGGCGACCGACTACTCGTTCAAGCGCAAGCTCAAGCTGCCGGGCAAGTACAAGTTCGTCTGCACGCTCCACGAGGAGATGCGCATGACGATCCGCGTCAAGCACTAGCAGCGCCTGAGCCCCCTCGCGTAGAAGCGCAGGTAGTCGCGCCAGTGGGCGTCCCAGTAGTCGCCGTCGTGGCCGCCCGGCCACCTGCGCACGGTCGCGTGCGCGCCGGCGGCGCGCAGCGCGGCGGCGAACGCGCTGCTCGCGCGGTCGTGCCAGTACTTGTCCTCGGCGCCGTCGGGGAACGCCACGATCGGCGCGTCGCGGCCGAGCGCCTTCAGCGCGGCGAGCATCGGCTCGTGCACGTGGCTGCCCTCGTCGTTGCCGCGGCCGTGGAGGAAGACGAGCAGCGGCCGCTTCGCTCCTCCGCCCTCCGGCACCACGACCTTCACCGCCGTATTGCGCCCGACCGCCTTGTTCTCGACGGTGAGGTCCCGGACCGCGATGCCCGCCGGCGGATCGTCGCCGCCGCAGCCGGCGAGGAGGATGAGGACGATCGCTGCGAGCGCTCGGCGCATGGCCCGTAGCGGTGCGCGGGCGAACCCCGGCTGGGTAGGGAGGGTGAGGGTTTCGACGCAATCGTCGGCATCCGCCGCGCGAGTGAGACGAAACCCACGCCACAGGAGGGTTTCGTCGCAATCGTCGGCATCCGCCGCGCGAGTCACACGAAACCCACACCACAGGAGGGTTTCGTCGCAATCGTCGGCATCCGCCGCGCGAGTCACACGAAACCCACGCCACAGGAGGGTTTC
>DATDKF010000383.1:0-18334 GCA_036520135.1 Solirubrobacteraceae bacterium
TTCTACGGGCCTGGCGTGCCGAACCTTCCATTGGCCGACCGCGCCACGATCGGCAACATGAGCCCGGAGTTCGGGTCGACGTGCGCGATGTTCCCGATCGACAAGGAAACACTGCGCTACCTGGAGTTCTCCGGCCGCGAGCAGGAGCGGATCGAGATCGTCGAGGCGTACGCGCGCGCGCAGGGCCTCTGGCACGACGAGGACACCGACGAGCCGACGTACTCGGAGACGCTTGAGCTCGACCTCGGCGACGTCGTGCCGTCGCTGGCCGGCCCGAAGCGCCCGCAGGACCGCGTGTCGCTCACCGAGTCCAAGGCGTCGTTCCGGATGGCGCTCGACGGCTTCCTGCCCGAGTCGGACGGCGACGACGAGGTGGGCGAGGAGTCCTTCCCGGCCTCCGACCCGCCGGCCTGGGCCGAGCATCGCCACCACCCGTCCGGCGAGGGCTCGGGGACGAGCGGCGTCCAGGTGGCGGACCGCGCGTCGCTCGAGGCGCGCGTCACGCTCGCCGACGGCACCGAAACCGCGCTCGACCATGGCCACGTCGTGATCGCCGCGATCACGAGCTGCACGAACACGTCGAACCCGTCGGTGATGCTCGGCGCCGGCCTGCTGGCCAAGAACGCGGTCGAGCGCGGCCTGACGGTCAAGCCGTGGGTCAAGACCTCGCTCGCGCCGGGCTCGAAGGTCGTCATGGAGTACTACGAGCGCGCCGAGCTCGTGCCGTACCTCGAGGCGCTCGGCTTCCACCTCGTCGGCTACGGCTGCACGACCTGCATCGGCAACTCCGGGCCGCTGCCGGAGGAGATCTCCAACGTCGTCAACGCCGAGGACCTCGCGGTCGTCTCCGTGCTGTCGGGCAACCGCAACTTCGAGGGCCGGATCAACCCGGACGTGAAGATGAACTACCTCGCGTCGCCGCCGCTGTGCATCGCGTACGCGCTGGCGGGGACGATGGACATCGACCTGCTCGACGAGCCGCTCGGGCAGGACTCCGACGGCGAGGACGTCTACCTCAAGGACATCTGGCCGAGCGCCGAGGATGTCGCGCGCACGGTCGAGGAGGCGGTGCAGTCGGACATGTTCACGTCGTCATACGGCGAGGTGTTCGACGGCGACGAGCGATGGAACTCGCTCGACGTGCCGGAGGGCGAGCGCTTCGCCTGGGAGGAGGACTCGACCTACGTGCGCAAGCCACCGTTCTTCGACGACCTCCCGCGCGAGCCCGAGCCGGTCGAGGACGTCGAGGGCGCGAAGGTGCTGGCCATCCTCGGCGACTCGGTCACGACCGACCACATCTCGCCGGCGGGCGCGATCAAGAAGGACTCGCCGGCCGCCAAGTACCTCAACGAGCACGGGGTCGAGAACAAGGACTTCAACTCCTACGGCTCTCGCCGCGGCAATCACGAGGTGATGATGCGCGGCACGTTCGCGAACATCCGCATCAAGAACTACCTGGCGGGGCGCGAGCTGGTCGGCGGCCTCACGCTATTCGCCGGCGAGGAGCTGCCGATCTACGACGCGGCGATGAAGTACGCCGAGCAGGGGACGCCGCTCGTCGTGCTGGCGGGCGCCGAGTACGGCTCCGGCTCGTCGCGCGACTGGGCGGCCAAGGGCACGAGCCTGCTCGGCGTCAAGGCCGTGATCGCGGAGTCGTTCGAGCGCATCCACCGCTCCAACCTGGTGGGCATGGGCGTGCTCCCGCTGCAGTTCGCCGATGGCGACTCCGTCGCTTCGCTGGGCCTGACCGGCGAGGAGGAGTTCTCGATCACCGGGGTCGAGGGCGGCGACGCCAAGGAGGTGACGGTCCGCGCAGGCGACAAGGAGTTCAAAGCGCGCGTGCGGATCGACACGCCGAAGGAGGTCGAGTACTTCAAGCACGGAGGGATCCTCCAGTTCGTGCTGCGCGGGCTGCTCGACTCCGAGTAACCTGCCCGGCTCGATGCCGCTTCCCGAGACCCTGCGCCGGCTGCTGACCGCACCGGGCCCCTCCGGCTACGAGCAGCCGGCCGCCGCCGTCTTCCGCGACGCGGCGAGCGCGTTCGCCGAGATCACCTACGACACCGTGGGGTCCTCCGTGGCTCGCGTGAAGGGCACGGGCGACGGCCCGTTCGTCGCGGTCGTCGGCCACATCGACGAGATCGGGCTGATCGTCCACCACATCGACGACAACGGGTTCCTCTGGTTCACCAGCGTCGGCGGGTGGGACCCGGTGATCCTCGTCGGCCAGCGCGTGGAGATCGCCACGCGCGACGGCCACGTGACCGGCGTCGTGGGCAAGAAGCCGATCCATCTGCTCAAGGACGAGGAGCGCAAGCAGGCGCCCGAGCTGCGCAACCTGCACATCGACATCGGCGCCAAGGACGGCGACGACGCTCGCGCCAAGGTGCGCATCGGCGATGTCGCAGTGATCGCCACCGAGCCGGTCGAGCTGTTCAACGACCGCGTGATCTCGCGCTCGATGGACAACCGGATCGGCTGCTTCGTCGCGCTCGAGGCCGCGCGGCTGGTGGCGGAGGCGGGCGGCGCGCCGGGCGACGTCGCGGCGGTCGCCGTCGCGCAGGAGGAGATCACGTTCGGCGGCGCGCGCACCACCGCGTACTCGCTGGAGCCTGACATCGCGGTCGTGGTCGACGTGACGTTCGAGACCGCCGCGCCGGGCACGGAGGAGAAGGAGATCGGAAGCCACAAGTTCGGCTCCGGGCCGGTGCTCACGCGCGGCTCGACGCTGCACCCGGCGGTGTTCGAGCTCCTGCACGCCGCCGGCGAGGCCGAGGGGATCCCGTTCACCGTCGCCGCGTCGGCGCGCTCGACCGGCACCGACGCCGACGCGTTCCACATCTCGCGCGCCGGCATCCCGTCGGCGGTCGTCTCGGTGCCGCTGCGCTACATGCACTCGCCGGTCGAGATGGTGCAGCTCGACGACGTCGAGAACACCGCCAAGCTGATCGCCGCCTTCGCGCGCCGGCTCGAGCCCGGCCTGGACCTGCTCCGCTAGGTGGTCCCGGCCGCGGCCCCGACCGGTCCCCGGCGGCTCCTCCTGCTGTTCGACATCGACGGCACCCTGCTGCAGGGTGGCGCGGTCGAGCACGCGCGGGCGCTGCGCGAGGCGACCGCCGCGGTGCACGGCCTCGGGCCGCTCGACGGGGACGTCGAGGTCGCCGGCCGCACCGACGCCGCGATCATGCGCGACCTCGTCGCGCTCGCCGGCGTGGGGCCGGAGGCGTTCGACGCGCGCTGGCCGGAGGTGACCGAGGCCGCCGTCGCCGCCTACGAGCGGCTGGCGCCGGCCGATCTCTCCGACCGCGTGGCGCCGGGCGTGGTCGAACTGCTCGCCGCGCTCGCGGCGCGCACCGGCGAGTTCCGGCTCTCGCTGGTGACCGGCAACCTCGAGCCGATCGCGCGGCTCAAGCTCGACCGCGCGGGGATCGGCGGCTACTTCGAGCGCGGCCAGGGCGGCTTCGGCTCCGACCACGCTTCGCGCGCGAAGTTGCCGAGGATCGCCCGCGCCCGCGCCGGCGACTGGCCGCGCGAGCGGACCGTCGTGATCGGCGACACGCCGCGCGACATCGCGTGCGCGCGCGCCGACGACGTCCGCGTCGCCGCGGTGGCGACCGGCCCGTTCGCGGTCGAGGCTCTGGCGGACGCGGACGCCGTGGTCGACGACGCCCGCGCCCTGCTACCGGTCCTCGAGGACTTCGCTACCGGTCGCTGACCACCGCGGCGCTGCCGCCTCCCCGCCGCACCGGCTCGGCCGCCGCCAGCAGCCGCCCGCCGGGCAGGAACTCGATCCCGGTCGCCGCGCCGATCTCCGTCTGTGGCGTCCCGAACGCGTGGCCGTGCCGCGCGGTCAGCGCCGGCGCCTCGGTCTCCATGAACGCGGGCTCGGCGATCGAGGTCGGGCCGTTGCGCTGCGACACCCGCGGCGCCGCGATCGCCTGCGGCAGCGTGCGGCCGAGGTCGAGGCGCTCAAGCAGGACCTGGAGCACCGTGGTGATGATCATCGAGCCGCCGGGTGAGCCGACCGCCAAGAACGGCTTGTCGTCGCGGGTGATGATCGTCGGCGCCATCGACGAGCGTGGCCGCTTGCCGCCCTCGGCGCGGTTCGGGTGCGTCGTCGAGTCGTAGTTGAAGTCGGTCAGCTCGTTGTTGAGCAGGAAACCCCAGCCCGGCACGACGATACCGCTGCCGCCGGTGGACTCGATCGTGAACGTGTACGACACCACGTTGCCCTTGGCGTCGGACACCGTGAGGTGCGTGGTCGACTTGCCCTCGTTGTCGTACGGGTCGCCCGGCGCCACGACCGCGTTGGCCGCTTGGTCGGTGATCTTCGCGCGCCGTTCGGCGGCGAACGAGTCCGACAGCAGGCCGCGGAGCGGCACCTCGAAGTAGGCCGGGTCGGCGAGGTACGCGTTGCGGTCGGCGAACGCGTAGCGCGACGCCTCGATGAAGCGGTGCAGCGCCTGCACGCGGTCGGCAGCGAGCGGGCTGTAGCCCTCGAGGATGTTCAGCGCCTCGCCGACGGTGGATCCGCCGCTCGACGGCGGGCCCATGCTCCAGACGTCGAGGCCGCGGTAGCCGACGTGCGTCGGCTTGCGCTCGATCGCGTCGTAGCGGGCGATGTCGCGCTCGGTCATCAGGCCCGCGTACCACGGGTGGGTCGCGTCGGCGCCCGCGACCGGCGGGTGCTGGGCCGCCTGCGCCATCGCGCGGGCGATCGCCCCGTGGTAGAAGCCGTCCGCGCCGTGGTGGGCGATGTACTCGTACGCCTTCGCCATGTCCGGGTTGCGCAGCGTCGTGCCGACGTCGCGGGGCGTCCCGTCCGGGTCGAGGTAGATCGCGGCGGTCGCCGGCACGTCGTCGAACCACGCCTTCGCCGCGTCGGTCTGGTCGAAGAACGTCTGGTCGACCGCGAAGCCGCGGCGCGCGACATGGATCCCCGGCCGCAGCGCCTTGCGCAGCGACATCGTGCCGTAGCGGTCGAGCGCGTCGTCCCACGTCGCGACGGTGCCGGGAACGCCGACCGACAGGCCGCTCCAGCGGACCTGGTCGAACGCGGGCGTGGTCGTCCCGCTGGTGGTGATGAACGTGTCCGGCCGCATCGTCGCCGGCGCGGTCTCACGACCGTCGATCGTCGTGACCTTGCCCGAGCGCGTGCGGATGACCATGAAGCCGCCGCCGCCGATGCCCGACGAGAACGGCTCGGTGACGCCGAGCACGCCGGCCGCCGCGACGGTGGCGTCGATCGCGTTGCCGCCGCGCCGCAGCGTGTCGATCGCCGCCTTGGTCGCCAGTGCGTCGACGGTCGCCGCCGCGCCGCCGCTGCCGGTGGCCGTCGGCTGCTTGGTGAAGTGATCGCCCGCCTGGGCGGCGGGCGCCGCGGCCAGCGCGGCCGTGGCGACGACAGCGGCGAGAAGCCGCCGGTTCCTGTACATCATCGAACCCCTCCCGAGGTGCTTTGGTGAGCGCCTACCCGGCCGGCTAGCGGGGCACGCGCAGGATCGTGGCCTCGAGCGCCTGGCCGGCGATCTGGCGCAGGAGCGCGACGTAGGCGACATCGGCGCCCAGGGCGGTGGTCCAGACGGTCGCCGACAGCCCGCGCTTGGGGCGCGGCCAGAGCTTGCGCGGCCAGCCGTGGCGGTCGTGCTTCTTGCCCGGGTCGTGGCCGGAGTCGCGGCGGCCGGTCGGCACCGTCGACCACAGCTTGTGGTCGCGCGCCGGGCTGCGGCGCGACTGCGGGCCGACACGCAGCTCCTGGCGGCGGTAGATGTTCCGCACGTAGGCCAGCTCGCCGGCATGCAGCGATGGGTTGAGCAGGAGCGCGCGGCGCTCGCGGCGCACGGTCGAGCGCTTGCCGGTCGCCAGGTCGGCGATGACGATCCGGCCGCCGGTCCGGCCGTTGACGTGGTAGGCGAGCCGGCCGCCCTCGAGCGCCGGGCGCCCGAGCTCGGCCGACTGCGCCACGCGGCGCGGCGGCCCGCCGACGAGCGGCACGGCGAACATCTCGTCGCCCTGCGCGCCCCGCGCGCGCCACGCGACCCACTCGGCCGAGACGGCGACGGCGTCGGCGCCCGGCGCGGGCACGGTGAACGAGAACGGCGGCCCGGAGGTCTGCTGGATCCCGATCGCGCCGTTGGCGATCACGGCCACGCGGGCGCCGCCGAGCGCGGGGTGCGTGCCGGGCAGCGGGCTCGCCTGGCCGTCGCCGCCGACGAGGATGCCGGGCGCGCCGCCCTGGTGGTAGGCGAGCAGCGCGCCGTCGACGCTCGGGTCGCTCGCGTTGACCGCGATCAGCTCGGCGGCCATCAGGTGACCAGCACGACGGCGAGGGCGGCCATCGCGACCGCGTCGATCGCCCGCAGCGAGCGCAGGATGCGCGGCCGCTCGGCCATCGCCGCGTGCAGGGCCGACCCGCGCTCGGTGCCGGCGGTCGGGGCGAGCGCGATCACCGGCAGCAGCCGCCCGGCACCGAACGCCAGGCCGACGGCCAGGCCGAGGGCGGGATCGCCGACGGCGACGCTCACGCCGGCCAGCGCCCAGACGGCGAACGTGAGAATGAACGTGGTGAAGCCGAGGCCGAGCAGGACGCCGTAGAGGCCGGCCGCGAGCGGGACCGGCATCCGCCGCCGCCACGACTCCGGCACCTGGCGCCGCACCTGCGGCAGGATCCGCGCGCCGCGCGCCTCGCCGACCGCCGCGGCGAGCGCGAGCGCGGCGCCCACGGCCGGCGCCCCGGCGCCGAGCGCGTGCCCGAGCAGAGCGAGGCCGCCGAACGTGGCGGCGCCGCCGGCCAGCGCGCCGAGCGAGAACGTCAGGCACGCCGCGAGCGTGGTCCGCAGCCGGCCGGCGTAGCCGTGCGGCGCGAGCGTCTCGACCATCGAGAAGCCGCACGGTGACCACGCGCCGGTGACGCCTGCCGCCGCGGCGGCGAGGATGAGCACGGTCTCTAGCACTTGACCTTGGTGTCGTAGAACATGACGCAGAAGACGCGGCGGCCCTTGTAGCAGTAGCCCGTCAGCGAGGCGTCCCCGTTGATGCGCTTCGGGTTGTACGAGCAGCAGTCGACGAGCTTGCGCACGTGGCCGCCGCAGCAGCGGAACCACGCGCCGTCGATCTTCGTGTCGAACCCGTAGCGGTCGGCGACCGCGTCGCAGACCTTCGTGCGGCTGGCGATCGGCAGCGGGCGCCCGTCGAGGTCCGTCAGCACGCGGCCGTCCTCGCCGACCGCGCGGCCGCTCGCGTCGATCAGGCGGCCGAGGTCGTCGATCGGGTGACCGTCCGCGGCGCGCAACGGGAAGCCCTTGCGGTCGATCCGCGGCATCCCGGTCGGGTGCGGGCACGAGTCGGTCGTGTACGTGTGGCCGCAGAAGTGGAACGCTTCCGCCTCGCCGGGCGCCACGAGACTGGTGACCGCGCCGGCGCCGGCCAGGCCCATGACCGCGCCCGACACGCGCGAGAGGAAGCCGCGGCGCGAGCTGCCGGCCGCGATCCGGTCGGTCATCCGCTCACGCATTGAGGATCCCGCGGCGGCGCTCGGCGGCGGCGAGCACGGACTCGAGCTGGGCGCCGGTGTTGAACGTGCCCTTCGCAAGCACGGTGCCGTCGGCGTCGAGCGCGACCGCGAACGGGCTGCCGGGGACGTCGGCGGCCGCCCAGGCGTCGGCGTCGCGGACCTCGTCGAACTCGCGCAGGGCCACGCGCGGGTCGCGCCCGAAGGCGGAGACCGCGGGCGCCAGCGCCTGGCACATCTGGCAGCTCTCGGAGCTGAACACGGCGAGGCCGATCCGCCCGGGCGCCAGCTCCCCGAAGCGCTCGGCGAGCGCGGTCCGCCCGCCGACCTCCGGCCCCTCGTGCGCGACCTCGAGCGCCCCGCGCGGGCTGATCGAGAGGCGCAGCACGCCCACCTCGCGCGCGAGCGCCAACACGGCGATCCCGAGCGCGACGAGCCCGGCGAGCGCCGCGATCAGGCCGAGCGCGAGCCACTGCTCGGTGCTCGGCTCGCTGCGGGGAAGCTGCGGCAGCACCGCGAACGCGGCGGTGAGCAGGATCGCCCGGCCGGCCGACGCGTCGGACACCTGCCCGCGCGCGCCGAAGCACGCGCACGGCGCGCCGCCTCGGCCCGTGGCCAGCGCGGCGATCTGCGCGACGGCGAACAGCGCGAACAGGGCTGAGGCGGCGTACGCGGCGGCGTCGGCACCCGCGGTGACGGCGACGCCGAGCGCGAGCTCGACGGCCACGAGCGCGCCCCACACGGCGCGCGCCGGACCGGCGGCGCGGATCCCGTACGTGGCGAGCGCGGCCTGCGTGCCGTGCCGGTCCGCGAGCTTGAGCACCGCCGACGCCAGCAACACGAGACCCAGGACCAGGCAGGCGGCGACCGACACCATCAGGGCGCCGAAGGTAGCAACTGCGAAGGCGGGGGCCGCCGGTTCAGGTGCCGTGCGCGCGTTCGCGGGCGAGCGCCGCGCGGCCGAAGCGCTTGGACGCGTCGCCAGGCCGCCCGGCCGCCCAGCCGCCGCTGCGGACGCGGTTCTTGCCGGTCCCCTTCGCCGAGTACAGGGCGGCGTCGGCGGCCTCCAGCAGCGCCGCCGGATCGCCCACGCCGGGCACCATCGCGCTGACGCCGGCGGTGATCGTCACCCGGTCCGTCGACCCGTCGGGGAGCGGCAGGGGGGCGACCTCGACCGCCAGCCGGAGGTTCTCGGCGATCGTGGCGGCGCCGTCGAGATCGGTCTCGGGGAGGATCACGGCCAGCTCGTCGCCGCCGTAGCGCGCGGGCACGTCGGTCGCCCGGCAGGCGTCGCGATCACGTCGGCCACCAGCTCGAGCACGGTGTCGCCGTGGAGGTGGCCGAAGCTGTCGTTGATGGTCTTGAAGTCGTCGATGTCGATCAGTGCGAGCGCGGTCGGGCGGCCTGAGCGGCGCATGCGGACGACCTCGTGCGCGAGCACCTCGTGGAGACGGCGGTGGTTCGCGAGCCCGGTCAGCTCGTCGACGGTCGCCTGGCGGCGCAGCTGGTCGTGCAGCGCGACGTTCTCCAGCGCCACTGCGGTCTGCTGGGCGAGGTGGCCGAAGCGCGCCTGCTCCTCGGGCGTGAACGGCCCGCCGCGGCGCGCGATGGCGAGCACCTCGGTCGAGGCCGCCCAGGCGCCGCCGGTCAGCGGCTGCGCCAGCCCGACGAACTCGTTGCCGGCGACGACACGGAGGCGCCCGCTGCGGCGCGCCGCGTTCTCCGCCGCGGCGAGCGACGCCGAATTTCCGGATGGATCCACTAGCGGGAGGGGGACAGGTCCCCCTCCCGGCCTCCCCCTGGTGGCGGGCTGGGCGTCGGGCGGGCAAAGCCCGCCCTCGCGGTGGATCCTGCGCTGATGGCGAGCGTGGCGAACATCAATGAGGTCCTCGGCGGGCATGTCGCGCTGGAGATCGAGTGCGTCGATCGGCTGTATCTGAACGCGTACGTGCCGAAGCTGCAGGTGGGTGGTCAGGTCGTGCGCTTCATCACCGGGCACCTGGGCAAGCCGATCCCGTCGGCCGCGCTGCTGGGAACGATCGGCAACCGCTTCCGCCGTGAGGTCAAGGCGTTCGCCGCCAACCACGGGATCCCGATCTTGCAGCTCAACAAGCCTGACCGCACGCGTTGGGGTGACCGCAAGCTCGATCACCTCCGCCCGTATCTGGAGGCCGCGGAGCGCGAGCGGCGCTTCGGGGTCGTGGCGATCGTGGCCTGCCAGGAGTTCCAGTGGGTCATCAGCGCCCGCAACCGCGCCAGCAAGCCGAAGGCGGTGTGCTTTGAGTTCTTCAAGGAGGAGCGCCGCGTCGGCGTCTACTACTTCTACGTCCTCGACCCGGACTTCGGGCCCGGCTTCATCAAGATCTGCACCTACTTCCCCTATCCGGCGAAGGTCTGGGTCAACGGGCACGAGTGGGCCAAGCGCCAGGCCGACCAGGCCGGCATCGACTACACGTCGCTGTCCAACGGCTTCGCCGCCTGCCCCGAACCGGAGCGGTTGCAAGCGATCTGCGACAGCTTCGGCCCGCAGCACGTGCAGTGGTTCTTCGATCGCTGGATCGGCGCGATCCCGACCCCGTTCACCAAGGCCGACCGTGACGCGGGCTACTGGTGGGAGCTCTCGATGCGCCAGGTCGAGGTGTCGCGCACGATCGTCTTCGACGACCCTCGCCGCGCCCGCTCGTTCTTCGAAGCCCTCGTCGCGGACAACATTGGCATCGGACGCCCCGAACAGATCGCGATCGTGTTCGCTGGCCGCCTGCGCAGGCCCGCCAAGCGCCCATCGCGCACCCGCGTCTTCGATCCCGGTACCGACGTCAAGATCGACTTCTCCTACAAGCACTCCCGCATCAAGCAATACCTCAAGGACGCACGCGCGCTGCGGATCGAGGCCGTCATCAACAAACCCGACGACCTCGGTGTCGGCCGGCGCTTGGAGCACCTCCCCGAACTGATCGCCAAGGCCCGCGCCGTCAACGACCGGCTGCTTATCATCGAGCGGGCCGGTCAGAGCTGTGCCATCGGCTCTGCGCTGTTTGAGCGCATCCACCAGCCCTACCACCGAGAGGGCCATCGAACCGGAGCGCTGCGCTTCGGGGATTCACGCGCCATGGCTCTGGCCGGCGCCCTGCACATCCTGCTGCACGCCGTCACCGGCTTCACCAACAAAAGCCTTCGCGGGCACGTCGCCGGACTCCTCGGCCAGCCATACAGCGCCAGCAAGATGAGCTACGACCTGCGTCGCCTACGCCTGCACGGCCTCATCGAGCGGCTCCCTCGCAGCAACACCTACCTGCTCACGCCCGACGGCATCCGCGTCGCCGTCTTCTACAGCAAGCTCCAAGACCGCCTGCTGCGGCCATTGCTAGACGCCGACAAGCCGCCCGCCCCACCCGAAGTCCGCCGCGCGCTCACCACGCTCGAAACGGCCGTCAACAACTACACCCACGACGCCCGACTCGCCGCATGAAACTCGTCACAACTTCAAGCGTTCCGGCAACCAAGAAGGACTAGCCCGGGAGGTCGCCGACGACCTCGATCGACGGGCAGTCCCGCCCGCGCGCGGCCGCCATGTCCGCGCGCAGGGCGGCCTCGACCTCCGGCGCGGCGCAGTAGGCCGCGAGCTCGGCGACCGGCAGGCCGGCCTGCGCGGCGGCGATCTCGAGCGTGTCCGAGTCGTCGAGCGGCTCGCCGGCCGCCGACAGGGCCTGCAGTGCGCCCAGGAGCGCCTGCTGGCGGTCGGGCCAGCGCAGGCCGGCGGCGACCACCGCGCGGCACGCGTGGATCGTCGCGTCGGTCCCCGGCTCGTGCGGCCACGGCCGCAGCCGCCGCTCGCGCAGCACGACCATCCGCACCTCCCAGGCGACCCGGTCGCCGTAGGCTGACCGCAGCCGCGTCCACTCGGGGGACGGCGGGCAGGCGGGGTCGGTGAAGAGCCGGACGCAGGCCGCGCTCACGCGCGGGTCAGCTTCTTGTAGGTGATGCGGTGCGGGCGGTCGGCCTCGGCGCCGAGCTGCTCGTGGCGCCATTCCTCATAGGCCTCGAAGTTGCCCTCGAACCAGTGCACCTGCGAGTCGCCCTCGAAGGCGAGCACGTGCGTTGCCACGCGGTCGAGGAACCAGCGATCGTGGGAGATGATCACCGCGCAGCCCGGGAACGCCAGCAGCGCCTCCTCGAGCGCGCGCAGCGTGTCGACGTCGAGGTCGTTGGTCGGCTCGTCGAGCAGCAGCACGTTGCCTCCGCGGCGCAGCAGCTTGGCCAGGTGCACGCGGTTGCGCTCGCCGCCGGACAGCGCGCCGACCTTCTTCTGCTGGTCGGACCCCTTGAAGTTGAAGCCGGCCACGTAGGCGCGCGAGTTCATCTCGCGGTCGCCGACCTTGATGTTGTCGTAGCCCTCGGAGATCTCCTCCCAGACCGACTTGTCCGGCGCCAGCGCGTCGCGCGACTGGTCGACGTACGCGAGGTCGACGGTGTCGCCGAGGGCGATCGTCCCGCTGTCGGACTTCTCCTCGCCGACGATCATGCGGAACAGCGTGGTCTTGCCGGCGCCGTTGGCGCCGATCACGCCGACAATGCCCGCGGGCGGCAGCGAGAACGACAGATCCTCGATCAGCAGGCGGTCGCCGAAGCCCTTGCGCAGGCTGTCGGCCTCGATCACCTGGCCGCCGAGCCGCTGGCCGGCCGGGATGTGGATCTGCACCGAGTCGAGCTTAACGTTGCGCTCCTCGGCGAGCAGGCGCTCGTAGTTGGCCAGGCGGGCCTTGGACTTGGCGCGCCGGCCCTTGGGGTTGGTGCGCACCCACTCGAGCTCGCGGGCGATCGTGCGCCGGCGCGCGGACTCCTGCTTCTCCTCGACCTCCAGGCGCGCCTGCTTCTGCTCGAGCCAGCTCGAGTAGTTGCCCTTGAACGGGATGCCGTGGCCGCGGTCGAGCTCGAGGATCCAGCCCGCCACGTTGTCGAGGAAGTAGCGATCGTGGGTGACCGCCACGACGGTGCCGCCGTACTCCTCCAGGTGCTTCTCCAGCCACGCGACCGACTCGGCGTCGAGGTGGTTGGTCGGCTCGTCGAGCAGCAGCAGGTCGGGCGCGCTGAGCAGCAGCCGGCAGAGCGCGACGCGGCGGCGCTCGCCGCCGGAGAGCTTGGCGGGATCGGCGTCGCCGGGCGGCAGCCGCAGCGCGTCCATCGCCTGGTCGAGCTGGACGTCGAGGTTCCAGGCGTCCGCGGCGTCGATCCGCTCCTGCAGGCGCGCGAACTCGTCGGCGGTCTCGTCGGAGTAGTTGGCGGCCAGCTCGTTGAAGCGGTCGAGCAGGCCGCGCAGCTCGGCCACGCCGTCCTCGACGTTGCCGCGCACATCCTTGGACTCGTCGAGGTGCGGCTCCTGCTCGAGCAGTCCGACGGTCGCGCCCGGGGCGAGCTGCGCCTCGCCGCGGAACTCGGTGTCCTTGCCGGCCATGATCCGCAGCAGGGTCGACTTGCCGGCGCCGTTGAGGCCCAGCACGCCGATCTTGGCGCCCGGCAGGAAGCTCAGCGAGATGTCCTTGAGCACCTGCTTGTCGGGCGGGTGCGTGCGGGACAGCTTGTACATCGTGAAGATGTATTGGCTCGACATCGGCGGTTGAGGATAGATCGCCCCCATGTAGAAGCCGGTGGGCCGAAATCCTGTCCGGTTGTCCATTCCAGGAATCGCCTGCTGTGGGCGATAAATGGGATATGCGGCCGTTGATCGGCGTGACCACTTCGGAGCTGCGCTCCAGCAGCGCCGGCACGCTGCGTCGCCACGGCGAGCCGCCGCACGCCGAGATGGCGCTCGGGATGACGTACCTGAAGGCGATCGAGGCCGCCGGCGGCATGCCGGTCGTGCTGCCGCCGCTCGGTGACGCCGAGGCCTTGCTCGAGCGGCTCGACGGCGTCTGCCTGTCCGGCGGCCCGGACCTCGATCCCGACGCTTACGGCGCGCTCGAGCGCCACGCCGAGCTGGGCCCGACCGAGCCCGACCTCGACGCGTTCGAGCTCGCGCTGGCGCGCGCCGCGGACGCGAGCGGCGTCCCGCTGCTCGGGATCTGCCGCGGCGCCCAGGCGCTCAACGTCGCCCGCGGCGGCTCGCTGCACCAGCACGTCCCGGCGCACCGCCAGACCGAGCCCGCGACCGCTACGACGCACTCCGTGCACGTCGAGGCCGGCACGCGGCTGGCGCAGCTCGTCGGCACGCGGCCGCTGCGCGTGAACTCGTTCCACCACCAGGCCGTCGACGTCCTCGGCCGCGGCCTGCGCGCCGTCGCCCACGCCGCCGACGGCACGATCGAGGCCGTCGAGGCGCCGGGGTCGCGGTTCGTGCTCGGCGTGCAGTGGCACGCCGAGGGCCTCGTGGGGCAGCCGCGCCATCGGGCGCTGTTCGAGGCGCTGCTGGCGGCCGCTGCCGCGCCCGCGGCGTTGCGGGCGGCCTGAACGTCAATACCGGCTGGGTAAGCGAGGTGGGGGATCGGCCGCGTCGGTGGTCCCTGGCGCGTTTACCGCGATATGCGCGGAAAAAGCGCCAGACGGCACCGCTTGGCGACTTTGCGTGCGTATGTCAGGCAAAGTCGCCAGGGACCGACCGCGAGGCCGATTCCCTCGCCTCCCTTACCCAGCCGAAGTTCGCCCGGACTAGGGACTCCCCCGATGCGAGCGCGACCGCCGCGCGGCGACGATGCGGCCATGTCGCTCCTCCTGCCTCCCTCCGCTCCCGCGATCGCGCGCTTCTCCGGCACCCTCATCACCCCCGACGACGAGGGCTACGACGCCGCCCGCCGCGTCCACAACGGGATGATCGACCGGCGCCCGGCACTGATCGCCGTCTGCGAGTCGATCCCCGACGTCGCCGCGGCGCTCGCGTACGCTCGCGACCAGGACCTCGAGGTCGCGGTGCGGGCCGGCGGGCACGCGTCGCCCGGCTTCGGGACCACCGACGGCGGCATCCTCATCGACCTCCGCCCGCTGAAGGCGATCCACATCGACCCCGCGCGGCGGATCGCCTGGGTCCAGCCCGGCGTGCTGTGGGGCGAGCTCGACGCCGCCACGCAGGAGCACGGCCTCGCGGTCACCGGCGGCCGCGCGTCGTCGACCGGCGTTGCCGGCTTCACGCTCGGCTCGGGCAGCGGCTGGCTCGAGCGCAAGATGGGCCTGGCGGCCGACAACCTGCGCGCCGCGCGCGTGCTCACCGCCGACGGCCACATCGTCACCGCGTCGGCGACCGAGAACAGCGACCTCTTCTGGGGCCTGCGCGGGGGCGGCGGCAACTTCGGCATCGTCGTCGAGTTCGAGTTCGCGCTGCGCCCCGTCGGCCCGATCGTGCTCGGCGGGATGATGCTGTGGCCGCGCGAGCGCGCGGGCGAGGTGCTGCGCGCCTACCGCGACCTGATGCGCGACGCCCCCGACGCCCTGTGCGGCGGCCTGGCGCTGATGACGGCGCCGCCGCTGCCGATGGTCCCGCCCGAGTTGCAGGGGCGGCCCGCGGTCGGCGTGCTCGTGGTCTACGCGGGCACGCCCGACCGCGGTGCCGAGCACATCGCGCCGCTGCGCGCGCTCGACCCGATGGTCGACGCGGTGCAGCCGATGCCCTACGCCGCGGTGCAGACGATGCTCGACCCGCCGGAGGGCGTCGAGTCGCTGCGCGCGTACTACCGCTTCAGCTTCATCGACGAGCTGGCGGACGCGGCGATCGACACGATCGTCGCGGCCGCAGACGTCGCTCCGTCCCAGGCGTCGGCCGTCCTGCTCCAGCCGCTGGGCGGCGCCTACGGCCGCGTCGGCGCGATGGACACGGCGCTCGGCCACCGCGACGCCGACTGGGGCATGCAGGTCCTGGCGTCGTGGCTCGAGCCCGAGCGCGACACCGTCAACCGCACCTGGGTGCGTGCGTTCACCGACGCGCTGTCCCCCTGGGCGCGCCCGGCCGGGTTCCCGAACTTCATCGCCGACGCCGGCGACGCCGAGGGCGTCCGCCACGCGTACGGCGCCGAGCGCTACGCGCGCCTGGTCGAGGTCAAGGACCGCTGGGATCCGGACAACGTGTTCCGCCTCAACCACAACATCGCGCCGAGCGCATCCGTCCAAGACGCCGCTTGAGGCGGCCGGTAGCGTCTGGGGAGTGTCGGCTCCTCCCCTCGCGATCCGCCTGCGCGGCGTCGTCAAGCGCTATGGCGCGATAACCGCGGTCGGCGGGCTCGACCTCGAGGTCCCAGAGGGCACGTGCATCGGCCTGCTCGGTCCCAACGGGGCGGGGAAGTCGACGACGATGAAGATGCTGACCGCGCAAGCGATCGCGGACGAGGGCGAGATCGAGGTCCTCGGCCTGACGCTGCCGGAGCAGTCGAAGGCGGCGCGCGCCCAGTGCGGCGTCGTGCCGCAGCTCGACAACCTCGACACGACGCTCACGGTCGAGCAGAACCTCGTCGTCTTCGCGTTCCTTTACCGGATCGGCCGCCGCGAGCGCAGGGAGGCCGTCGAGCGCGCGCTGGCGATGGCGAACCTCGGCGACCGGCGCGACACGCGCGTCGACAAGCTGTCGGGCGGCATGCGCCGCCGGCTGCTGATCGCCCGCGCGCTCGTGCACCGGCCGCGGCTGGTCCTGCTCGACGAGCCGACCGTCGGGCTCGATCCGCAGGTGCGCCAGGAGCTGTGGGCGCTGATCGACCAGCTGCGCGCCGAGGGCGTTTCGATCCTGATGTCGACCCATTACATCGAGGAGGCCGAGCGGCTGGCCGACCGGGTGACGATCATGTCGCACGGCAAGGCGGTCGCCGAGGGGCCGCCGCACGTGCTCGTGACCGAGCACGCCGGCGCGGAGGCGCTGGAGGTCTACGGGCCGCAGGCGCGGCTGCGCGAGGTCGAGGGGATCGCCGCGGCGGCGGGCCTGCGCACGCGCCGGACCGGCACGTCGGTGTCGCTCCTGCGGCTGGCCGACGTCAATGGCCACCTGCCCGAGCTGGACGGCGAGCGCCGCCCGGCGAACCTCGAGGACGTCTTCGTGCTGCTGACCGGCGAGGAGATCTCCTAGTGGCCGCGCCCGCCGTTCGCCCCACGCGATTGGGCCGGCTGGAGCGCCCCGCGCTCCTCGGCGTGCTCGTGCGCGAGGTCATCAACTTCTCGTCCTACTGGCGCTCGACCACGTTCTCCGCGACCGTCGAGCCGACGATCTACCTGCTGGCGTTCGGCTTCGGTTTCGGCTCGCTGATCTCGACGATCGGCGGTTATCGCTACGTGGAGTTCGTCGGCACCGGCACCGTGGCGACCGCGGTGCTGTTCTCGTCGGCGTTCGCGGCGATGTTCGGGACGTTCATCAAGTACCAGTTCCAGCGCACCTACGACGCGATCCTCGCCGCGCCGGTCGACACCGAGGAGCTCGTCACCGCCGAGGCGCTGTGGATCGCCGCTCGCGCCGGGACCTATGGCTGCGTGCCGATGCTCGTCGCGATCATCTTCGGGCTCGATCCCGCCTGGGGGATGCTGCTGGTCCCGTTCTTCGGCGTCGTCGCCGGCTTCGGCTGGGCTTGCTTCGGGATCTGCATCGCCGGCAAGGCGAGCTCGATCGAGAACTTCAACTACGTGATCAGCGCGGTGCTCACGCCGCTGTTCCTTGTCGCCGGCACGTTCTTCCCGCTCGACCAGCTACCCGAATGGGCGCAGGTCCTCGGGGAGGTCAACCCGCTGCACCACCTGGTCGAGCTCGTCCGCGGCGCGGCATTCGGCTTCGACGGGTGGGAGGACCTCGCGCGCCTGGCCTTCCTCGTCGGCTTCGGCGTGCTCACCTGGCGGCTCGCGATCCGCTGGATGACCAATAAATTGGTTGATTGAGGGGACAGTCCCCCCTGTAGCGGCGCTTCGAGGCGCCACGGCAGGGGGACTGTCCCCTACGCGTGGGGGGTTCGGCCCGCTATGCGGTAGGGGGTCCCAGGACGAGCGGTTGGTCGAGCATGCCGCGCATGCGGCGCTGGACCTGCAGCTCGGTCTCGAGATCGGCCGTGCGGCCGGACACGTCGACGACGGCGCCGCGCAGCACCTGCGTGACGAACAGCCACACGAGGCGGCCGTCGAGCTGGCTGCCGGCGACCCGGCGCAGCTCGTCCTCGGCCTCGGCGGCGGTCAGTGGGACCTTGTACGAGTCGGGCGCGGTGAGGACGTCGTAGACCTCGGCGATTGCAAGGATCCTTGCAGTGATCGGGATGTCCTCGCCGGCGAGGCCGTCGGGGTAGCCGTGGCCGTCGATCCGCTCGTGGTGCGCGAGCACCGCGTGCGCGACCTCGCCGAGGCCCTCGACGCGCAGCAGCAGGCGCGCGCCGTCGGCCGGATGGCGCTCGACCAGCCGCCGCTCGGCCGCGTGCAGCTCGCTGCGACCCAGCAGGATATGGTCGGGCAGCGCCTCCTTGCCGAGGTCGTGCAGCAGCCCCGCGGTGTGCGCGACCGCCTGCTCGTGCTCGCCCAGCCCGGCCGAGCGCGCGAGCTGGCGCGAGTAGTGCGCGACCGCCGCCGCGTGCCGCGCGGCGCTCGGGTCGCGCAGCGCGAGCGTCTCGAGCAGCAGCCCGACCATCCCCTCATGGCGGACGTCGAGCTGATCGCTGCGGCGCAAGACCTCCTCGCCGTGCTCCTGCCCCTGCAGGAGCGACCGCAGCAGCAGTTGGCAGACGGCGAGCGCGAGCGCGAACAGGCCGATGACGCCTGCGCCGTAGACCTCGAACCCGTAGACCGCCATCGCGGTGAGCGACGCGGTGGCGAGCTCCCACGGGAACACCGGCATATACACGGTGCGGAACATCTCCGGCAGCGAGCCGCCGCGCAGGTACACGGTGT
>DATDKF010000384.1:0-8531 GCA_036520135.1 Solirubrobacteraceae bacterium
GGCCGGTGGCGCGGCGGGCGGCTCCTCGTCGCACGAGCCCGGGAAGTACGACAGGTAGCGCTTGGCGAGGTCGATGCCCTCCTCGTCGGTCTTGACGAGGAAGTGCCCGCAGCCGGACAGCCCGGTGTGCATCTTCGCGCCGCCCATCTCCTCCAGCGACACGTGCTCGCCGATGACCATCTCGGCCATCCGCGGCGAGCCGAGATACATCGAGGCGTTCCCGTCGCGCATGATCACGACGTCGCAGAACGCCGGGATGTAGGCGCCGCCGGCGGCGCTCGGGCCGAACAGCACGCAGACCTGCGGGACGGCGCCGGAGAGCCGGACCTCGTTGAAGAAGATCCGGCCGGCGTGGCGGCGCCCGGGGAACATCTGCACCTGCTCGGTGATGCGGGCGCCGGCGCTGTCGACGAGGTAGACCATCGGCACCCGGTGCGCGAGCGCGGCCTCCTGGATGCGCAGGATCTTCTCGACGGTCTTCGGGCCCCACGAGCCGGCCTTGACCGTCGGGTCGTTGGCCATCAGCGCGACGGTCCGGCCGCCGATCGTGCCGAGCCCGGTGACGACGCCGTCGGCACCGAGCCCCTCGGCCTCCCAGTTGGCGAGCAGCGCGTCCTCGGAGAACGACGCCTCGTCGAGCAGCCGCTGCACCCGCTCGCGGACCGGCAGCTTGCCCTGCTGGGCGGACTTCTCCTTGTGGCGGTCGGGTCCGCCCGCGTAGGCGCGGTCGAACGCGTCGGCGACGTGCTGGGCGTCGGTCATCGGCTTGAGACGCTAGTACACGCGGGCTCAGACGAACTTCGGCTGGGTAATGGAGGCGGGGACGCCGGCGCCGCGATCGGTCCATGGCGCCTTGACGGCGCATGTTGCCGTCAAAGCGCCACGGGCTCGGCGGACGAGCGGCAACGCGCCAGTTCGCCGCGTCCCTGGCGAGTTGACCTGCATAGCGAAGGTCAACTCGCCAGGCGGTTGCGGAGGAGCGGCAACGCGCCAGTTCGCCGCTCCCCTACCCAGCCGCAGTTGACGTTCGCCGGCGCTGCCGCACGGCCGGCGAGCCGGCCCTACCGCTCCGGCGGCGAGTCGTCGCGCACGCGCAGCACGATGTCGTCGTCGACGCTGCGCGAGGCGAGTGGGGCGTCGCCGGCCCGGTAGGCGTCGGGCTCGGGCGGCAGCGGCTGGCGCGGGCGCAGCCCAGCGGCCATCGCGCCCGCGCCGAGGGCGAGCAGGAGCAGCGGCCACCAGTACAGCGACTCGCCGCTGAACGTGCCGGCGGCGACGACGAACACGGCGAGGATGGCCGCGCCGAGCCAGGCCGGCCCGGGCGAGCGGTCGAGCGCGCCGTACGCGACGGCGCCGCAGCCCGCGGCGAGCAGGACGAGCTCCCAGAACCCCGGCAGCAGCGGGCCGGACGGCGCGGCGAACAGGCTCAGGCTGCGGATGAAGAAGCTCGCGATCGACTGCAGGCCGATCGCCAGGATCGCCAGGCCAGCGCCGTCGATCAGCAGCTCCGAGTGGCGCGGCCAGCCGGCGCGCAGTCCGAGCGCGATCAGCACCAGCGCGACCGCGACGACCAGCAGCAGCCAGCGCGACGCCGTGAATGTGCCGTTCTCGAAGATCCACTCCCAGCCGCTGAGCAGCGCGATCGTCCCGGCGATCGCCGCGATCAGCACGCAGATGCTCGACCGGCGGCGCACGCCCGCGTAGAGCGCGGCGCCCATCGCGAGCAGCGAGACCCACGTCAGCTCCCCGGCCGGAAACCCGTCGGTCAGCTCGGCGCCGAGGACGTCGGCGAGCCGCAGCAGCGCCGGGTACAAGAGCAGCAGGCCGGTGACCAGGAGCACGGACTGGTAGGCCGGCGGGCGGCCGCCCTCGTTCGGGGCCTGCAGCCCGAGCGCGAGCGTCAGCGCGGCCGGCGCCGCGGTGATCAGGAGGTGGGCGAACGGCGAGATCGTGTCGATGAGCCGCAGCTCGGCGGTCGCGAGGCCGACGGCGAGCACGACGGCGCCGGCGGCGATCAGCGGCCCCCGGTGGGGTGGCGGGCGCAGGAGCTCTTGCAGCGACACGGGCGCGAACGCTATCGACGGCGCACTTCGATGCGCCCCGCACGCACGCGGGTGTCCCACGCCGGCTGCGGATAGGCGGCCGGGCCGTGGATCAGCGCGCCGTCGCGCAGGTCGAACACGCTGGCGTGCCACGGGCACACGACGGTGCCGTCCGCGATCTCGCCCTCGTGCAGCGGACCGCCGCGATGCGAGCAGCTGTCGGAGAGCGCGAACAGGTCGCCGCCGCTGCGGGCCACCATCACCATCGTGCCCTCGACGTCGACGCAGCGCATCTGCCCCTCGGCCAGCTCGCCGTCGGCGAGCACGTCGGCCCAGTCCTCCGGCGCGTCCTCGAACACGGTGTGGTCGACGCCGACGCCTTCCGCGAACGACAGGTGCCCACCGAGGTAGGCGCCGGCGGTGAGCGTCGCGCTGCCGGCGAGCGCGAGCGCCCGCCCGTCCGCGCCGCGGCGGCGCGCCGCGTACGAGGCGGCGAACAGCGACGTGGCGACGGCGTTGCCGGTCGCGTGGACGAGCCCGATGCGCCGCGCCGCGTCGCTCGCCACCTCGCTGTCGGCCCAGTCCGAGGCGCCCGACGCGACCACCGGCGCGGCGCTGAGAAGGCCGATGCCGAGCAGCCGCCGCGCGGCGGGCCGGCTCTCGCGCCCGCCGAGCCAGTCGAGCAGCACGGCGCTCGTGAACGACCCGATCGTCACGTCGGTGAGCACGGGGTGCAGCGGGTGGCCGAGCCAGCTCCCGCTCAGCGCCTCCTTGACGGCGCGCGGCTTGACGACGGAGCGGACAGCCTTGCCCAGCGCCTTGCCGACGGGGTCGAGCGCGGCGATCGCGGCGATCGTGCGGACGGGTGCGCGGTTGCCCGGAGGCAGTAGCCGATGCAGCATGCGACGGAACCTACCCGCGTAGGGTGCCTGGCATGACCCTCGTACGCACCGAAGACCACGGGCCCGTCCGGCACGTGATCCTGAACCGGCCGGAGAAGCGCAACGCGTTCAACGGCGAGCTCGTCACGGCGACCGGCGAGGCGCTGCGGGCGGCCGCCGCCGACACCGCCGTCCACTGCGTCGTGCTGCGCGGCGCGGGGCCGATGTTCTCCTCCGGCATGGACCTCGGCTCGCTGGCCGCGCTGGCCGCGGCGCCGGAGAACCTGCGGGCGTTCCGGCGCGCGTGCATCGACGCGTGGAACCTCGCCGAGGAGATGACCAAGCCGACGGTCTGCGCGATCCACGGCGCCTGCATCGGCGGCGCGCTCGAGCTGGCGCTTGCCTGCGACCTGCGCGTCGTCGCGGAGGACGCGGTGATCGGCATGCCGGAAACGCGGATCGGCCTGATCCCGGACGTCGGGGGCTCGTCGCGGCTGCCCGCGGTCGTCGGCCTCGGCCGCGCGAAGGAGCTGATCATGACCGGCAAGCTGATCGACGGCGCCGAGGCCGAGCGCATCGGCCTCGCCAACCGCGTCGCCGCCGCGGACGGGCTGGACGCCGCGGTGTCGGATCTCGTCGACGAGCTGCTGGCCTGCGCCCCGGTGGCGGTGGGGCTGGCGAAGCGGGTGATGGATGCGTCGGCGCGCCCGGCGCTCGCGGCCACGCTCGAGCTCGAGGTGACAATGCAGGAGCGCTGCGCGGCGACCGCCGACTTCGCCGAGGGCGCAGCCGCGTTCCGGGAGAAGCGCGCGCCGGAGTTCAGCGGGCGTTGATCGGCACGCCGCGGGCGCAGAGCGGGCATGCGTCTGCGGGCCACAGCCCGCTCGCGACCGTCTCGAGGTGCTCGATCGGCACGCCCGGGTCGTAGCCGCCGCCGAGCAGCATCAGCGCCCCGACCGCGACGACGTCGGCGCCGCACGCGCGCAGCGCCGCGATCGTGGCGCTCGTCGCCGAGCCGGCGTTGATCGCGTCGTCGACAACCGCGACCTGCCGGCCGCGCAGGCGGCCGCGGAGCGCTGCGGGGATCGCGTAGCCGGGCAGCCCGGACCACGACAGCTCGGCGCCCAGCTCGGCGGCGACCATCTGCGCGAGCAGCGCGCCGCCGGTCATCGGCCCGCAGACGACCTCCGGCTCGTGCCGCGCGACGCGGCGGGCGAGCTCCGCCGCGAACGGCGCCACCGCCGCCGGCCGGGCGAACAGCGCGTCGAGCTCCAGCCACAGGTCTCCGTGGAAGCCCGACGGGAACGCGAAGTGACCGCGCTCCGCGCCGGCGAGGCGCGCGAGCTCACCACGCATGCCCGACGAGCACCGGCTCCGGGTGCAGCTCGATCCCGAACCGCTCGCGCACGGCGCCGGCGATCTCGCGCGCGAGCGCCATCAGCTCGGCGGTCGTGCCGCCGCCGCGGTTCACCAGCGCCAGCGTGTGCTTGGTCGAGATCCCGATGCGGCCGTTGCCGTAGCCGCGGTGGAACCCGGCCTGCTCGATCAGCCACGCGGCCGACGCCTTGACGCGGCCGTCCGGCTCCGGCCACGCCGGCGCGCCCGCAGGCGCCGTCTCCAGCACCGGGTTGGTGAAGAACGAGCCGGCGCTGACCGAGTCGGGATCCGCGGGGTCGATGACCATGCCCTTGCGGCGCCGGAGGGTGAGCACGGCGTCGCGCACCTCGGCCAGTGGCGCACTCCCGCCGATCGGCACGTCGAGCGCCCGCGCCAGATCGGCGTAGCGCAGCGGGCCGGACATCGCCCCCTCGCGCAGGACGAACGTGACCGAGAGCACCACCCGCCGGTCGTGGTACTTGAAGACGCTGCCGCGGTAGACGAACCCGCAGTCGGCGGCGCTCATGTCCTCCACCCGGCCGGTGGCGCGGTCGAGCACGCGCACCGACTCGACGGTCTCGGCGACCTCCTGCCCGTAGGCGCCGACGTTCTGGATCGGCGTCGCGCCGACGGTCCCGGGGATCCCCGACAGGCACTCGAACCCCTGCAGCCCCTCGGCGACGCAGGTCGCCACCAGCGCGTCCCAGTCCTCACCCGCGGCGACGGTCAGCCGCGCGCCGTCGCGCTCTACGCCCCGCGTGAGCACGCGCACGACCGTGCCCGGCACGCCGTTGTCGGCGACGACCACGTTCGAGCCGCCGGCCAGGACCAGTGCGGCGCCGCGCGCCGCCTCGACCAGCTCGGCCTCCGAGCGCGCGTCCACGAGCGCGCCGGCCGGACCGCCGAGCCGGAGCGTCGTCAGCTCGGAGAGTTCCACACCACCGGCCCGGCGATGAGCACGTGCGAGCCGAGCGGCCGGCCGAGCACCTGCTGCGCGGCGGCCGCGGCCTCGAGCAGCCGCTCGAGCGAGACGCCGGTCTCGACGCCCATCTCGTGCAGCATCGACACGAGGTCCTCGGTCGCGATGTTGCCGGTCGCGCCGCGCGGAACCGGGCAGCCGCCCAGCTCGCCGAAGCTCGACTCGAAGCTGCCCACCCCGGCGTCGAGCGCCGCCAGCACGTTCGCGAGCCCCTGCCCGCGCGTGTTGTGGAAGTGCGCGGTGAGCTCGACTCCATCGCCGAGCGCCGCGCGCGCGGCCGGGAAGAACTCACGCACCTGGGCGGGGTTGGCCATGCCGGTCGTGTCGCCGAACCCGATCTCCTGCGCCCCGGCGTCGATCAGCCGGCGCGCGATCGCGAAGACCCGCTGCGGCGGCACGTGGCCCTCGTAGGGGCAGCCAAAGGCGACCGAGATCACGCCCTCGCAGCGCAGCCGATCGGCGCGCGCGCGGCCGAGCACCCGCTCGAGCCCGGTCAGCGACTCCTCGATCGACCGGTTCACGTTCGCCCGGTTGTGCGACTCGGTCGCCGACAGGAACACGTTGATCTCGTGGAAGCGCTCGCGCAGCGCCAGCGCGTTGTCGAGCCCGCGCTCGTTCGGGATCAGCACCGACAGCGACACGTCGTCCGGCACCGAGATCCGCGCCAGCACCTCGGCGCCGTCGGCGAGCTGCGGGATCACGTCGGCCCGCACGAAGCTCGTCACCTCGAGCCGCCTCAGCCCCGAAGCGGCGAGCAGCTCGATCAGCCGCACCTTCTCGTCGGTCGGCACCACCTCGGGCTCGTTCTGGAACCCGTCCCGGGGCCCGACTTCGCGGATCGCAACCTTCACCCTGAAGATCTTAGGTTCAGGCCATCGAGAGCCCGCCGGAGACGTTGATCGTCTGGCCGGTGACGAACGAGGCGTCGTCGGAGGCGAGGAAGGCGATCGTGGCCGCGACCTCCTCGGGCTGGCCGATCCTGCGCATGCTCGTGGCCGCGATCATGCCCGCCCGCAGGCGCTCGCCGATCTCGCCCAGCTCCTCCGGGGCGGCGTTGAGCAGCGGCGTATCGATCGGCCCCGGCGCGACCGCGTTGACACGCACGCCGAACCGCGACGACTCGCGCGCCACCGCGCGGGTGAAGCCGATCACGCCCGCCTTGGCGGCCGAGTAGACGACCGACCCCTGGGAGCCCACGCGGCCGGCCTCGGACGCGACGTTGACGATCGCGCCGCGGCCCCGGCGCTGCATGCCGTCGAGCGCCGCGTGGGTGACCGCGATCGTGCCGCGCAGGTTGACACCCAGGACGAAGTCCCACAGCGCCTCGTCGGTGTGCACGAAGAACGCGAAGCGATCGGTCCCGGCGTTGTTGACCAGCACGTCGAGCGGGCCGAGCGTGGTCTCGGCCTCCTCGACGCCACCGCGGGCCGACTCGGCGTCGGCCACGTCCATCCGCAGCGCCAGCCCGTCGATCTCGCCGGCAACCTCGCGCGCGCCGGCCTCATCGAGGTCGGCGACCGCCACCCGTGCGCCCTCGGCGGCGAGCCGGCGCGCCGTCGCCGCGCCGATGCCCGACGCGCCACCGGTGACGAGCGCGATCCGACCCTCCAGCCGCATGGCCGCGCAGCGTATACCCAGCCGACTTCGTCGGCGGGCACAGGTAGCCTGCGGCGCGATGCCGGATCAGGTGACGGTAATCGGCGGGTCGGGGGCGCTCGGGTCGGGCCTCGCCCTGCGGCTCGCCGCGGCCGGGGTGCCGGTCGTGATCGGGTCGCGCGACGCCGCACGCGCCGCCGAGGCCGCCGCCCGCGTGCGCGAGAAGGCGCCTGACCCGACCGTCGAAGGGCTCGAGAACGGCCCCGCCGCGGCGGCGAGCGAGGTCGTGTTCCTATGCGTGCCGTTCCGCAGCCAGTCCGAGACGCTGACGAACCTCAAGAACCACCTGCGCGAGGGCCAGCTTGTCGTCGACGCCACCGTGCCGCTCGCTGCCGCGGTGTCCGGCAAGGCGACCCGCACGCTCGGCGTCTGGCAGGGCTCGGCCGCCCAGCAGGCGGCCGAGATGGTGCCGGACGGCGTGCGCGTCGTGGCTGCGCTGCACACCGTCAACGCACCCGCGCTCAAGGACCTCGACGCGACGCTCGACGAGGACGTGCTCGTCTGCGGCGACCGCCGCGCCGACAAGGCCCGCGCGGCCGCGCTGATCGAGCTCGTGCCGGGGCTGCGCTGCGTTGACGCCGGGCGGCTGGAGATGGCGCGCATCGCCGAGTCGCTCACCGCGCTCCTCATCGGCGTCAACGCCCGTTACAAGACGCACGCGGGCATCCGCCTGACCGGGCTGACCGACCGCCCGTGGTAGTCCTACTCGCGGGCGGGACCGGCGGCGCCAAGCTCGCCCGCGGCCTCCAGGCGGAGGACGACCTGGTGGTGATCGCCAACACCGGCGACGACATCGAGATCCACGGGGGCTACGTCTCCCCCGACCCCGACCTCGTGACGTTCTGGCTCGCCGGCCGGATCGACGAGCGCGGCTGGGGCCTGGCCGGCGACACCTTCGGAGTCATGGACGGCCTGCGCGAGCTCGGCGACGACGTCTGGTTCAACCTCGGCGACCGCGACCTCGCGCTGTGCGTGCGCCGCGCCCGCCGGCTGCGCGAGGGCGCGACGCTGACCGAGGCGATCGACGAGGCGCGACGGGCGCTCGGCGTGACCGCCCCCGTGCTGCCGATGTGCGACGAGCCGGTCCGCACGCGAGTCCGCAACGCCGCCGGCTGGCACGGCTTCCAGGAGTTCATGATCCGCGAGCGCGCCGCCGGCCCGGTCGAGGACGTGGCGCTGCACGGGATCGAGGCCGCCCAGCCGACTCCCGCCGTTCTCGCGGCGATCGCGAGCGCCCGCGTGATCGTGATCGGGCCCTCGAACCCGGTGATCTCGATCGGGCCGATCCTCGCGGTGCCGGGGATGCGCGACGCCCTCCGCGCCGCGGCGGCCCCGGTCGTCGCGGTCTCGCCGCTGGTGCGCGGCGCCGTGCTCAAGGGCCCGACCGACGCGTTCCTCGCCTGGGCCGGCCACCCGCTCAGCTCGGAAGGGATCGCGGCGCACTACGACGACCTACTCGACGGCCTCGTGGCGGACGAGCGCGCGGAGTCCCTCCCCACGCTCGTGACCGACGTCGAGATGGCGGATGACGCCGCCCGCCGCCGCGTTGCCCGCGAGACGCTCGCCTTCGCGACGGCCCTCAGGGGTCAGACCCCC
>DATDKF010000385.1:0-6563 GCA_036520135.1 Solirubrobacteraceae bacterium
AACTGCACGCCCGCCCGCGGCGTGTACGACGTCAACGAGGCGAAGCTGACCGCGAACGGCCGGTACCTGTACACGTACGGGCTCGACGGGCTCGCGGTGTTCCGGCGCGATCGGCGAACGGGCCGGCTCACGCAGCTCCGCTACGTCGGCGCGAGAATCGCGGCGTTCACACCAGATCCATGTGTTCAAGAAGACCGCGGAGCTGTTCGCCACGCTGAACCGGCGACAGTGCCGGGTTCGACGCGGTGAGCCTGCGGATCGGCACCATCTAGGGGCGCCTCGGCCTGCCCGACTCGCCGTTCTTCGCGCTCCCGCGCCTGCTCAGCGCGGCGGTCTGGGGCGAGGGCCCCGATCTCACCCCGCCCCGCCCGCCCGCGTACGCCGAGGACGGCGGAGACCTCTGCTACGTGAAGGACTGCGGCCGGGCCATCGCGATGCTCATGCTCGCGGAGCGGCTAAACCACGGCACCTACAATGTCTCGACCGGACGGCTGGTGCGGAACAGCGAGGTCGTCGCCGCGATCAACGCCGCTGTTCAGGGCGCGAACATCACCCTGCGGGAGGGGCGCAATCCCGACCGGCCCCCGGACAACTACCTCGACACCACCCGGCTGCGGGCGGACACGGGCTTCCGGCCGGAGTACGACGTCGAGCGCGCCGTGCCGGAGTACGTCGACTGGCTGAGGGGACATAACCGCTAGGCCACCGCACCGGACGAGACATCCACAGCTGACCCGTCCCTGTTTCCCGGACAGGTCGGCTGCGACGTACTCGATGTACATCGCGGCTAGCCGGGAAGTGCGCCGATCTGCTGCAGCAGGGTCAGGACGTCGAGGTGATGGTGGATCTCCTCGATGGCGTCACCCTCGTAGTGCGTCCAAAATGACGCCTCGACCGAGATCCGATTTCCGGACGCCGGCACCGTACCCGCAGGTGTGTCGAGCGGACCCGTGTGGGTTGCGTCCCAACGGATCTCCAACGCCGCGACATCCTGGCCGCCGACTGCGTTCGTCACCGTCCCCGCCGCATCAGAAAACGCCTCCTTCCAGCCCTGGCACAGCTGGAGGTACGCGTCGACGCCCTCCACGCGTCGTCCCGTGCCCGTTTCGGTGTAGCGGACGGCGGGAGCAAGGAGTCCCCGGAGCCGGTCCCAGTCCGCCTGATTGAAGGCATCGATGAGATCGGTGGCCCGTCGAAGCTCGGCTGCCGGTGCAGACATCACCCCTCCTTACGACGAACACGGCGATGACGCGACACTAGCCCTACTCCGCACCGCCGTCCAGGCGAGGCTCGCAGCGCCGGTCGTAGCATTGCGTCGGTGTCCTCGGCGACCAGTCTGGACTTCTACGACGCCGAGCTGCGCGCTCACCACGAGCACCTTCGTGCCGCATACGGGATCAGCTCCGGTGACTCGGTCCTCGACGTCGGCTGCGGAACGGGACTGACCACTCGCGAGGCGGCGCGCGTCGCGGCGCCGGGCCGCGTGATCGGCATCGACGTGTCCGAGCGGATGATCGAGCGCGCCCGTCAGGTGACGGCGGCCGAGCGGCTCGACAACGTCCGATACGACCTCGGCGACGCACAGGTCCATCGCTTCGACCCCGCCGGCTTCGACGTGGCGATCAGCCGCTTCGGGACGATGTTCTTCTCCGATCCGGCTGCCGCGTTCGCCAACCTCGCCGCCGCCGTTCGTCCTGAGGCGCGCCTGGTGCTGCTCGTATGGCAGCGGCGCGAGGACAACGAATGGGCGCTGGAGATCGACGCCGCGCTGGGCGACGCGCGGCAGTCACCGCCGCCGGGCGCGGACCCGTTCTCGCTCGGCGATCCCGCAGCCACCGCGCGCCTGCTCGAGGGCGCCGGCTTCGCCGGCATCCGCTTCGCGGACGTGCACGAGCCGGTCCTCTACGGGGACGACCTAGACGCCGCGCTCGCGTTCGTCCGCGGATTTCAGGACACGATCGCGGCCCTAGCGAGCCTGAGTGACCGTGAGGCGACCCAAACCCTCGAGCGCCTCCGCGAGATGCTCATGTCGCACTACAGCAACGACCGCGGCGTGGTCCTCGATTCGCGCTCCTGGTTGATCACCGCACGGCGACGCCGGTACGGCGTCTGACCGTGCGCCAAGGCGCCGGGGCGGCCCGCTCCGTCGGCAATGGAGCTGCAGCCGCCAGCCGATCACGGCGGCCGCTGCCTTTCGCGCAAGCGCAACTCGATCCTCGAGCAGCCGGGCTGCTCCTGGCAGGCGAAGGAGCACCCATCACGACCCGCGCCGCGGCTACTGCTCGTCCGGAGCGAGCACGTCGGTCCTGACCGATGACGCGCCTGCTCACGTGAGAACGCGGAAGCGGCGGAGTGTCCCGATTGGGGATCGGCGGATTCGATCCCCTCACGGGACAGCCCTCTCGCCGTCGGACATATGCGGACGTGGCCAGCGGTTCCTCGCAGGCTCTCGGCCCGGACGCGATTCGGTAGTCACCCGGGCGAGTCGGCCCAACCCGGCCGGAGCTGGCAATTCCCTGGCCCTGGCCGAGCGTCGCGCACTGTAACCATGTGGCAGCCCAGCGATCCAGAGGAGGCGTCCGATGGCGGAGTTCCCAGCACCCGACGAGGGGATCGTGCTCACGCACTTCATCGTGTCCGGCGACGTCGAGCGCTCGCGCCGCTTCTACACCGAGGTGCTCGGCGGCCAGACCGTCCTGGAGGGCGAGCCGTCGATCGTCGCGCTCGCGAATGGCTGGGTGATCATCAACGTCGGCGGCGGCCCGACCGAGGACAAGCCGACGGTCACGCTCGAGACACCTCCCGACCCGGACCGGACGAGCAGCTTCCTGAACATCCGCGTGGCCGACATCCAGGCGGTCTACGCCGACTGGAGCCGGCGCGGCGCCGAGTTCCTCACGCCACCCCAGGACCGCGGAGCCGAGATCCGCTGCTATATGCGCGATCCGGACGGGCACCTGATCGAGGTCGGCCAGACCACACGCGCTCTCTAGGCGCACACCACCGCACGAACGCCGCTCCGCGCCTGGTCCTCGGCGCATGCGGAAGCGAACTGAGCGTCAGCGGCGACTGCCGCGGTTCGTCCGCAGCGGACGTCTGCCCGGACGCTGCGAGACGCTCGCTCGTCGCGCGAGGCAGGAGCGGCCCAAATGCGTCAGACCGCCCGCGTGATTCGGCCGACGACTGGCCCAACGCGAAGCTCGCCCCAGTCACTCCTCGCCGGCCCTGAGCCGCTCGGCGGCGGCGCTTTGCCAGGCCGAATCCTCGCGTCGGATCATCGCGATCATGACAGGAAGCGCGACGACCGCCCCTGAGATCACCGCCGCGGCCAGCGAGTGATCGAAGATCAGGATCGCCGCCAGGGCCGCGGTCGAGCCGGCGAGCACCGCCGTGATCACCGCGACCATGCCGGCGACCGTCCGGTATCCCTGCCAGCGATCGCCGGGCACACGCTCCATGTGCAGCCGCTCCGCGGGCGGGACCCAGCAGGTACGGGGCGATCTGCGGCGCGTGCTCGAAGTAGTAGCCGCGCAGCAGGGCGATCCGGCGCGCGTACTCCGTGTCTTCCATCGAGGTCTGGAGCGTGCGCTCGAAGGTGACAAGCCCGACGAAAGCAAGGGTCGGGAGGAGAACCAGGCCGAACCCGAAGAAGACCGCCCCCAGGCTGCTCGCGGTCGCGACCAGGTCGAGGGCGACGAGGCCGCCGGAGACCGCCGCGAGGAACATGTTTGCCCGGCCGGTCGACTCGGCGATCGTCGAGGCCCGGGCGCCCTGGAGCGCAAAGTGCTCCGTTGTCACGAACGACATCGCCGCGGAGCGCTGGTCGTCCTCGTCGGTGCTGTGCGGCTCGCTGTCGATCGCGGCTTCCCCTCCTCCTTAGCGGCCGAGATGGCGGCTGGTCCGGCCGGTGGCAGACGGCTTCGAGGTTGTTGCCGTCGATGTCCAAGGTGAATGTGCCGAAGCGGAGCCTATCGTCGCAACCCGGTCCAACTTTGAGCTGACGCGACGTGCAGACGGGGGCGGCAACCAGTTCCCTGCTCCTGCTCGTCCGGAGCAGGCGCGATTCCTGCCGCGCCGACGACGCTTCGTCTCGCAACGAAGCGGCAGCATCGAACGGATGCAAGGAACCAGTTGGGCGCTCCCGGAGGAGCGAGGTCGTCCGGGGCGACTAGGCGGCCTTGGCGGCCGCGAGGTATGCCACGGCCAGGCGCCTGAGCTGCCGGCCCTCGTCGTGCGCCTGGCGGAGGTGGACGACGAATCGCTCACGCTCGGGCTCGGTGAGCGCCTGCGCGATAGCCTCGCGGATGGTGGGGGCGAGCGGGTTGGGCGACGTGTCAAGGAGCGTTTCGACGTTTGTAGCCGAGGGCGGTTGCCCGGGCTCGATGTCGATGTGGCAATCACAGTGGATGCGCGCGAAGCCGGCCTGCTCGGCCAGGAGTACCAAATCGCCGGCGTCGAAATCCGTCATCGTGGCGCTGGCCGGATCGTGCATATCCTCGAATGCCGCCCGCACCTTGTCCGCCAGCTCTGCGACGGCGGCGACGTCATAGCCCCAGAAACGGTCACGCGGCTCCGGGAACGTAAGCCGGTTAATCGGCTCGAACAGCGAGATCCGCCCACGCGGCCGGAGCGCCCGGTGGAAGGCGGCGAAGGCGTCGGCCTTGTCCGCGACATAGATGAGCACCGAACGGGTCGTGATGACGTCGACCGAGCCATCGGCAATGCCGTCCAAATCCTCGGCGCGGGCGACAACGAATCGCGCCCGCTCGAGCGATCCATGCGCACGAACCGCCTCCTCACAGCGCTCGACCAGCGCCGACGAGACATCCGAGAAGATCACGACGCCCGCAGGCCCGACCCGCTCGAGCGCCTCTAGCCCGATCAGGCCGTCGCCCGCACCGACGTCCAGCAGCGTGGCGCCGTCGAGTGGCCCGGCATTAGCGAGCACGCGATCGCGGATGGGAGCGAGATGCTCGAGCGCGATGCGCCGGACACGCGCGTCGCCCGCGTCCCGCCGCTCGAGCAGCCACCGCGACCAATGATCGGGCTGCGCCGCCATCGGCAAAGCATCGCACCCGCACGGCAGGTTCTACATCCGCTGCGCGATCAGAACGGCGGGACGATGACGCGGCCCGCCCGGTCGACGTTGTCGCACAATCCCGCCGACTCGCTCTCACATGGCAAGTCCACTGCCACGACATCGTGGCCCCGCTCGCCGAGTGTTGCCTGGCCATTGCAGCCTTGCCGCGTCGCGCTACGCGCGAGCGTCTCCGCCAGCGCTCGCCGGACGCTCGTTCCGGACGAGGTGCAGGCCTCCGGCGCGGCACAACCGTGACTGCCGCTCACCTCCCAACGCGTCAGCACTTTCAGCCATATCAAGGCGGCCGCCCACCCAGGCGCGGTGCGCGAGCTTAGGGACCGAGGTCAACGACCGGCGGCCGGGGCCGCTCGTCGACGCTCAGCGTGAAGACATCGGGACGCGCGTAGTGGCCGACGACGTCGAAGTCGTACTTCGCCTCGGCGATCCGGTCCAGCTCGAGCTCGGCGTGCAGGACCGTCTCCTCGCCGAACGCCGGCCCGGCGAGGACGTCGCCGAGCGGCGACACGATCACCGAGCCGCCGCGGCAGAGCACGTCGCTCGCGTCGCCGCCACCGTCCCCCAGTGGGTAGTCGGACGGGTAGTCGCCGCGCGTGGCGAACTGGTTCGCGGACAGCACGAAGCAGCGACCCTCGCAAGCGATGTGCCGCATCGTCGCGATCCACGTGTCGCGCGCATCGGCCGTCGGCGCGCACCAGATCTGGACGCCTTTTGCATACATCGCCATGCGCAACAGCGGCATGTAGTTCTCCCAGCAGATCACCGCACCGAGGCGCCCGGCGGCCGTGTCGAGCACCGTCAGCGTCGAGCCGTCGCCGTAGCCCCAGACGAGCCGCTCGGCCGCGGTCGGCATCAGCTTGCGGTGCTTGCCGAGCAAGGCGCCATCGGGACCGATAAACAGCGCCGTGCAATACAGCGTGCCGCCGTCGCGCTCGATCACGCCGATGACGAGGTAGACGCTTCGCTCGCGCGCGATCGCCCCGAGCCGGTCAACCACGAGTCCGGGCACGTCGACCGACGACTCCCAGTACCGCCGAAACCACGCACGCCCCTCCTGGCTGCGCGCACCGACCGTCGCGCCGAACGTGATCCCGCGCGGGTAGCACGACACGAACGCCTCCGGGAACACCACCAGGCCCGCCGCGCCCGCGGCAGCGTCCGCCGTCAGCCGCTCGACCTTGGCGACGGTCGCTTCCAAGTCGAACGCCACGGGAGCGGCCTGCACGACCGCGGCGGCGACCCGCGTCATGGTCCGTGCGCGCTCCTCACGGCCGCGAGCCTACCCCGCCCAACGCGATCGCGCGTGGGTCCGCGCGGGCGCACGCTCTCCGCCCTGAGGTCGTACACGACGAGTTCGCTCGACGGCCTGCGGCTCGCCGCCCTCAGCGCGCGATCGGAAAATCGCAGCCTATCCCCAATCAAGGCGGACGCAAGCGCGCGCCACTAGGAGTGCTCAGATTCGCGC
>DATDKF010000386.1:0-4193 GCA_036520135.1 Solirubrobacteraceae bacterium
GGCGGTTCACGTTCGCGTGACCAGCGCGCCGGCTGCCGTCCACGTCGTCTGCCTCGGCAACCCCTGGCACGGCGACGATGGCTTCGGCCGCCACGTGTTCCGGCGGCTCCGCCGGCGCGACGATCTGCCGCCGGCGGTCGAGCTGTTCGACGCGGGGATCGCCGGCCTCGACGTGCTGCCCCAGCTCGATGGGTGCGCCAAGGCGGTCATCGTGGACGCCGTGCGAGTCGGCGCGCCGGTCGGCACCCTCCACCGCCTCGTGCCGAGCGACCTCGAGCCGCCCGGCGGCGAGCTCAGCCTGCACGAGCTGGGGCTGTCCAGCCTCCTCGCCGCGCTCCCGGCGGTCTCCAGCCACCCGCCTGAGGTCGTCGTGATCGGCGCGCAGGTCGGAAGCGTGCGGGCGTTCACCGAAGCGCTCAGCGCACCGCTCCAGAACGTTCTGCCGGCCGCCGTCGAGATGGTCGTGCGCGAGTGCTTGCCAAGCGCCTAGTACTCTCACGCGCCCGAAACCACGGACTCGAGGCGCCGATCGCTACGTGGGGTGGCCGGCCGGTCCGCGCGGTCGCGTCACCTCGGCCGGGGCGCTCGGCTTCACCCGGTTCGGACGATGCGCCGGCCTGGGAGGCCGTCATATCCTTGGGACATGCCACTCTTGCGGAATCGGAGGGATGGACCCGGAGGCGAGCGGTTTCTCATGCGCGAGAAGCTGCTGTCGATCGGCGATGACTTCTGGATCGAGAACGACCAGGGCGAACGGGCCTACAAGGTCAACGGCAGGGCGGTTCGCATCCGGCAGACCTTCGTCCTCGAAGATGGCTCCGGAAACGAGGTAGTCCGGATCCAGGAACGCAAGCTCAGCATCCGCGACAAGATCGCCATCGAGCGCGGTGGCGACACCGCCGCGACCGTCCACAAGGCACTTGTCGGCATCCGAGACCGCTTCGCCATCGACGTCGAGCACGGCGCCGACATGAAGGCGCACGGCAACGTCGTCGACCACGAGTACGAGATCGAGCGCGACGGCGACACGGTCGCCACGATCTCCAAGAAGTGGTTTCGCGTGCGGGAGTCCTATGGCGTCGACATCGCGGCAGGCGAGGACGTCCCGCTCATCCTCGCGATCACCGTCGCCATCGACTCGCTGACTACCCGCGACTGAACTGTGGCGCGACGCGCGCCGCCGCCTCGCGCGAGTCCGAGCGCCGCGGCGAACCGATCGACTGCGACGCTTGCGCTCCTGCGTTCCATGGTGGCCGATGCGGAACGTCGCCGCCCGTCTTGTCGAGGTGAGCGGCGTGAGGCATGACAGCGCCGCTCGATCCGCCGCGAGGTTGCGATGTGAGCGGTAGTCGGAGTAGATGCGCTGGGCCCCACGGCCGGATCGCAGCCGCGCGGAGCTGTCAGTCCGCGCGCGGACGCGGTGGTCGATCGAGCGACCGCGGCGACCGAGGCCGTGGGCTGGCGTCGTCGAGACCGAGCTCGCGTGCTCGGGCACGCGCTGCGGTCGGGTCGTACGGCGCGCGCTGCCACGTGGCCGTGCGACGCTCGAGATCGAGGAGCAGCCAGTAGGCGCCGTCGGCCGCTTGGAGGTCCAGGGCGTCCCACCAGCCGAGCCGTGACGGGGCGGGCGCGCCGACCGCTCCCGGGTTGAGGAGCCACTTGCCGCCGCTGAGTTCCAGCGGTTCGCCGACACGGATCCTGACCGCGCTCGCGCCGCGGGGGGTGGCCCGCCAGGCGGCGGCGACATGCGTGTGGCCGACCAGCCCGAGCGCGGCTCGCTGGACCGCGAGGCACGCTGACGCGTTGGACGGTCCGACGTATTCGTGCACGGCGTTCCGCGGGCCGCCGTGCCAGCACTGCACCTCGCCGCGGCGCGCGGCGGGCCTGCGCGAACGCATCCATTGGATGTCGGCGGCGCTCAACCGCTCACACGCGAGCTCGATCGACCGCACCGCGGGCGAGCCCGGCTCGCCGAACCGCGTGGGCTCGGCCGATCCGGTCGCGCCGTAGTCGTGGTTCCCCATCAGCGCCACCGCGCAACGCTCGCGCGTACCGATGACCACGTGCTCGGGGTCGGGACCGCGGCCGATCATGTCGCCCAGCGACCAGAGCTGCTCGGCGCCGCACGCCTCGCCGGCGGCGATCACGGCGTCGAACGCCTCTGCGTGCGCGTGCGCGTCGGCGAACACTGCGACAACCACCAACGAAACCCTAGATCCGTCCCGCCGGGCGGCGCCTCTCGGTAGCTTCGCGCCTCGATGACGGAGCTCTTGTTCTACGGGGACACCGAGCGCTCGGCGGGCATGCGGCACGAGCTCCCCGTCTCGATCGGCGACCCGTACCTGCTCGGCATCGTCGGACCGAGGACGGCTGCGAGACCCTCACGCAGTAGCCGTACGAGCTGACTCCCTAGCGGGTGGTGCACGGGAGCTCGATGTGCAGCCGCGTGCCGGCGCCCGGTGGGCTGTCGACCGAGAGCGTGCCGTCGAGGGCGCCCACGCGGTCGGCGAGGCCGCGCAGGCCGGAGCCGTAGGACGGGTCGGCGCCGCCAATGCCGTCGTCGGCGACGTCGACGATCACGCGCCCGTTCGACCGCCGCACGGTCACGGTCGCCTCGGTCGCCTGGGCGTACTTGGCCACGTTCGCGAGCGCCTCGGAGACCGCGAAGTAGGCCGCGATCGCGACCGGCCCCGGGAGGCGCTGATCGCCCTCGGTGGCGAGCGTGACCGGGACGGGGACGCGCGCCGCGAGGTCGTTCAGGGCGGGCCCGAGGCCGCGCTCGGTGAGCATCGCCGGGTGGATGCCGCGCGCGAGCTCGCGCAGCTCGGCGAGCGACGTCCTGAGCTCGCTCATCGCCTCGTCGAGTAGGGCCGGCACCGCCTCGGGCTCGTCCCGCGCGCGGCCCTGGGCGTGCCCGAGCAGCATCGCGAGCGCGACCAGGCGCGCCTGCGCGCCGTCGTGGAGGTCGCGCTCGAGGCGGCGGCGCTCCGTGTCGGAGGCCTCCACCAGCCGGGCGCGGGATGCTCGCAGCTCCTCGACGAGGACCGCGACGTGGCTGCGCAGGAGCCCGGCGAGGAACGCGAACGGGAGCAGCGCGGTGGCGGCGAAGGCGGCCCACCAGGCGGCGTCGCCCGCCCCGGACTGGGCGGCCGTCACGAGCAGGAAGGCGAGCAGCCCGCAGAAGTAGACCGGCGTGAGCTGGAGCCGCTCGAGCGTCGGCGTGCGGCGCCACCGCAGCGCCAGGCGGACGAGCACGATCACGAACAGGACGGCGTAGAGCGCGGCCTGGAGGGCGAGCCCCGCGTTCGCCAGGTCGGGGTCGTGGCGGATCAGCAGCAGGTTGGCCGGGCAGTCGTCGCACCCGAGCTCGTCCGGGCCGGCGAACAGCATCGCGGGCACGGACGCCACGGTGAAGATCAGGTAGCCCGCCCAGACGAGCACACGGTCCAGCCCCGGCCGCAGCCGGCCCGACGGGAAGCTCAGCACGAGCTGCAGGAACACGCCGCCCCACAGGCCCCCGAAGATCTGCCCGAACGTGTACGGCAGCGCCGAGTTCGCGAGCGAGAGGCCGGACAGGTACCACGCGAAGCCCTGCAGGACCATCAGCGCGCCGACGCGGCTGTCCGGCCGCCGCCGCCACGCGTACAGGCCGGTGCCGATGAAGGTCCAGCCGACGGTCGGCGCGAGGACCGCCCACACGTCCTTGGCGTCGTTGTGGTCGGTGCCGAGCGCCAGGAAGACCACCGCTACACCGGACAGCAGGGCGGCGACGACGATGGCACGCGTCTGTGCGGCGGTCATGCCCCCGATCCTCTCCGCCCGCGTGGCCGCGGGCAAGCGCGGTGGTCAGTCGTCCGGGTTGTTCGCCGGGTCGCCCCACCAGCGCTCGGGGCGCGACCAGGAGTCGGGCCGGGGCTGCACGAGATAGTCGCCCTGGCGGACGGCCTCGACCGCCTCCTCGCCGGGCTTGAACGACGGGTCGCGGCGCTTGCAGATCTCGGTCAGCGCCCAGTAGATGCTCCGGCCCGCGCGGTTGAGCGTCATCTTGTCGACGCGCTGCTTGAGCACCGGCTCCTGGGCGAGCGCGAACTCGGCGTGGATCACGAGCCGTTGGTTTGTCGAGCTCTCCGGCTGGCGTGCGAGGTCCTCGCACGTGAGTGCATAGGGGTCGGCCGCCACCTTGGCCTGGTGGT
>DATDKF010000387.1:0-17069 GCA_036520135.1 Solirubrobacteraceae bacterium
GAGCACCGCGCGTTCGTGGAGTCGGAGGGCACGCTGTCCGAGCGCCGGCGGCGCAACCTGCGCAACGAGGTGCTCGGCCTGGCGACGATGCGGCTGCGGCGCGCGCTCGAGGCCTCACTTGAGGAGGACCCGGAGGTGGCCGAGCTGCTCGACGCGGTCGCCGAACGGCGGATCGATCCGGCCAGCGCCGCCAGCACGATCCTCGCCCGGGGGGCCGTGGAGGCGCGCGAGGCGGCGCGCTGATGCGCATCTTCGTCGTCGTGCTCGTGGTCGCCGCCGTGGTGGCAGCGGCGCTGCCGATCGACGACGACCGGCGCAGCGCCGCCGAGCCGCGCGCGTCCACCACACCCACGCCGACCGCGACGCCGACACCGGCGGCGCCACGTGACGTCCGCCGCTCCCATTGCGGCGCCGACGTCCCCGGCTGCCACAGCGTCCGCGGCACCGTCCTGTACGTCGAGCACGTCGACCCGGACGGCGACGGCGACCTCCACGTCGTCGTCGCGGCCGGCTCGATCACGCTGCTGGGCATGACCGCGATCGCCGTCGCCGGCGATCTGCGCCCCAAGCGCGACCCGGGGATCGGCGACCGCGTCAGCGCCGCCGGCCCGGTCCAGCCCGGCTCCTACGGCCAGTCCCAGATCCACGCGCTCGAGTTCCACGTGCGGTACGGCTGACGCCGACGCCGTGGGCTTCGGTGCAGGAGGTCGCTTCGAAAGTCGCGCTCGGCGTCTGAAGTCCGTCTCGCGCTGCTGTCGCTCCGCGGGCGCGTCAAGCGCTGACCGCTGCTAGACGTTGGTCCGTGGCATCCCTTGCCCGCATCTCGGCCGGCGGCTCGACCTACGCGGTGCGGCGCGCAACGCGCGCGGACGTCGGGGCGATCGTGGAGCTGATCGCGGCCGACCAGATCGGCGCGACGCGCGACGGCGGCGACCTCACGCCATACGAGCGCGCGTTCGCGGCGATCGACGCCGACCCCGCGCAGCTCGTGGTGGTCGTCACCGACGATGCGCGCGCGGTGGTCGGGACGCTGCAGCTGACCGTCATCCCCGGGCTCGCCCGCCGCGGCGCGGCGCGCGCGCAGATCGAAGCGGTGCGGGTGCGCGAAGACCTGCGCGGGCAGGGGCTCGGGCACGCGCTGATGGAGTGGGCGATCGGGGAGGCGCGGCGGCGCGGCTGCGCGCTCGTCCAGCTCACGAGCGACAAGCGCCGCGGCGAGGCGCATCGCTTCTACGGCCGGCTCGGCTTCGCCGCGTCGCACGAGGGCTTCAAGCTGCGTCTATGACGGACATCCGCACGGCCCACACCGCCGACCTCGATGCCGAGACGCTGCGCGCCGCCCGTGTGCTGCTCGACGACGCGTTCGAGGGCGAGCTCGACGACGACGACTGGGAGCACGCGCTCGGCGGCATCCACGCGTTGGCGTGGAAGGGCGGGGAGATCGTCGGCCACGCGTCGGTCGTCCAGCGGCGGATCGTGCACGGAGGGCGGGCGCTGCGCGCGGGCTACGTCGAGGCCGTCGGCGTGAGCGCGGCGCATCGCCGGCGCGGGTACGGCGCAGCGCTGATGGCGGCCGTCGAGCGCGTGATCCGCGGTGCGTACGACCTCGGGGCGCTCGGCGCGACCGACGATGGCGCGGCGCTGTACACGAGCCGCGGCTGGCGCCGGTGGGAGGGGCCGACCTCGGCGCTGACGCCGGACGGCATCGCGCGCACGACCGAGGAGGACGGCTTCGTCTACGTGCTTCCGCTCGCGGTCGAGCTCGACCTGTCCGGCGACCTCATCTGCGACTGGCGCGACGGCGACGTCTGGTGATCAACCGAGCGGGAGCTCCTGCTCGAGCGTGTCCAGCACGTGGTCGGCGCCCGCCTCGCGCAGCGCCGGCGTGTCGTAGTGCCCGGTGGCGACGCCGATCGCCGTGCAGCCCGCGCCGTGCGCCGCCTCGATGTCCAGCGGCGTGTCGCCGATCACGTAGATCTCGGTGTTCGGGACGTCCTCGCCGAACATCGCCTCGCCGCGCGCGACGGCCTCGCGCACGATGTCGGCCCGCTCGGCCCCGGCCGCCGCGTAGGCGCCGAACGTGAACCAGCGGTTGAGGTCCCCGCGCGCGAGCTTGAGGTGCGCCGCGCCGTCGCCGTTGCCGGTGATGAGCCCCAGCAGGTGCCCGTCGCGGCTGAGCTGGCGCAGCCGCTCAGGCACCCCCGGCAGGACCTTGTAGCCGGTGCTGGCGGCGATCGCCTCGGGCAGGTGCTCGAGCCGGCGCTGGATCAGCTGCGTGAGCTCGTGCGGGGTCGGCTTGCGGTGCAGGACGGCCTCGAACGTCCGCGCGCCGACGTCGGGATCGGTCATGCCGGCGTCCGTGAACTCGCCGATGTCGGCGGGGATGCCGTGCAGCTCCTGGAACGCCTGCTTCCAGGCGACCGCGCCGGCGCCGCCGGTCGACACCAGCGTGCCGTCGATGTCGAAGAGCAGGATCCGCGGCTCCATCGCCACGAGGCTACCCGGGCGCGACGCGCGGGAGGCCGAACGCCTCGAACAGCGTCGCGTCGAACGTCGTGACCTCGGCGATCTTGCCGCCGGCCACCCGCAGCACGTCGACCTTGAACGCCCGGAACTCCGTGTCGCCCGGCGCGCGCAGGTACGACGCCGCGGCGGGCATCCGGTTCGCGGCGGTCTGGACCAGCCGCCATTCGCCGTGCTCGCGCAGGCCGGCCCCGAGCAGCGGCCGGATCGCCTCGATGCCGTCGTACAGGAACGGGTGCGGCGGCATCGTGATCCGGATGTCCTCGCGCATCAGCGCCACGGCGGCCTCGGCGTCGGCGCGCTCGTGCGCGTCGATGAACCCGGCCAGCAGCGCGCGCTCGTCCTCGGACAGCGCGGCAGGGCCGGCGGCGCGATCCGGTCGCGCCTCGTCGATCGTCGCCCGCGCGCGCTGCAGCGCGCTGTTGACCGACGCGACGCTGGTCTCGAGCAGCTCCGCCGTCTCCTTCGCGGGCCAGCCGAGCACGTCTCGCAGGATCAGCACCGCGCGCTGGCGGGCGGGCAGCAGCTGGATCAGCGCGATGTACGCGAGCTCGATCGTCTCGCGCGCGACGACCACGGCGTCGGGCTCGTCCTCGCTCGGCGCCATCTCGTCGAGCAGCCGGTCCGGGTACGGCTGCAGCCACGGCAGGTCGGCGAAGGACTGCACGGGCTTGCGCGCGCGGCTGCGCAGCGCGTCGAGGCAGGCGTTCGTGGCGATCTTGTACAGCCACGCGCGCAGGCCCGGCCCGCCGGCGAAGCTGTCGCGGCTGCGCCACGCCCGAAGCAGCGTCTCCTGGACCTGGTCCTCGGCCTCCTCGAACGAACCGAGCATCCGGTAGCAGTGGACGTGAAGCTCGCGCCGGTGCGGCTCCACGAGCGCCGCGAACGCGCTCTCGGTCATCGCACCAGTACCCATACGCTCGCCGCGAGGGTAATGGCGCCGAGCACGGCGGCGGCGCGGGGGGCGTGGCGCAGGCCCCAGGCGACGAGCGCGCCGGCTGCCGGGAGCGCGGGGGCGAGGTGGAGGCCGGCGAAGTGGCGGGTGGCGACCGCCGGCACCAGAAACGCCGCGACGAGGAGCTGGCAGGCGACGATCGCGAGCGCGAGGGTGGCGGCCGCCTCGGCGCCCGCGCGGGCGGACACCACGCGGGCCAGACCCGTGCGCTGGGACCGGAAGAGCAGCCAGCCGGCGAACAGCGCGAGCGCGAACGCCGGCGCCCACAGCAGCAGCTCGGCCGGCGCGATCACGAGCCGCGGCACGCGCTCGATGTAGTCGGTCGCCGTCAGCGCTCCGGTCGCGGTGACGCCGGGCGGGTTGGCCGACCACGGCGTCGGGCCGCCGTACAGGCGCTCGTTGAGCGTCGCGTAGAAGACGAGCGAGCCGCCGATGAGCTCGACGGCGAGCAGCCCGAGCAGCGGGCGCCGGCCGCCTTTGCACCAGACGTAGAGCGCGTACGCGACCGGGAGCGCCGGGATCACGAACAGCGGGTTGAGCCAGGGGAGCAGCGCCAGCATCGCGCCGCCCCCGAGCGCCGGCCCGGCGCGCGGATGCTCGCGCGCGCTCACCGCGCACAGCGCGGCGCCGGCGAGCAGCGCCCCCGCCGTCAGCTCCGGGTAGATCCCGCCCGCGTGGGCGATCGCCGGCGGCGACAGCCCGGCCAGCCCCGCTCCCGCGCTGGCGTACGGCTCGGGGACGATCCGCCGCGCGAGCAGCGCCGCGAGCACGAACCCGAGTGCTGCCACGGCGGCGAGTATGAGCTCGACCGCCCGCGCGCCGCCGAGCTCGCGCGCCGGCGTGATGAGCAGCGCGAAGCCGGCGCCCTGCGGCGCGTCGTCGATCTCGCCGTCGCGCGCCAGCGTGTGCGCGATCCGCAGGTGCACCAGCTCGTCACCGCTGCGCGGATCGATCCCGATGCCCGCGACGTACACCGCGAACAGCACCGCCCACAGGGCGACAAGTCTCACGCGCCGAGCGCGCGGGCGATCACCATCTGCTGGACCTCGTCGGTGCCCTCGCCGATCGTGAGGATCTTCGCGTCGCGGTAGAAGCGGCACACCGGGTACTCCTCGATGTACCCGTAGCCGCCGTGGATCTGGACCGCCTCCTCGGCGCAGCGCACCGCGAGCCGCCCGGTCTTGAGCTTGGCCTGCGCCGCGGTCAGCGTGAAGTTGCGCCCGGCGTCCTTGAGCCGCGCCGCCTTGTAGGTCAGCAGCCGCGCCGCCTCGATCTCGGTCGCCATGTCGGCGAGCTTGGCCTGGATCACCTGGTACTTGGAGATCGGCTTGCCGAACGCGCGCCGCTCCTTCGCGTAGGCCAGCGCCTGGTCGAGCGCCCCCTGCGCGAGCCCGACGCCCATCGCCGCGACGCCGATCCGTCCGATGTCGAGGACGCGCAGGAACTGCTTGAAGCCGGCGCCGCGCGGCCCGACGAGATGGTCCTCCGGCACGCGGCAGTCGGTGAACGTCAGCGGCCGGGTGTCGGACGCGTTCCAGCCCATCTTGCGGTACGGCTCGCCCTGCTCGTAGCCCGGCGTGCCGTTCGGGACGAGCAGGTTGGAGATCTCGTCGTCGCCGGTGCGCGCGGTGATCACGACCATCCCCGAGATGTCGGTGCCGGCGTTGGTGATGAACTGCTTGGCGCCGTTGATCACCCACTCGCCGTCCTCGGGCCGGGCGCGCGTGCGGACGTTGCCGGCGTCCGATCCCGCCTCCGGCTCGGTCAGCCCGAAGGCGCCGAGCTTGCGCCCCGCGGTCAGCTCCGGCAGCCAGTCGCGCTTCTGCTCCTCGGAGCCGAACAGGTAGATCGGCTGGGTGCCGAGCGAGGTGTGCGCGCACATCGTGATCGCGACGCTCGAGTCCACGCGCGTGAGCTCCTCGACGGCGATCGCGTAGGCGAGCGAGTCCGCGCCCGCACCGCCGTACTCCTCCGGGAACGGGATGCCCATCAGGCCGAGCTCGCCGAGCTTGGCGACGATCTCGTACGGGAACCGCTTCTCGCGGTCCAGCGCCTCCGCCACTGGAGCGACCTCCTGCTCGGCGAAGTCGCGGACCGTGCTGCGGATGAGGTCGTGGTCGGGGGAGAGATCGAAGTCCATGGCCGACGATTCTGACGCGCCTGATTCACTAAGCGCCCTCATGACTGTGCTCGAGGCGCTGGCCGTCGTCGCAGCGGGAGCGGTGGCCGGCGGGGTGAACGCCGTCGTCGGGTCCGGCTCGCTGATCACGTTCCCGACGCTGCTCGCGGTCGGCTACGCGCCGGTGACTGCGAACGTCTCGAACAGCATCGGCCTAGTGCCTGGCGGGGTCAGCGGGGCGATCGGATACCGGGCGGAGCTGCGCGGCCAGGGGCGGCGCACGGCGATCCTGGCGATCGGCACGACGATCGGCGCGGTGATCGGCGGCGTGCTGCTGCTCGAGCTGCCGGGCGAGGTGTTCGACGCGGTCGTGCCGGCGCTGATCCTGCTCGCGGTGGTCCTGATGGCGCTGCGGCCGGCGCCCAAGCAGCACGAGGGCGGCAACAACATGCCCGGCGGGGTCGCGTCCTCGTTCGCGACCGGCATCTACGGCGGCTACTTCGGCGCCGCCCAGGGGATCATCCTGATGTCACTGCTGCGCCTGTGCTTCGCCGAGAACCTGCAGGTCCTCAACGCGATCAAGAACGTCCTGGCCGGCATCGCGAACCTTGTCGCGGGAATCCTGTTCATCTTCGCGGCGCACGTCGCCTGGGGCGCGGCCGCGCTGATCGCGGTGGGGTCGACCGTGGGCGCCCAGGTGGGCGCCCGTTACGGTCGGCGGCTGCCGGAGGAGATCCTCCGGCGCGTCGTGATCGTCTACGGCGCGATCGTGGCGATCATCCTCATCATCACCTAGCGAACGCCGTCACGGACACCGCCAGACACTTGCGCATGCTCCCGCCCGTCTCCCGCTCCCGCCTACGCGGACCAGTGTGGCTCGCTGACCGGCGAACGTCAACTGCGGCTGGGTAGGGGGAGCGGGTGCGCCGGCGTGGGTTTCGTCGCAATCGTGCGCGGCCGCGCGATCGGTGCGACGAAACCGTCCTCGTGCGTGGGTTTCGTCTCACTCGCGGCCGGCGGCCGGGGCGTTGCGACGAAATGCACACACGCCAACCAGCATTTCGTCGCACTCACGCGGGCGGCGCGGACGAGTGCGACGTTCCTCCCTTATGGCCAGCACTTCGTCGCACGCACGACAACCGCGACGACGATTGCGACGAACCGCTGGCTCCCCAGCCGCCCTACCCAGCGGGGGTTGACGTTCGTCAGTGCAGGTCGGGAACGCCCGCGTTGGCGCGGGCCAGCTCGACCAGCGTGCGCACCCCGAAGCCCGCGCCGCCCTTTGGCGTGTACGGCCTGCCGTTCTCGTAGGCGGTGCCGGCGATGTCGAGGTGCACCCACGGCACGTCGCCGACGAAGCGGCGCAGGAACTGCGCGGCGGTGATCGACCCCGCCTTGCGGGCCTCGACCGCGTTGGCGATGTCGGCGTAGCGGCTCTTGATCAGCTCGTCGTACTCGTCGTGCAGCGGCAGCCGCCACGCGAGCTCGCCCGCCCGCGCGCCGGCGGCCTCGACCTCGGCGCACCACTCGTCGTCGGAGCCGAACAGACCGGCGTAGGTGTTGCCGAACGTGGTGACGATCGCGCCGGTCAGCGTCGCGAGGTCGACGAGCCGCTCGGCCCCCTGGTCGATCGCGTGCGCGAGGCAGTCGGAGAGCACGAGCCGGCCCTCGGCGTCGGTGTTGAGGACCTCGATCGTCGTGCCGGTCTTCGCGCGCAGGATGTCGCCGGGCTTGACCGAGCGGCCGCTCGGCATGTTCTCGGTCGCCCCGAGCACGCTGACGAGCCGCACCGGCAGCCCGAGCCGCGCGATCGCGCCGGTCGCCTCCAGCACGGCGGCGGCGCCCGACATGTCGAACTTCATCTCGCTCATCTTCATCGCGGGCTTGATCGAGATGCCGCCCGTGTCGAACGTCACGCCCTTGCCGACGAAGCCGAGCATCGGGCCGGCGACGTTCGCCGGCTCGTAGCGGATCGTGATCAGCTGCGGCTCCTCGTAGGAGCCGCGCGCCACCGCCGCCATCGCGCCCATCCCCGCCGCCTCGATCTGGTCGCGCCCCCACACCTCGACCTGCACGCCGGCCAGCGAGCGGGCGCGTTCGGCCAGCGCGGACGGCGTCATCGCGTTGGCGGGTGCGTTCTGCAGGTCGCGCGCCGCGTTCGTCGCCTCGGCGGCCACGGCCGCGTGCTCGACCTCCCGGCTCGTGTCGTGGTGCGCCGAGACGATCAGCTCCTCGAGCTGCGGGCCGTCGTCGTCGCTCGACTTGAACGCCTGGTACTCGTAGGCGGCGAGCAGCGTGCCTTCGACGAAGCCGGGCGCCTCGGTGTGGTGCGGGAGCTCCCAGCAGAGCGATCGCGTGCCGAGCTCCTTCGCCCGCCCGGCGACGACCGCGGCGGCGACTCGCGCGCGCTCGGCGTCGAAGTCGTCGCGCTTGCCGAGCCCGACGAGGATGTAGCGGCGCCCGCCGGCGTGGGCGACCGCGAGCTTGCGCAGGCCGCCCTTCGCCTCGCCGGAGTCGACGAGCCCCTGCAGCACGCCGTCGACGTCGTGCGAGATGGCCTTCCCCTCGAACACGCCGACCGCGATCGTGTCCGCCGCGGTCTCCGGCGGCGCCTGAGTGGTCGAACTCACGCGCATGACTGTCGGGAGAGTAATCGAGTGCGGCTTACTCGCACTCGCAAGCTCGCGCGAGCGCCTTGAATACACTCGCGTGCCTATGCCACGCACTGTGATCCTCGGCTCGGCCCGAACGCCCGTCGGCAAGCTCGGCGGCGGACTCTCGTCCCTGCACCCGACGGACCTGGGCGGCATCGCCATCCAGGCCGCGCTCGAGCGCGCGGACGTCGCCCCGGACCGGGTGCAGCACGTGATCATGGGCCATGTGCTGCAGGCGGGGACGGGACAGATCCCGTCGCGACAGGCGCAGATCAAGGCCGGGATCCCGAAGGAGGTCTCCTCGGAGACGATCAACAAGGTCTGCGCGTCCGGCATCCGCGCCGCGGGCCTGATCGACCAGGCGGTGCGAGCCGGCGACCTCGACGTGGCGGTCGGCGGCGGCATGGAGTCGATGTCGCAGGCGCCGTACCTGCTGCCCAAGGCGCGCTTCGGCTTCCGCATGGGCGACGTCAAGGCGCTCGACGCAATGGTGCAGGACGGCCTGCGCAACCCGTTCTCGGGCAAGCAGATGTTCGAGGAGGCCACCGAGGTCGGCGAGCAGCTCGAGATGACCCGCGCGGACCTCGACAAGTGGGCGCTGCGCTCGCACGAGCGCGCTGTCGCCGCCACCGACGAGGGCCGGCTGGCCGACGAAATCGTGGCCGTCACGGTGCCCGGGAAGAAGGGCGACACCGTCGTCGAGGTCGACGAGGCGCCGCGGCGCGACAGCACTCTCGAGGCGCTCGCCAAGCTGCCGGGCCTCACCGGCAAGGACGGCTCGCACACGGCCGGCAACTCGCCGGGCGTCAACGACGGCGCCGGCGCGATCGTGCTCGCGTCCGACGAGTGGGCCGAGCGCGAGGGCAAGGAGGTGCTCGCGACGATCATCGCCCAGGCGGCCGTGGCCGACGACTTCGCGTGGCTCGCGCGCACGCCCGCCAACGCCGCGATCAAGGCGCTCGACAAGGCGGGCCTGCAGCCCGGCGACATCGACCTGTGGGAGATCAACGAGGCGTTCGCTTCGGTCGCGCTGAACTCGGTCCGGATGCTCGGCATCGACGAGGACCGCGTGAACGTCAACGGCGGCGCGGTGGCGATCGGGCATCCGATCGGCGCGTCGGGCGCCCGCATCCTCGCGACGCTCGTGCACGAGCTGCGCCGGCGCGGCGGCGGCTACGGCTGCGCGGCGATCTGCTCCGGCGGCGGCCAGGGCGACGCCGTAATAGTTCAGGTGTGACAGAGCGCCCGCACATCCTCCCGCCGCCGCCCGGGGGCGGCGCGCTGCGGCGGCCGGAGGAGCCGGGCGCGGCGTTCTTCGACCTCGACCGCACGCTGATGGCGGGCTCGTCCGCGTACCAGTTCGGGCGCGCGGCGTTCAAGGCCGGGCTGATCTCGCGCCGCCGGCTGGTCGCCGACACGTGGGAGAACATGCGCTTCCGCCTGCGCGGCTCGACCGACGAGGCGACCGACGCGATCAAGGAGCGCATCTTCGCGATGCTCGAGGGCGTCCGGGTGCGCGACATGCAGCGGCTGGCGCCGGACGTGCTCGCCGGCGTGCTGCCGCGGCTGTACCCGAAGATGCTCTCGATCGCCTACGAGCACCAGGACGCCGGTCGGCCGGTGTTCATCTGCACCGCGGCGTCGCAGGAGATGGCGGAGCTGATGGCGACCGTGCTCACGCTCGACGGCGCCGTCGGCACGATGTTCGAGGCGATCGACGGCCACTACACCGGCCGCGGCGGCGGGCCGTTCAACTACCGCGAGGGCAAGGCGCAGGCGATCCGCGAGCTGGCCGAGCGCGAGAACATCGACCTGGCGGCGTCGTGGGCATACTCGGACTCGGAGTCCGACCTGCCGATGCTGCGGCTCGTCGGCCATCCGGTCGCCGTGAACCCCGACGCCGAGCTGGCGCGGATCGCGCGCGACGAGGGCTGGGAGGTCCTGCGCTTCGAGCGCCTCGGCCGGCGCCTGCGGGTCGTCGCCGCGGCGGCGGCGGTCGGCGGCATCGGGTCGGTCGCGCTGCAGAGGTCGCGCGCGTGAGCGTCCACGAGCTCACTCCCGAGCAGCAGGAGATCCGCTCGCTCGCGCGGCGGTTCGCCGACGAGCGGATTGCGCCTTACGCGGCCGAGTGGGACCGCGGCCACGTCTTCCCGCGCGAGCTGTTCGCCGACCTCGGCGAGCTCGGGCTGATGGGCGTCTGCGTGCCCGAGAAGCACGGCGGCGCGGGCGCCGACTTCCTCTCGTACGTGCTCGTGCTCGAGGAGCTCTCGCGCGCCGACGCCGGGGTGGGGGTGACGGTCGCCGTGCACACCAGCGCCTGCACGCTGCCGCTGCTCGCGCACGGCTCGCCGTACGTGCAGGCGCTGGCGGCGGGCGAGGAGATCGGGGCGTTCGCGCTGACCGAGGCCGGCTCTGGCTCCGATGCGAGCGCGATGCGCACGCGGGCGGTGGACGGCCGCATCACCGGCTCCAAGCAGTGGATCACCAACGGCTCGCACGCCTCGACGTTCCTCGTGTTCGCGCGCGAGGGCGAACGCGTGAGCGCGTTCGTGGTGCGCGCCGGCACCGACGGCTTCAGCATCACGCGCGAGGAGGAGAAGATGGGGCTGAACTCCTCCTCGACCGCCGACCTCTCGTTCGAGGACACGCCCGGCGAGCGGCTCGGCGAGGCGGGGGAGGGGATGCGGATCGCGCTGCGCACGCTCGACGGTGGGCGGATCGGGATCGCCGCCCAGGCTGTCGGCATCGCGCAGGCGGCGCTCGACATGGCGGCCGCCTACGCGAAGGAGCGCAACGCGTTCGGCGGGCCGATCGCGCGGCTCGGCGCGATCCAGCAGAAGCTCGCTGACATGCAGACCGAGATCGAGGCGGCGCGCGCGCTGACCTGGCGCGCCGCGCGGCTCAAGGAGGCGGGCCGCCCGCACACCGTCGAGGGCGCGCAGGCGAAGCTGTTCGCCAGCGCCGTCGCCCGGCGGCAGACCGGCGAGGCGATCCAGGTGCTCGGCGGCTACGGCTACACGAAGGAGTTCCCGGCCGAGCGTTACTACCGGGACGCCAAGGTCACCGAGATCTACGAGGGCACGAGCGAGATCCAGCGGCTCGTGATCGCCCGCGCGCTGCTCGGCGAGGCGATGCGGGGCTGAGGCTGAGGCTGGCCCCCCTCGCCGGACGCAGGTCAACTCGATGGGAGCGGCGGCCGCCGGCTCCGATAGTGGGTGGCATGGATACGACTCTGGACACCGGAACCTCCTCCTGGCGCGTCGCGCTGCGCCCGCTCACCACCGCGCGCGGCTGGACGACGCTCACGCACCACCTGCTCGGGCTGCCGCTCGGCATCGTCTACTTCACGTGGCTCGTCACCGGTCTCGCGACCGGGCTCGGGCTCGCGGTCACGATCGTCGGCATCCCGATCCTCACGCTCGTGCTGGCGACCGTCCGTCCTCTGCTGGAGGGCGAGCGCGCGATGGCCAACGCGCTCCTCGGCACCGACATCCCGGCGGCCGGGCTCGCGCCGCAGGGCGAGGGTCTCTGGGGCCGCTTCAAGGCCTACTGGACCGACTCGCGGACCTGGCGCGGCGTCGGCTACCTGCTCGCGCGCTTCCCGGTCGGCACGTTCACGTTCTCCGTCGCCGTGGCGGCGTACGGCACGGCGCTGTGGCTGATCGCCGCGCCGCTGCTCGCGCCGCTGAACACGATGGACTTCGGCTTCTGGGAGCCCGACACGGTGCTCGACGGCCTTGCGCTGTTCCCGGCCGGCGTGCTGCTGCTCGTCGCCGCCGGCTGGATCTCCGAGGGCATGGCCGAGATGTCGCGCGCGCTCGCCCGCTGGGGCGCCCGCTGACGTCAGGAGGGACTGTCCCTCCCTAAGGGGGACAGTCCCTACCTATGCGGCGGCGCGGCGCGGGGCCCGGCGCAGCATCCGGGCCCCGCGCAGCACACCGAAGGGGAGCCGGTGCCGCCGCTTCGCGGGCGTGGGCCGGTGGGCGATCAGGTCGTCCCGCCGGCCGTCCACGATGTGGGGGGAGAGGGAGTACACGCGGTCAATCGTGCGCCACCCAACCCATAACCGCAAATGATCTTTCGGCGGATCTCGTATACGCTTCGCGCATGCCCCTCGATGTCCGCCGCCTGCGCGTGCTCTGCGAGGTCGCCCAGCAGGGCAGCTTCTCCGGGGCCGCCGACGCGCTCGCCTTCACCCAGCCCGCCGTCTCGCGCCAGATCGCCACGCTCGAGGCCGAGGCCGGCACGCGCCTGGTCGACCGCACCGCCCGCGGCGTCCGCCTCACGCCGGCCGGCGAGCTGCTGGTCGAGCACGCCGGAGCGATCCTCGGCCGGCTCGCCACCGCCGAGTCCCAGCTCGAGGCGCTCGCCGAGCTCGACAGCGGGCGCCTGCGGCTCGGCTCGTTCGCGACCGCCGGCGCCACGCTCACCGCGCACGCGATCGCCGCGTTCGCGCAGGACCACCCGGGCGTCGAGCTGCGGCTGATCGAGGGCCGGTCGCAGGACACGCTGCCGTGCCTGGCGGCCGGCGAGATCGACCTCGCGGTGGTGACCGACGCCGGCTCGGGCGCCGAGGCGCCGCCCGACGTGGAGTTCGAGCACCTGATGGACGACCCGTTCTACGTCGCCATGCCGCAGGGCCACCCGCTGGCGTCCGAGGCCGAGCTGCGGATGGAGGACCTGCGCGAGGAGACGTGGGTCGAGGGCCGCCTCTGCGCTGACGCGCTGATGAACGCGGCCCACGCCGCCGGCTTCGAGCCGCGCGTGCCGTTCGACTGCGCCGAGTGGCTCGGCAAGCAGGGCCTCGTCGCGGCCGGCGTCGGCATCACGCTGATCCCCACGCTCGCGCTCGGGACCGTGCGTGAAGGCCTCGTCCTGCGCTCGCTCGGCCCCGACGGCCCGAGCCGCCGCGTGTACCTCGCCACGCACGCCTGGCTGTCGCCCGCCCCGGCGGTCGCGCCGATGAAGGCGATCCTGCGGCGCGTCGCCCGCGAGCACTGCTTCACGTGCGACGCGATGATCGCAGCCTAGACTTGACCCATGGCGACGGAGGAGCGGCAGTGGACCGATGCGGAGCGCTGGTTCCGCGAGCGCTACTCCGCCACGCCCGAGCGGCGCGAGTCGTTCACCACGCTGTCCGGTGAGCCGATCCGGCCGCTGTACGGACCGGAGGACGTCGGCCCGTTCGAGGAGCGCATCGGCTTCCCCGGCGAGTATCCGTTCACCCGTGGCGTGTATCCGAGCATGTACCGCGGCCGCCTGTGGACGATGCGCCAGTTCGCGGGCTTCGGCACCGCCGAGGAGACCAACCAGCGGTTCCGCTACCTGCTCGACCACGGGCAGACCGGGCTGAGCACGGCGTTCGACATGCCCTCGCTGATGGGCCACGACTCCGACCACGCGCGCTCGCTGGGGGAGGTCGGCCGCGAGGGCGTCGCGGTCGACACGCTCGACGACATGCAGACGCTGTTTGGCGGCATCGACCTCGGCCAGGTCACCGTCTCGATGACGATCAACGCGCCGGCCGCGATCATGATGGCGTTCTACGTCGTCGCGGCCGAGGAGGCCGGGATCCCGCGCGACCGCCTCGGCGGCACGATCCAGGCCGACATCCTCAAGGAGTACATCGCCCAGAAGGAGTGGTGCTTCCCGGTCGACCCCGCGATGCGCCTGCTCGGGGACATGATGCAGTGGTCCACGCGCGAGATGCCGCGCTGGCACCCGGTGAGCATCAGCGGCTACCACATCCGCGAGGCCGGCTCGACCGCCGCCCAGGAGCTCGCCTTCACGCTCAAGGACGGCCTGACATACGTCGAGCAGCAGGTCGCCCGCGGCATGGACGTCGACGACTTCGCGCCGCGGCTGAGCTTCTTCTTCAACGCCCACATCGACTTCTTCGAGGAGATCGCCAAGTACCGCGCCGCCCGCCGCATCTGGGCGCGCGAGCTCAAGGAGACGTTCGGCGCGCGCAACCCCAAGTCGTGGCTGATGCGCTTCCACACCCAGACCGCCGGCGTGTCGCTCACGGCCCAGCAGCCGCTGAACAACATCGTCCGGACGGCGATCGAGGCGCTGGCCGGCGTGCTCGGCGGCACGCAGTCGCTGCACACGAACTCCTACGACGAGGCGCTTGCGCTGCCCAGCGAGGAGGCGGTGCGGATCGCGCTGCGCACGCAGCAGGTGATCGCCCACGAGATCGGCGTGACCAACACGGTCGACCCGCTCGGCGGCTCGTACTTCGTCGAGGCGCTGACCGACGAGCTCGAGGCGCAGGCCTACCAGTACTTCCGCAAGATCGACGAGCTCGGCGGGATGGTCGAGGCCGTCAAGGCCGGCTTCCCGCAGCGCGAGATCGCCGAGGCGGCGTACGAGCTGCAGTGCGAGATCGACCGCGGCGAGCGCATCGTCGTCGGCGTCAACGAGTACCGCGAGGGCGGCGACCGCGAGCTCGAGATCCTGCGCATCGACCCGGCGCTCGAGCGCAAGCAGATCGGCCGCGTGCAGGCCGTGCGCGCTCGCCGTGAGGGCGCGGCGGTCGAGCAGGTGCTCGCCGAGCTGCGGGCCGCGGCCGCCGACGAGCGCCATAACTTGATGCCGAACCTGTTGGCGTGCGCGCGCGTACACGCCACCGAAGGAGAGATCGTCGAGGCCCTCCAGCAGGTTTTCGGCACGTACAGGGAGACGCCCGTTTTCTGATGCGCACACTGACCCTCGCACTCGTTCTCGCGCTGCTCGGCGCGGCGCCCGCGGCCGCGAAGACCAAGTCGATCAGGATCGGCGACGACTTCTTCAAGCCGAAGTCCGTGACGGTCGCCAAGGGCACAGTCGTCAAGTGGAAGTGGACCGGCTCGCGCCAGCACAACGTGGTCGTGAAGAAGGGCCCGCGGCACTTCCGGTCGGACCTCCTACGCAGCGGCAGCTTCGCGCGCAAGCTCAAGACGCGCGGGACCTACAAGATCATCTGCTCGATCCACGCGCCCGACATGCACATGACCATCAGGGTCACGTAGCGCTCCCGAGCGACTCGGAAGCCCTCATCTGAGGAGCAAAGATCACCCGTTGGTGCGATGCGCGCCGTAGCGCTCAGGTCCTAGGCTGATCCGGGCGGCGAGCTAACCACCCGGATAGCCCGAGCGCCCGGCTCCCGGGTTGAGCCCGCGGGGCGGAAAGGAGTGCCGCGGGCATGCGAGGGGAGAGACGGGACATCGCGATGGTGCAGTGCCTGGGAATCGCCGCCCTGTGCGTGGTTGCGCTGGCTCCCGCAGCGGCCGTGGCGTCGACGGCGAACACGCGTATCAAGCGTGTCTTCTACACCGCCGGGCCGGGCGAGGTGAACAACCTCACCATCTCCCTGGCCGGAGCAGACTTCCTGCTCGACGACCCTGGGGCGACGATCACCGCGGCACCTGCCTGCGCCGGGACGGGCTCCAGCGTCACCTGTTCGGGCACCGCCATCATCGGGATCACCGTGAGCGCCGGAGACGGGGCCGACAGCGTCACGAACACCACCGCGATGCGTTCCACCCTCTCGGGCGGAGACGGCAACGACTCGCTCGCGGGCGGCTCCGGTAACGACATCCTGCGGGGGAACAAAGGGGTCGACACGCACTCCGGCGGCGCCGGCGACGACCTCATCGACGCCCGTGGCGACCGGGGTGACGTGGTGAGCTGCGGGGACGGCAACGACACCGTCATGGGCGACGCCGCCGACTCGATCGCGCTCGATTGCGAGACGGTCGACCGGGGCGTCCTCCCGCCGCCTCCCCCTCCGGGGCCTCCTCCACCGGCCCCTTCGGCTGTGGCCCTTCTCGGCCCGGCCGAGGCGCACACCCTGGCCCCCGGCGCCTGCGCCAGCGACATGGTGGGCACGCCTGGGAACGACCGCCTGTCCGGCACCCCCCTCGGCGACAACCTGATGGGCCTGCAGGGTGACGACATCCTCAAGGGGCTGCAGGGGGACGACTGCGTCTTCGGCGGGGTTGGATCCGACCGCCTGTCCGGCGCGCAGGGCGACGACCGCCTGCTCGGCGACGACAGCGCAAAGGGGGCCGGGGGCAACGACCGCATGTTCGGCAACGGCGGTGACGACCTGCTGGTTGGCGGCAGCGGCAAGGATCGCCTCTCCGGCGGCGCCGGCAAAGATCGGCTGAAGGGCGGACCGGGCCGAAACCGCCTGCTCGGTGGCCGCGGCAACGACCGCCTGCGCGCAGCGAACGGCAGCTTCGACCGTGTCAACTGCGGTCCGGGGCGCGACTTCGCCCGGGTCGATCGCGTCGACCGCGTGCGGGGCTGCGAGCGCGTTCGCGTTCGGCACTGACCCCGCCGCCCGACCAGGTTCACCGGCCTCTGCCACCAGGCGACGCACCGTGTGCCGATCGGGTGACGCAGTCCGCGCCCGCCCCGCGGCGAACGTCGTTCACTGCGGCGAGTCGCTGCGTCAGCGCACGATGGTGAAGCAGCTCTTGCCGAGCCCTCGGCCGTAGCGGTGCGCGGAGCGCGCGCCAAAGCCCGGCCAGACGTACCAGCAGTACTGGCCCCGCACCAACCGGTAAACGTGGCCGTTGAAGCGCCACCGCCGACGGAGCTGCAGGTGCGGCTTCCGCGGCCAGCTGGTGAAGATCTTCGTTCCGGCGCGAACGAGCTGGGCGTTGTAGTAGTGCGCCCGCTTCACCCGCTTCCACACGAGCAGCGGAGCGCCGCGCACGCGCGCACCGTTCGCCGGCCGCAGGAGCGGCGACGCGGTGGGCACAGCGCTCGCCTTACCGCCCGCCCGGTTTCCGGCTTGGTCGATCAGCGAGACGCGGTAGCGATAGCGCCG
>DATDKF010000388.1:0-2121 GCA_036520135.1 Solirubrobacteraceae bacterium
CATCAGTCCCATCTCGTGGATGCTGCGGGTCAACGCGGTGAAGGAACTACCGGACCTGTCACGGCTGGGCGACGGGGGCGCTGCAGTCGGCGGTGAGGTGACTGGTGAGCCAGGACCGGGGCGGTCCAAACTTGCGGGACGTGTGAGGACGGAGGTCATGGTGAGATAACCGGTCGAAGCGGATAATCCCGATGTGTCCTGGGCGGGAGCATGATGCTCGTCGAGCCGCGGCACAGATAAACGGCGGCTTCGGCCCCAGGCCGGCTGCGACAGCCAGCTTCCTGAGTTTACTGCGGAACCGCCAACAAAGCGGTTCTGCAGTTCTGCCGGAGGCACCCAGCATCGAGATCGCGGCGAACTGCGGTGGACGCTAGCCCCGAGGGCACTTTAAGGCTGTCAAGTTGTCTGTCCAAAAGGTTTGTTGATCATGTGGTTGGGGCGGGTTCCTCCGTCTTGGATGGTGCGTAACTACGGCGCGGCTGCCGGCGCATGTCAGTCCCGCCTACCAATCTGCGTACTAACCGATCCCCCCGGACTCGGCTCGGCAGTCGCACCAGCGGACACCCGCGCGTAGGTTTCAATCCTGTCACCCCGGCCACAGGCGACGATGGCCTCCGCGCCCAGCAGCTTCAACTTCAGCTCCGCGATGATCGCGAGCCCGAAGAACGCGGCGTTCACGGGGTGAGTCGACTCGCTGGGCATCGCGGCCGACGCTCCCAACGGCCGCGGAGCGACTCATCCGCCGATCGGGATGATGCCCCCGCATCAGCTCTGCTTGACGACGGCGTAGACGATGCGTTCGGCGACGTCAACTACGGCCTCGCCGATCCGCGAGAAGCGGCGGTACAGCTCGCGACGCGTGATCCGCTCCGAGCGGTCGTCGACGCTGAGCAGCCCCACCATTCCGGCGTAGCAGGCGGTCTCGAGCTGGTGCTGGGCGGCGATGGCGGCGTCCGCGGACGCGGTCGCGTGGTCGCCGTCGGTCCCGAGCTTTGACAGCGCGCCGTCGAGGTGGCGCAGCGCGTCGCCGAGCAGGCCGGCCATCGTGGCGATCCCCTCGTCGGGCGGGGAGGCCATTGCCTCGGACTCCTCCACGAGGTCGGTGACGTAGTTGAGGATGCGGTCGATCCCGCGCGAGAGCGCGAACAGGTCCTCGGGCTCGATGGGGGTGACGAACGCCTCCCGGAGCGCGCTCAGCAGGTCGCGCTTGGCGACGTCGCCCTGGTGCTCGGCATCGCGCACGGCCTGAGCCGCCGTTGCGTCGCCGCTCGCCCAGCGCGTGAACGCGTCCGCACCGTCGATCGTGACCGCCATTTGGCGGCGCAGCATGCCGAGCACGTCGGGGGTCTCGGGCAGGAACCAGCGCTTGCGGGTCACGTCACCAGCCGCCACAGCTCGAGCGCCCCGGCGCCGAGCGCCGCGGACACGGGCATCGTGATCAGCCACGCCAGGCCCATGTTGCGCACCACCGCCCAGTGCACGTGGTGCCAGCGGCGCCGGCCGACACCGATCCCCACCACCGACGATGCGACCACCTGCGTGGTGGAGACGGGCGCCCCTAGCAGCGAGGACCCGAAGATCACGCCGGCCGACGCGGTCTGGCTGGACAAAGCTTCCTCCGGGCGGATGCGGTAGATGCGGCGGCCCACGGTGGCAATGATCCGCCATCCGCCAAGCGCCGTGCCGGCGGTCAGCGCCACGGCGCACACTACCTTCGCCCAGGTCGGCGCCGCGAGCGTATCGATCTGCCCGGCGGCGAGCAGCAGCGCCGCGATCACGCCGATCGACTTCTGGGCGTCGTTGGCGCCGTGGCTGAACGCGAGCGCGGCCGACATCCCCCACTCCCCGGCCCCCACCGGCGCGCGCCAGCGCCGGGTGGCCCGGTGCGCGACGGCGCGGGCCGCGCGGATGAGCAGCAGCGCCGCGACCCCGCCGAGGACCGGGGACAACCCGAGCGCGATCAAGATCCCGAACACGCCAACGGGCCGCCAGTGCTCGATCCCGCCCCAGTTGATCGCGTGCACGCCGCCCTCGACGACGGCGGCGCCGACCAGCCCGCCGACGAGCGCGTGCCCAGAGCTCGACGGCAGGCCGAGCCGCCAGGTCACAAGGTTCCAGGTC
>DATDKF010000389.1:0-5166 GCA_036520135.1 Solirubrobacteraceae bacterium
GAGTGCCATACCGCAGATGACGGCAGCGCTGAGCCGCCGTCCCGCCGACGGTCTGCTCATGGGGACCTCCCTTGCCTAGGTCCCGGCCGACACTAGCAACGACACCGCGTAGTTCGACGCCTCGGGCGACGGGGTAGGGAAGGGCGCCGAGGGAGGTTCATCATGCAACGAGTTCGTTCACTCGCGCCCGTGTTGGTGGGCGCGCTGCTGTCGACCGCCGCCATCTTCTTGCTGCTCCAGCCGGCAGCCCGCGGTCGCGACCATGACGGCGCTCCGCAGCGCTGGTGGAAGCCGCCGGCCGACGTCCGCGCGATGCTGCGCGACGTGAGCGCGCAGCGGCTGGAGGGCTACGACCGCGCGCTCGTCTCGTTCGGCACCCGCCACACGCTGTCGTCCCAGGACGACCCCGCCCGCGGCAACGTGACCGAGGCGACGATCGAGAACCTCAACAAGGACGACAACCAGGTCGGCGTCCGCGCGATCGACCGCGACGGCAACCGAAGCCCGGTCGCCTACCCGATCCCGGCGAGCTAGTAGGCGTCAGAGCGGGAGCGGCGCATGCGACTTCACGATCCGTAACGCGAAGTTCGAGCGAACGTCGCCGACGTTCGGCAGCCGCAGCAGCGTCTCGAACATCAGCTGCTCGTAGGCGGCCAGGTCGGCGACGACGACCTCGAGCAGGAAGTCCGCTGAGCCGGACACGATGTGCGCGGCGACGACCTCCGGCGGGGCGATCAGCGCCTTGCTGATCGCCGCCGCCGTGCGGTCCGAGTGACCGTCGACCTTGAGCTCGACGAACACGGTCAGCCCGAGCCCGAGCTTCTGGCGGTCGAGCTCGGCTCGGTAGCCGGAGATCACGCCGTCGCGCTCGAGCGCGCGCAGCCGCCGCAGGCAGGGCGAAGGGGAGGTGCAGCTGCTCGGCGAGCGCCGCGTTGGAGATCCGCCCGTCGCGCTGCAGGATCTCCAGCATCTGTCGATCGAGGGCATCCATTGGCAGATCATTGCGCACGGACGTCTCCCAGGGGCTGAATTGAGCACCAAACGCCCCGTGATCCGCGTAACACTGCCTCCATGACCGGCACGCTTTCGACCCGCTCCGGGACCGCCCTCTACGTCGGCGCCGTGCTCGGCCCCGGCGTCCTGCTGCTGCCCGCGCTGGCCGCCGAGGCGGCCGGCCCGGCGTCCGTGATCGCCTGGGTCGCGCTGCTCGCGCTGTCGGTCCCACTGGCCACGACGTTCGCCGCGCTCGGCGTCCGCCAGCCCGAGGCCGGCGGCACGGCCGCCTACGTGCGCACCGCGTTCGGCCACCGCGCCGGAGCGGTCACCGGCTGGTGGTTCCTCACCGGCGTCGTCCTCGGCGCGCCCGCCGTGGCGCTGATCGGCGGCTTCTCCGTCGCCGACCTGCTCGGCGCCGGCCGCGTCGGTGCGGTGGCGGCCGCCGCGGGCATGATGGCCACGGTCATGGCGGCCAACGCCGCCGGCTTGAAGGCGACCGCGCGGCTGCAGCTCGCGCTTGCGGGCCTGCTCGCCGCGCTCGTGCTCGTCGCGATCGTCACCGCGCTGCCGGCGAGCCATGCCGAGCACTGGACGCCGTTCGCCCCGCACGGCTGGGCCGCGGTCGGCACCGCCGCGAGCCTGCTGATGCTGTCGTTCATCGGCTGGGAGGCGGTCTCGCACCTCGCCGGCGAGCTGCCCGACCCGGCGCGCCAGCTCCCGCGCGCGATCTTCGCCGCACTCGCGGTCGTGGTCGTGCTCTACCTCGGCCTGGCGGTCGCGACCGTCGGTGTCCTCGGCACGAGCGCGCCGTCGGACGTGCCGCTCGCCGACCTGATGGCCGCCGGCCTCGGGGCGCCCGGCCGCACGGCCACCGCGGTGCTCGCGGTGCTGCTGACGATGGGCTCGATGAACGCCTACGTCGCGGGCGCGACCAAGCTCGCCGGCGCGCTCGCCGCGGAGGGCACCGCACCGGCCGCCTTCGCCCGCCCGCAGCGCACGGTGGCGCTGTTCGCGCTGCTCGGCGCCGTCCTGCTCGCTCCGCTCGCCGCCGGCCTGCTCGACGTGGACGCGCTGATCCGCGCCTGCAGCGCGAGCTTCGTCGCGGTCTACGTGATCTCCGCCGCCGCCGGTGCGCGGATCCTCGACGGCGGCGCGCGCCGCGCCGCCGCGATCGCGTTCGCCGCGGTCACCGTCGTGTTCGCGTTCTCCGGCCCGTTCCTGCTCGTCCCGGCGGCGATCGCGGCCGTTGTCCTCGCGCGGCCGCTCCGCGGTCAGGCAGAGAGCGGCGGACCCGACCGCAGCACGATGGTGGTCTCGGTGTCGGCGACGCCGTAGCGGTTGCGCAGGAGCCGCAGCATCGCGTCGAGCTCGGCGGTGTCCCGGCAGTTCACGCGCAGCTGGTAATCGGGCGCGCCGGTGAGGTGCAGGACCTCGCCGACCGGCTCGAGCCTGGCGACGGCGACCGCGAACTCATCCGAGTCGGTGTCGGGCGCGAGCCGGACGCCGACGAGCGCCTCGAGGTGGCGGCCGCCCGCCGCGGGATCGACGAGCGCGACGAAGCCGGTGATCACGCCCGCGCGGCGCAGCCGCCGCACGCGGTCGGCGGCGGCGTTGGCGCTGAGCCCGACCGCGGCGCCGAGCTCCTGCCACGACATCCGCCCGTCCGCACGGAGGAGCCTGAGGATCTCGCCGTCGGTCGCGTCCACGGCCGCGATTATCTCAGTTCTGCGCCGGAATGCCTTGCGATCCGCGGCGCGATCGCCGAGAACGGGGTCATGAACGCCGACGCCGCCCTGATCGCCGGACTCGTCGCCGGGCTCGCCATCGCGATGCAGGTGGGCGCCGTCAGTCTGCTGCTGATCGAGGCCGCCGTGACCGGCGGCCCGCGCGTCGGCGTGGCGGCCGGCATGGGCGTCGCAACGGCAGACCTCGGCTACGCAGCGGTGGCGGCCGCCGCCGGCGGCGCGGTCGGCGCGGTGCTGGCCAGCCACGAGGGCGAGATCCGCATCATCGCCGCGCTCGTGCTGGCGGCGATCGCCGTGCACGGGCTGATCGGCGTCGCGCGGGCCGGCAGCGCGCCGCAGGCCGCCGACGCGCCGCCGCGCGGCCATTACCTGCGCTTCCTCGCGATCACCTCCTCGAACCCGCTGACGATCGCCTCGTTCGCGGCGGTCGCCGCCGCGCTGTCGCTCGACGGGGCCGGCGCCGCCGTGGCGTTCGCCGCGGGCGTGGGCGTCGCGTCGGCGGGCTGGCACCTGCTGCTGACCGTCGGCGCCGGCCACGCCGGCCGCTGGATGACGCCGGCGATCCGCCGCGGCCTGGCGATCGGCGGCCGCCTCGTGGTGCTCGCCATCGCCGTGCACCTCGCGCTCGGCGCGTGACCGATGAGTCCGTGGGCCTCGGCGGGTCCTTGATCCATGACGATCACGTTCCCAGGAGAGTCGGCCGCGTACCGTGCGGCCCGCGAGCGCCTGCTCGAGCAGGAGATCGAGCTGCGGCGGGCGATGGAGGCCGTCGCCGAGGCCCGCCGCGCGCTGCCGCCCGGCGGCATCGTGCCGGAGGACTACGGCCTGCACGGCGAGGAGGGCGAGGTGCGGTTGTCCGAGCTGTTCGCGCCCGGGAAGGACTCGCTGGTCGTCTACAGCATGATGTTCCCGCGCGATCCTCACGACGATCGGCCCGGCCCGCGGGACGGCGCGTGCCCGTCGTGCACGGCGCTGCTCGACCAGCTCGACGGCGCGGTCGAGCACGTGTCGCCGCACCTCAACTTCGTCGTGATCGCCAAGGCGCCGGTCGAAAAGCTGCTGGCCCACGCGCGCGACCGCGGCTGGCGGCGCCTGCGGCTGCTGTCGTCGGGCGGCACCGCGTTCAACCACGACTACCACGCCGAGACGCCCGACGGCGCCCAGCGCCCGATGCTCAACGTCTTCCACCGCGACGGCGACGTCGTCCGCCACTTCTGGGGCTCGGAGCTCTTCTACGCGCCCACCGAGCCCGACGAGGACCCGCGCCATGTCGGCACACTCGAGCCGTCGTGGAACATGTTCGACCTCACCCCGGAGGGCCGCGGTCCGGACTGGGACGAGCAGCTCAGCTACGGTTAGCGGCGTTTCCGCCGAGGCCGCCGATCAGAGCTTCGCGAGCATCGCCACAGCGCTCGCGGCGAACACGACGATCGCGATCGCGAAGGGCATCGCAGCGGCGCTGACCGCGTCGCCCGCGCTGCTCGCCGAGACGCTGCACACGGTCGCCGACACAGGCAACGAGGTGCTGCTGTGGATCGCGCTGCGGCGCTCGCGCCGGCCCGCCGACGCGACGCACCCGCTCGGCTACGGCCCGGAGCGCTACTACTGGGCGCTGCTGGCCGCGGTCGGGATGTTCGTGGTCGGCGGCGCGCTCTCGATCTGGGAGGGCGTCAACGCGCTGCTGAACCCCCGGGAGCTGGACGCGTTCTGGGCCGGCGTGATCGTGCTGGTGATCGCGCTGGTGCTCGACTCGGTCAGCCGCACGGTGGCGATCCGCCAGCTGCGCCGCCAGGCGCAGCAGCGCGGCGTGACCGTGCGCGAGCTGCTGCGGGAGAGCCCCGACCCGACGGTCGTGACGGTCTACCTCGAGGACTCGATCGACGTGCTCGGCGCGGCGCTCGCGCTGATCGCGCTCGTGCTGCACCGCGTCACCGAGTCGGCGGTCCCGGACGCGCTGGTGACGATCGTGATCGGCCTGCTGCTCGGCTACGTCGCGATCAGGCTCACGAGCCGCAACCGCCAGCTGCTCGCCAACCAGGGCGTGCCGGACCGTTACGTGATCCAGCTCCGGGAGCGCCTGAACGCGACGGCCGGCGTCGCGGCGGTCGAGCGGCTCGAGGCGGTGTACCTCGGGCCGGGAGAGGTGCTCGTCGCCGCCGACATCCGGATGGAGGACGGACTCAGCGGCGACGAGGTGACCTCGGTGCTCGCGGGCATCCGCGACGCTGCCGCCCGCGAGCTCCCGGTGATTGCCCGGCTCTACCTGACGCCGGTCTCAAGGGCCGGCGACAGCGCGTGACCGGCACGGGCCTTGGCCCGCGCGGGCAGGAACGCGGTCGCGACGAGAGCGCCGGCTATCGCGATGCCGGCGGCGATCGACGCCGTCGTGCTCATCGCATCGACGAACGCTTGGTTCGCGGCGGAC
>DATDKF010000390.1:0-3764 GCA_036520135.1 Solirubrobacteraceae bacterium
CTTGGGCACATCGATGCGCGCCTCGGTCGTCAGCGCGCGGCTGAGCGTGACGGTGACGCCACCGCGGACCAGCCGGGCGGCGTCCTCGATCCGAGCGGGGGTGAGAAGGTTCAGCGCCCCTCGCCGCCCGCCGTCGTCCCAACGGCCCCAGTTCGAGACCGCTTCGAAGAGGGCGCGGAACTCGTGCGCTGTCATCTCTGCGCCAGCCAACCCAGGCAAGAATCTACGACATGACAGTCCGACCCGCACCATCCGCTAGAGCCCTGCTGCGCGCGCAGTCCACCAGCCGCGACGGGTTCCGCAACTCGCGCACGCGCGCGGCGAAGGCCTGGGACTCCCCGCCTCGATCGGGTCGGCTCGCGCGCCGGCCAGTCGCGGTCGGTTCAGGCGTGGGGGAGACCGCGGCGGGCGCTCATGGACGCGTGCGCGCCGGAGTGCCGTCATGCTCTGCTCCCGCGATCACCGCAGCGACAGCGCGTTCGACGTCTCCGCGGAGAGCCCGGGGAAGCCTCGCGCCTGCGAGCAGGTAGCGGTGTGCGGCGCCGTAGGGCAGATCGAACACCGCGAGCAGCGTCCGGTTGAGGGCCGTGCGCGTCGGCTTTCCATAGAGCCGGCGGGTCAGGTCAACGACGGCCCGCTCGACGGGCCGGTTGAGTTCCTCGAGCTCATCCGCGAGCTGCCCGCTCGTGGTTCGGATCAGATCCTCACGCCTGAACGACGCCAGCAAGCGCGCGTCGGCGGGCTCCGCCTCGCAGAAGTCGATGATCGACAGCGCGGCCGCTCGTGCGGCGGCCTGGGCATCGGGATCCTCCAGTGCGGCTAGGAACGACGCCTGGGACCTGTAGACCGCCCGTATCCAAAGCCTGGCGATGAGCTCATCGCGCGAGCCAAACCGGTGATAGATCGACCCGATGGGGGCACCGCTCGCCCCGGCGATCGCCTCGATCGTTGCGCTCACGGCTCCCTGCTCGAGCAACACGTCCCGCGCGGCGTCGAGCATCGTTTCTGGTGAGTGCAGCTGAGGACGGGGCACAAGGAAGAATAGTAGAGCAACGGTACCATTTGCTCACCACGGTTGGCCCGGGGCGGAGGCGCGTCGCGCTTCGGGCGGGACGCAGAACGAGCCGTCGCTGAACCCCTGATCCTCGATGCCGAAGGCCCAGTTGAAGCGGGCCCTGTAGTTCTCCAGGGAAATGATGTTCGTCAGCTCGACGAGTTGGGGCTCATCGAAATGCTCCCGCAACTGATCGAACAGCGTGTCGGGGACGTCCACCGGGCTACGGGACATGCTCGTCGCGTAATCGAGCACGAGCTTCTCGACCACCGTAAAACGCTCGCTCCTGTCATAGCTGGGAAGTTCGCGCAGCTCCCGGACGCCGATGCCAACCCCCGCGCTGATCGACGAGCCGAAATCTAGACACCACTCGCAACCGCACACCATCGCGGCGCGCAGCTCGGCGAGGTGCTTGACACGCGCCGACACCCGGTTCGACCGCTCGGAGGCCATCTCGAGCGCCGCGTAACCGACCATCAGCTTCGGGTGGTGCGCGAAGACCCGCAGGGGCTCCATCACGGCCCCGTAGCGCCGCCGCGACTCCCGGAAGCCGGCGCGGATGAGGAGATTGCGAGTTCCGTCGGGGACGCCTTCGATGCGGCCGCCGGAGGTACTCCGGCCCATCTGTCGCCTTGCGTCGTGAACCGGCTGCCGGCGCGCGACTGCCACGAGCACCCAGGCGGGCAGGAGCACGGCACTGGACAGGACGATCGCGTTCGCAATCGCGTCGCCCGTGCCGAACGGACCGAGGTTGAACGCGTGGTACACGGCGTGAGGCAGCGCGTACATCAGCCATGAGACGCAGGCGATGACGACCGCTGCCCTCGTCATAACGATCGCCGCGCCGAGCAGCAGACCGGCCGTGGCGAGGAAGAGCCCGCCGACGTCGCGCACCAGGTGGTCGTTGTAGGCGGGCAGCATCTCGACCCATCCGCGACCGAACGGAAACTGCGAGTAAAACGAATGCGGTGCCAGCAGCGCCCACAACCCGTTGACCAGCTGCACGAATCCGAATGCGGCCAGGACGGTGCGCACTGCCAGACGCATGCGCGTCGTCCTGGGGCCGGCAGGAACCGGAGCACCGCTCACGCCGTCGCCTCGCATACTCAGGCCGCCGTTCCTGACGTGGGCGAACAGCTCGCCGCGCGCTCGAGAAACTCCACGATCGCCGCCGTGTCGAAGTGAAACATCTGCGCTCGCGCGAACTTGCCGTCCCGGACCTCGTAGAGGGCGAGCACCGGCGCGTCAAAGCGCTCGCCATCCGGTGCCAGCGCTCGCTGGCGATACAGGGCGACGACTACATCGCCACTGGCGGCCACAATCCGGGGATCCATTCGCCGCTCGTGCTCGGTCGGCTGGACTGGCGCCCAGGTGCCGAGCCAGGTCTTGTGCGGTTCGGTTTCGAGCTGCTCGCGCAGTGCCTCCTTGCCGCGACTCGAACCTCCATATGGCAGGCAGCGCGGCTCATGGAACTCGACCTCATCGTGATAGAGCTCGAAGAGCTTCTCTCGGTCGCGCTCCTCGACAGCTTCGATGACATCCAGCACGATCTCGGCGTTGCTACGCATGCCGCCTCCAGTGTTCCCGGCTCACCGACCGCGTTCGTCGAGATCGCAGAGGCGCTCCCGACGTCCCGCGCTTACTAGAGGAAGTATTCTATAACATCGATTGACGCGCCTCCTCACCGAGTCGCCGGCTCTCGGCGGGAGAGCGTGACCGCATACTCAGCCGCCTCTGTGCGCCCCTAGCACGGTGCGCGGTTGCGGTCACGAGCTTGCGTCATCGGGTCGGCCAGGCGGGCGGTCGGTGCGGAGACCCAGTCGGCCAAAGAGGACGCGGTGCCGCGCGACCCAGCGGTAGGCACGGTCGGTCGTCGACGGGAAGCGCAAGAACAGACGCGCGGCGATCGAGCCTCCGGGCAGCAGCTCCGCCAGCGGTGCAGCCGCGGCTCCGCCGGAGTGCAAGGCTCCGTCGGGCGATAGGAGGTGCGCCGATGCGACCCGCTGGGCCTCGGGCACCTCGCTGAGCAGACCGCGGCCCTCGGCGCCTTGGATCGCTACCGCGCGCAGACATCGGCGCCTGTCGAGGCGAAGCAGCCAGCGGACCGCCAGCCTGCAGAAGCCGCAATCGGCGTCGTACAGGACGATGTGGGGCCTCGGCTCGTGCTTGCTCGGCAGGCCCCTCAAGAGCGGCCCTCGAGCATCCCGCGGACCGCGTCCTGAAACCACCCAGTCGTAAAGCAGTTGGGCTCGGCGAACTCCTCGGTGGCAAGCTGGATCACCATCCGCGCGCTGAGCACGTTTAACCGATCTCGCTCGTCGAGCGTCACGATCGCCCGCTCTGCGCACTGCTCGACGCGCACGAGCCGCTCGCTCCCGGACCCGCCCTGCTCCACGAGCTCTTGGTAGACGCCCACGCCTGCTCCCTTCTCGCGGTTCTGACACCGTTCTGGAACTAGAGTATGTACTCTAAATCCCATCCGATGCCGCGTCCCATGCGAAACGACACCCGACGAGCCGTGAGCCTGTGAGGTTGAGGTAGATGGATCGGGATGTCGCGATCGAATCCTTGCGCCGGCTGCACGCCGCGCAGGGGGCCTTCTATGCGGGCGGGCCGGCGGCGCCCCTCCGCGAGCTGCTCACGAACGACGTCGTCTGGCGGGTACCCGGAGAGAACGCGATCGCAGGCGTCTACACCGGCATCGACGCCG
>DATDKF010000391.1:0-2118 GCA_036520135.1 Solirubrobacteraceae bacterium
CTGCGCGGCGGCTCGTACGCGACGCTGCCCGCGCCGGCGGGCGCGTGGGCGTACCGCCGCGGTGACGGCACCGTCGTCGCGGTCAACCTGTCCGGCGAGCCGGTCGCGGTCGACGCGCGCGGAACCGTCGTGATCGCGACCGACCGCGCGGGCGAGGGCGAGCCCTTCGGCGGCGAGCTGGCGCCCTGGAGCGGCGTTGTCCTCGACGGCTGAGATCGACCCGCTGCTCTCGGACGAGGGCTTCGCCTACGCGTCGACGCCGCCGGTCGAGGAGGGCGACCCCGGGCGCTTCCACGCGCTGTTCGGGCGCGACTCGCTGATCACCGCGCTGCAGCTGCTGCCGGAGCGGCCCGAGATCGCACACGCCACGCTGCGCGCGCTCGGCGAGCGTCAGGGCACGCGCGAGCACCCGGGGACGCTCGAGGAGCCGGGCAAGATCGGCCACGAGTTCCGCGACCGCGCGCCCGACGGCTTCCTGGAGGCCGGCTGGCCGGACGAGGGGCCCTTCGCCTACTACGGCACCGCTGACGCGACCTCCTGGTACCTGGTGCTGACCGCGGCCGCGGGCTTCGAGGACGAGCCCCGCCGGCGCGCCGCCGCGCGCTGGCTCGAGCGGGCGCTCGACCGCGGCGGGGGCCTCATCCGCTCAGGCCCCGGCGAGTGGCCGGCGCTGACCCAGCAGGGCTGGCGCGACACGATCGACCCGACGCGGGCCTACGGCGGCGGGATCCTGCGGCCCGACGGGACGGCGCCCGCCGCGCCGCTCGCCGACGCCGACACGCAGGCGGTCGCCTACGCGGCACTGCGGTCGCTGGGCATGGACGAGCGGGCGGACGCGCTGCGCGCCCGGCTGTCGGCCGACTTCGTGCCCGACGTGATGGCGATCGAGGCGGGCGACCGGCCGGTGCCCGGCGCCGGCTCGCAGCTCGGCTGGCTGCTGTGGGCCGACGCGCTCGAGCCCGCCGCGCGCGACGCCGCCGCCGAGCGCCTGTGTGCGCCGGACATCCTCACCGACTTCGGACTGCGCACGCTGTCGGCCGACTCACCGATGTTCGACGCGCACGCCTACCACCGCGGCTCGGTGTGGCCGTTCGACTCGTGGCTCGGCTGGGGCGGCCTGCGGCGCGCCGGGCGCGCCGACGAGGCCGAGCGGGTCCGCCGTGGCGTCCTCGCTGCGCTCGACCGGCTCGGCCGTGCCCCGGAGCTGTACGCGGTCAGCCCCGGGGGGACGGTCGAGCCGGTGGCGCTCTCCAACCGCGTGCAAGCGTGGTCGGTCGGCGCGCGCTGGGCGCTCGAGAACGGCTGGGACGGGGTCAGTCGGCGCTGACCACCACCTCGTGGCGGCCGGGCGCCGTCCGGACGGTCACCTCGAGCCCGCGGTTCGTCACCCGCGCGCGGAAGTCCACGCGCCTGCCGTCCAGCGTCACGCTCCGGACCGTCGCGTCGCGCGGCAGCGTCTGGCCCACGAGCAGGCGGTCCGCCGGCACGTGCCGCGCGTCGACCGTGGTCGTGTAGCGACCGTCCCCCGCAGCCGCGCGCACGAGGCCGAGCCGGCCGTCGCCGAGCCGGATGTCCTCGCCGGCGATCGGCGACGCCGACGGCAGCTGCGGCACGATCGTCAGCCGCCCGCGGCCGAGGTCCGGCCGCACGCCGAGCTGCTGATGGATGACCGGCCACATCGTCCCGTACTGGTTCCACGCCTGCATGACCATCGAGCGGCAGCGCGTGCAGCGCTCGACGTTCGCGTCGCGCGGGCCGGCCCCGTCGAAGTCCGGCGACGGGAAGATCTCCGGCGAGGCCCCGGGCTGCTCGTCCGGTGTGCCCGGAGTGTGATTCACCTCGTCGCCGCCGCTGTAGGGCTCGCCGAACATGGGCTCGACCTCGGCGTCCGTGTAGCGCTTCTGCTGCTCGCGGCCGAGCCGGCCGTAGTTGCCCTCGCCGACGGCCTGGATCGCGGTGTTGAGGCCGAAGATCGTGCGCTCGCCGGCGCCCGTGGGACCGCCTCCGCACCCGGTGTGGAATAGGCCGCGGTTGTACAGCGGCTCGCCGGAGTAGCACGGGTCCTCGCGTCCGGCCAGCGCGGCGGTGCCGTGCTCACGGGTCGCGATGCCGGGGTGC
>DATDKF010000392.1:0-6063 GCA_036520135.1 Solirubrobacteraceae bacterium
CTGGCTCATGGCTTCGCCGCCCCCGCTGTCGCCGCCGCCGCTGTCGTCCCCGCCGCCGCAGCCGGCGGCGAGCATCGCGAGTCCGAGAGCGAGCACGAGCAGGGAGCGGGTCATGGTTCCGGACACTACCCGCCCCCCGGAGGGATGAAGCCCTGACGGATTTCTCCCGATGCTGTCCGCATGACGCAGCTTCAGGTAGAGCGGTTCCGACTCGTGACGCGCAGTGACTTCGACGGGCTGGTGTGCGCCGCCCTCCTCAAGCACCTCGACATGCTCGACGACGTCAAGTTCGTCCACCCCAAGGACGTGCAGGACGGCAAGGTCGAGCTCGGCTCCGGTGACATCACCACCAACCTCCCGTATCACCCGGGCGTGCACATCGCATTCGACCACCATCATTCGGAGACGCTCCGCGTGGAGGGCCGGCCGGCCAACCACGTGATCGTGCCCGGTGCCGAGTCGGCCGCCCGCGTCGTGTACGAGCACTTCGGCGCCGCCGACACGTTCGGCGGCATCGAGGAGCTGATGGAGGCGGTCGACAAGGCCGACGCCGCCCAGTTCACGCTCGGCGAGATCCAGCACCCGACCGGCTGGGTGCTGCTCAACGTCCTGATGGACCCGCGCACCGGCCTCGGCCGCTTCCGCGACTTCCGGATCTCCAACTACCAGCTGATGATGCAGCTGATCGACGTCTGCACGACGATGAGCGTCGACGAGATCCTCGAGACGCCGGACGTCGCCGAGCGCGTCGACCTGTACTTCGAGCACGCCGAGCCGGCGGTCGAGCAGATCAAGCGCTGCGCCACCGTGCACGGGAACCTCGTGGTCCTCGACCTCCGCGACGAAGCGGTCATCCACCCCACGAATCGCTTCACGATCTACGCGCTCTTTCCGCTCTGCAACATCTCGATCCATGTGCTGTGGGGCCTCAAGCAGCAGAACACGGTGTTCGCGACCGGCAAGTCGATCATCGACCGCGGCAGCCGCACGAACGTCGGCGAGTTGATGCTCGAGTACGGCGGCGGCGGCCACGAGGCTGCCGGCACGTGCCAGGTCGAGAACGCTGACGCCGAGCGGGTGCTCGGCGAGCTCATCGGCCGCATCACCGCCGACGGTTAGACAGGGGTTACGGTAGGCTCCGGGGCCCGTGCTGGCCCCGGACGCCCACCTGCACAGCGCCGATCCGGTGATGGCGCGGCTGATCGACGACTTCGGCGGGCCGCTCCCGATCGAGCGCAACAGCCGCGGGCGGCCCGCGGACGTCTACGGCGCGCTCGTGCGCTCGATCACCGGCCAGCAGCTGTCGGTGAAGGCGGCCGCCTCGATCTACGGCCGGCTCCTCGAGCGCTTCGGCGGCCACACCCCCACACCCGAGCAGATCCTCGCCGACGACCCCGAGGCGCTGCGCGTCGCCTGCGGGTTCTCGCGCGCGAAGGTCGCCTACCTGCGCTCGCTCGCCGAGCACGTGCTGTCCGGCGAGCTCGAGCTCGACCGCCTGAGCGAGTTGCCCGACGAGGAGGTCATCCGCGAGCTGACCGCCGTCAAGGGCATCGGCGAGTGGACCGCGCACATGTTCCTGATGTTCACGCTGCACCGGCCGGACGTGCTGCCGACGGGTGACCTCGGGGTGCGCAACGCGGCGATGCGCGCGTACGAGCTCGACGGCCCGCCGCCGCCCGCCGCCTTGCAGGAGCTGGCCGAGCCATGGCGCCCGCATCGCACGCGCGCGTGTCTCTACCTGTGGCGGAGCCTGGACAACGAGCCGGTCTAGCAGGCCTGGCTCATACCCGGCTACCCTCATGCACCGTGATGAGGAGGCTCGTTCTCGCACTGCTGCTGGCCGGCGCCCTGCTGTCCGTCGCCGGCTGCGGGGGTGACTCCGGGGGCTCGTCCCAGAACCCCGTCGAGCAGGTGTCGTCCGAGGGCGGGCTCCGCGACCGCGTGCAGGCCGCCCAGAACGTGAGCGCCGCCGACTTCCCATCGGCGGACGGCAAGACGCTCCAGCAGGTCGCCGAGGAGGTCAAGGGCGGCGGCAAGGTCGAGGCAGGGCTCGCGAGCTCGGTGTTCACGGTCGGCCAGTCGCGCTTCGCCTTCGGCGTCATCGACGACCAGGGCCAGTTCGTCTACGGGCCGACCGCGGTCTACGTGGCGCCCGACCCGAACAAGCCGGCCGTGGGCCCGTTCCCCGCGCCCGCCGACGTGCTGGTCACCGAGGGCCGCTACCGCTCCCGCCAGGCGGCAGAGGAGACCGACCCGTTCGCGGCGGTCTACGAGGCGCAGGTGCGGTTCGACAAGAGGGGCCCGTGGTCGGTGCTCACCGTCACCAAGAGCGGCAACACGTGGCTCGCCGCGCCGGCGCAGATCAACGTCACGACCAAGAAGGCGGACACGATCCCGGGCGTCGGCGACAGCCCGCCGAAGGTGGCCACCGACACGCTCGCCTCCGTCAAGGGCGACGAGAAGCTTCTCGACACCCGCGTGCCGCCCAGCGACATGCACAAGGACTCGTTCGCCGACGTGCTCGGCAAGAAGCCGGTGGCGCTGCTGTTCGCCACCCCGCAGCTGTGCCAGTCACGCGTCTGCGGCCCGGTCACTGACGTCGCGACGCAGCTCGAGGCCAAGTACCGCGACAAGATCGAGTTCATCCACCAGGAGGTCTACGCCAACAACGACCCGAACGCGGGTTTGCGGCCGCCGCTGCAGGCGTTCCACCTCCGCACCGAGCCATGGCTGTTCCTGGTCAACGCCAACGGCAAGATCACCGCCCGCCTCGAGGGATCGTTCGGTATCAGGGCCTTCGAGAACGCGCTCAAGACCGCCCTGTAGCCACATGCGCTCGCTCCGCGTCGCCGCCGTCGTCGCTCTCGCCGCGCTGGCGGCGCCGGCCTCGGCCCTGGCGCACAGCGGGCTGAGCCAGCGCCAGAACCTCCCGATTCCGGACTGGCTGTTCGCGTGGGCGGCCGCCGCGGTGCTGGTCGTCTCGTTCGGCGCGCTCGCGGTGCTGTGGCCGGAGCCGCGGCTGGAGAAGGCCGGCTGGCGGCCGCTGCCGGGCGGGCTCGGCCGCGCGCTCGGCAGCCGCGCCGTGGAGATCGTGTGCGGCGCCTTGGGGGTGGCGCTGCTGGTGCTCACGATCGTCGGCGGCTACGTCGGCGTGAACACCGGCGCGGCCAACTTCGCGCCCGCGTTCATCCTGATCATCTTCTGGGTCGGGCTCGTCTTCGGTTCGATCGTCTTCGGCGACGTCTTCCGCGCAATCAGCCCGTGGCGGGCGATCGGCCGGGCGACCGGCGCGATCCTCGGCCGCCGGGCCCCGGCGCCGCGCCCATATCCCGAGCGACTCGGCCGCTGGCCCGCCGCACTCGTGCTGCTGATCTTCCCGTGGATCGAGCTGGTCGGGAAGTGGGACGCGGTGCCACACACGCTGGTCAGCGCCGCGCTCGGCTACACGGTCATCACGCTCGCCGCGCAGGCGATCTACGGGACCGAGACGTGGACGCGCCGCGGCGAAGGGTTCGCGGTCTACTTCAACTTCTTCTCGCGGATCAGCCCGTTCGAGACGCGCGACCGCGTGGTCGGGCTGCGCCCGCCGCTCGCCGGGCTGCCGAAGCTCGACCCGGTGCCCGGAACGGTCGCGGTCGTCGTGGTGATGATCGGCACGGTCACGTTCGACGGGCTCAGCCAGGGGCCGCTCTGGGCCAGCGTCCTCCCCGACCTCGTGGACGCGTTCACGTCGATCGGCTTCGGGCCCGTCGCCGCCGAGAAGCTGGCGGGGACGGTCGGGCTGCTGTTCGGCGTCGGGCTGATCGGCGGCTTCTACACGCTCGGGATGGAGGGCGCGCGGTCCGTCGGCGGTGGGATGACGCTCGAGCGCCTCCGACGCATCTTCATCCACACGCTCGTGCCGATCGCCGCCGTCTACGTGGCCGCGCACTACCTGACGTACTTCGTCTACGACGGCCAGCGGATCATCTACCTGGCCTCCGACCCCTTCGGTCAGGGCTCGGACCTGTTCGGGACCGCCACCCGCGGCGTCGACTACTCGGTCCTCAGCCAGAACGGCGCGTGGTACCTGGAGGTCGCGTTCGTGGTCGTCGGCCACGTGGCCGCGCTCACGCTCGCGCACGACCGCGCGCTATCGGTCTACGGGCAGGCGAAGCTCGCCGTGCGCTCGCAGTACTGGATGCTCGGCGTCATGGTCGGCTTCACGTCGCTGGCGCTGTGGCTGCTGGTCAACGCCGGGAAGTGAGTCAGAGCACGCGCTGCTTGTGGCCGTGGCCGTCGCCGATGACGATCCGGCCGCCCCTGTAGTAGGCCGCCCACTGCGGGCCGGCGGTGATGACGAGGTAGTCGATTCGGCCGGCGGGCACCGTCTGCGTCGCCCCGGCGCGGACGAGCCGCTCGGGCGCCGAGGGATCGATCGCCTTGTAAGGGATCGTCCGGCCGGGCGCGCCGTCGCTGGACGCGAGCTCGTTCAGCTCGCCGCCGGGCGTGATCTGGACCTGGTGCATGCGGCCGTCCTTGGCGATCAGCGTGGCGTCGATCCGGTCGGGCGCCACGCGCATCGTGAGCGGGCGGCCGAGGCCGGAGCCGGCGAGCGTGCCGACCGCGTCGGCGAAGTTCGCACGGCGGATCAACGAGTCGCCCGTGATGCCGGTCGGGGCAGGGGGGTCTGACCGCGTGTCGATGGGGGTGATGGCGTCGAGCCCGCCCTCGACCGATGTGCCGACGCTGACGAGCGCGATCCCCGCGACGGCGAGCGTCGCCAGGACGACGATCAGCCGCGCGAGGCCGCCGCTGCGGCGCCGGCGCGGGCGCACGAACTCTGGCCGCGGCGGCGCGGGCGCGATCGGCTCGGGCGCCGGCCGCGGCTGCGCGCGCAACGCGTTCAGCGGGTCGTCGCCGATCTCGCGGCCGAACGCGTCGTACTTGGGCACGCGCGCATCCCAGCCGAATCGCCCCCGGCGGTCAACCCCCGAACGTCAAGGTGGGACGTAAGGGGGACAGTCCCTTTTAACTGCCGCAGGTCGACTTCGGTGGTGGGGCGTCGGGCCCCTCGCGCTGCCCCCAGGCCTGCCATTCGCGCAGCGCTGGCCGCGCGCGGCTGAGGTCGGTGGTGACGAGGCCGGTCGGGAACAGGTCGTCCTCGCGGAACGTGTACTGGACCGCGAGCGTGACGCGTGGATCCCGGTACCAGGCGAGCAGCCGCTGGTGCATGAGCCGGCAGCCCTGGCGCTCGCTGGTGATCCCGCGCGCGAGCGAGAGCCCGCCCGGCGCCGGGCCGACGCCGGTCTCCGTGATCCAGATCGCGTGCCGGCGCGGGCAGTGGCGGGCGTCGAGCGCGGCGGTGACGGCGGCGACCGGGTCGGTGCCGCCGATGTACGCGTGCTGGCCCCACACCGGCGCGGCGCAGATCAGATCGCGCGGCAGGCCGCGGATCAGCTCCGGCACCGAGGTCGCTCTCGATGTCGGCTCGACGAACCCGGCCGTCTCGCCGAGGACGAGCCGCTGGTCGCCCGGCACGGCGGCCAGCGCGCGGCGCGCGGCGCCGGCCAGCGCCGCGTACGGCGCGATCGCGAGCGACGGCGAGGAGGCGTCGCAGTCCGCCCGCTGGGGCGCGATGAAATAGGGGTGGTTCGGCTCGTTCCAGGGGCTGACGTAGCGGATCGTTGCGCCCTCCGCCGCGGCGACGGCGAGAACGTCTCCGATCAGCGCGCGATACGCCGGCAGCGCGCTGCGCCGCGGGCCGGCCGCCGCCGGCGAGGCGCCGCGCGTGCATCCGGGGACGCGGCGCGCGGCCCACTCCGGCATGCCGGTGATGACGATCAGCCCCTCCCACAGGCCCGGCTGCGCGGCCTGGCGCGAGGCGAGCGCGCGCAGCTGGTCGCGCAGGCCCGCGTACGCCGCGCACGGCCCCTTGTCGCGCATGCAGCCGCCGCTCGGCAGCGCCAGGTTGGGCTCCGTCGCGGCGGTCGGCTGCACGGACGACCACGGGACGACCAGCCGGTAGAGCGCCGGCTCGATCCGCGCCAGCGCGTCGCGCCAGCGCCCCCACGGCGGCGGCAC
>DATDKF010000393.1:0-3592 GCA_036520135.1 Solirubrobacteraceae bacterium
CCTCCCACAGCGTCACCACCACCAGCTCGTCGCGCGGCACGTCGCGCACGCACACGTAGACGAGGTCCGGGCGGTCGGGGTCGCGCACGTGCACCGCGCCACGCTCGCCCTCATCCACGCGCCCGGCTTCCCACGCCCGGCGCACGCGGCCGGCGATCTCCGGGCGGGCGTCGAGCACGCCGCGGACGCGCTGGAGGTAGCGCTCGATGGCGTGGTCGGTGACGGCGATGGTAATCAAGGCGCTCGCGCGAGCTTGCGAGTGCGAGTAAGCCGCATCCTCAATCGAAGAGCAGGTGCTCGAGCCCGACGACCGGGGACTCGGGCAGGTCCGCCACGCGGCGGATCGCCAGCAGGACCCCGGGCATGAAGCTCGTGCGGTCGGTGGTCGCGTGCCGGATCGTAAGCGTCTGGGCGACGTCCCCGAGGATGACCTCCTGGTCGGCGACGATGCCCGGGAGGCGCACCGAGTGGATCGGCACGTCGCCCTCCATCAGCTCGGCGGTGCGGGCAGCGGTGCCGGACGGCGCGTCGAGCTTCGCCGGGTGATGGAGCTCGATGATCTCGGCGCGCTCCATGACCTTCGAGGCCTCGGCCGCGAACCTCATCATCAGCACCGCACCGATCGCGAAGTTCGGCGCGAAGAACGCCTTGGCGTCGGACGACGCCGCGGCCTCCCGCAGCCCGTCGAGGTCGAACCCCGAAGTGCCGATCACCACGTGCACGCCAGCCGCCAGCGCGGCTCGCGCGTTGTCCAGCGCCGTGTCGGGGCGCGTGAAGTCGACGAGCACGTCGGCGTCGCCGAGCACGTCGGCCACAGAGATCCCCAGCACCGGGTCGGCCCGCCCAGTCACGGACATGTCGTCCGCGCCGTCGACGGCCGCGCACACCATCTGGCCCATGCGGCCCGCCGCCCCGGCGACCGCGACCCGGATCATGCCGCGACGCCGGCGCCCGGGCAGACGTCCGCGACCGCGCCCCGGAAGGCCTGCTCGTCGGGCCCGATCCCGGCCGCCGACAGGCGCTCAGGGGCCCACAACTCGTCGGTCAGCTCGCGCAGGTCGTCGAGCGTCACGGCCTCGAACCGCGCCACGACCTCGTCGGTCTCCAGCAGCGGCAGCCCGAACAGCAGCGACGCGCCGAGCCGGTTCATGCGCGCGCCGGTCGACTCAAGCGCGAGCACGACGCGCGCCTTGACGTTCTCGCGGGCGCGCTCGAGCTCCTCCTCGGTGGCGGGCTGCTCGCGCAAGCGGCCGAGCTCCTCCCCCACCACGTGCAGCGCGTCACCGACCTTGTCCGGCCGCGTGCCGACGTACAGCCCGATCTGGCCGGTGTCGGCGTACTGGCCGGCGAACGAGTACACGGAGTACGCCAGGCCGCGCTGCTCGCGCACCGCCTGGAACAGCCGTGACGAGGACAGCCCGCCGAAGATCGCGTCGAGCACGCGCGAGGCGAAGCGCCGCTCGTCGCCGCGCGGCAGGCCGACGGCGCCGAGGCAGACGTGGCACTGCTCGGTGTCCTTGCGCTGGAAGCGCACGGTCGGCGCCGGGTCGGCCGGCGCCGGCTCGATGCCGGGCAGGTCCTCGACCCCGGCTGCGCCGAGCGTGCGCTCGGCCAGCTCGACGATCTGGTCGTGGTCGACCGACCCGGCCGCCGCGATGACCACCGACGCCGGCACGTAGCGGGCGCGGTGGAACGCCGCGATCGCCTCGACCGGCGTGTCGCGGATCACCGGCGCGCGGCCGATGATCGGCCGCCCCAGCGGGTGCCCGCCGAACACGGCCTCGCCGAGCACGTCGAACACCGTGTCCTGCGGGTCGTCCTCGTACATCGCGATCTCCTCGAGCACGACCTCGCGCTCGGGATCGATGTCGCGGAACGCCGGCCGCCAAACCATGTCGGCGATCACGTCGAACGCGCGCGGCAGGTGCTGGTCGAGCATGCGCGCGTAGACCGTCGTGCTCTCCTTGTCGGTGCCGGCGTTGAGCTCGGCGCCCATCGCGTCGAACAGCTGGTCGATCTCCGCCGACGCGTAGCGCTCGGTGCCACGGAACAGCAGGTGCTCGAGGAAGTGCGAGAGGCCCGCCTCGGGCACGGTCTCGCCGCGCGAGCCCGCGCCCACGAAGAAGCCCAGGGCCGCGGACCGTACGGAGGGCATCGCCTCCGTCGCGACCCGCAGCCCTGAGGGCAGTTCCGTAATTCGGTGGGCGGTCAGCGGTTAGTCCCGATCGGGATCGCGATCCGCGCGCACGCGGTCGCGCCCGCGGTCCCGGTCGCGGCCGCCGCGGCCGCCACCGTTGCGCCGGTCGCCGCCGCGCCCACGGCCCCGGTCGCCGCCGCGGCCGCCGCCGTCGCCGCCGGAGCCGACCGTGGCCAGCTCCTCCTTCGTCTTGCCGGCGATCTCCGGGTCCTCGGCGAGGCGCAGGCCGATGCGGCCGCGCTCGCGGTCGACCTCGACCACGCGGACCGAGATCTCGTCGCCCTTGTTGAGGACGTCCTCGACGGTCCCGACGCGCTCGCCGGGCGACACGTTGGAGATGTGCAGCAGGCCGTCGGTGCCCTTGGCGAGCTCGACGAAGGCGCCGAACGTGGTGGTCTTGACGACCTTCGCGCTCGGAAACTCGTCGCCGACCTCGACCTCCTTGGTCATCGAGCGGATGCGCTCAGCGAGCGCGTCGCCCTGGGCGCCGGTCTGCGCGTACACGCGGACGTTGCCCTCGTCGTCGACGTCGATCTGCGCCTCGTACTCGTCCTGCAGCGAGCGGATCGTCTCGCCGCCCTTGCCGATCAGCAGGCCGATCTTGTCCGGGTCGATCTTGATCGCCGAGATGCGCGGCGCGAACTCGGACAGCTCGCTGCGCGGCTCGCCGATCGCGTCGGCCATCTTGCCGAGGATGAACGACCGCCCCTCCTTGGCCTGCGTGAGCGCGTCGCGCAGGATCTCGAACGTGACGCCGGTGATCTTGATGTCCATCTGCAGGGCGGTGATGCCCTTCTCGGTGCCGGCGACCTTGAAGTCCATGTCACCGAGGTGGTCCTCGACGCCCGCGATGTCGGAGAGCACGACGTAGTCGTCGCCCTCCTTGATCAGGCCCATCGCGATGCCGGCCACCGGCGCCTTGATCGGCACGCCGGCGTCCATCAGCGACAGCGTCGAGCCGCAGACCGAGGCCATCGAGGACGAGCCGTTGGACTCCAGGATGTCCGACACGACACGGATCGTGTACGGGAACGTCTCCTGGTCCGGGATCATCGGGACCAGCGCGCGCTCGGCGAGCGCGCCGTGGCCGATGTCGCGGCGCTTGGGGCCGCGCATGAAGCCGGCCTCACCCCCCGAGAACGGCGGGAAGTTGTAGTGGTGGAAGTAGCGCTTGGCGGTCTCCAGGCCGAGGTTGTCCAGCCGCATCTCCTCGCGCGTGGTGCCGAGGGCGACGACGGACAGCGCCTGCGTCTGGCCGCGGGTGAACAGCGCCGAGCCGTGCGTGCGCGGCAGCGGCTTGACCTGGATGTCGATCGCGCGGATCTCGTCCGGCTGGCGGCCGTCCGGGCGCTTCTTCTGGACCGCGATGCGCTCGCGGATGATCGTCTTCTCGAG
>DATDKF010000394.1:0-6423 GCA_036520135.1 Solirubrobacteraceae bacterium
GCAGGAGCGCTACAACGCCGAGCTCGACGCGAAGCTCGCGGGGACGGTCTGGAACACCGGCTGCGCGAGCTGGTACCTCGACCACACCGGCCGCAACGCGACGATCTGGCCGGACTGGACGTGGCGCTTCCGGCGCCGCGCGGCCGCGCTGCGGCCCGACGACTACGCGCTCGACGTCCGCGCGCCCGTGCCCGCGACGGTGCCGGCATGACGCGCGTGATCGTCACCGGCGCCGCCGGTGGCATCGGCTCGGCGGCGATCGCCGAGCTGCGCTCGCGCGGCGCGCAGGTCATCGGCCTCGACCTCGTGGCGGACGAGGACGTCCTCGCGTGCGATGTGCGCGACCTCGCGACCACGCGCAACGGCGCGATCGGCTACGCGCTCATGCGGCACATCCCGCGCCGGCTGCTCGACGCGATCGTGCGGCGCCGGCTGACGCGGCTCGCCGCCGCCGGGCACTTCGCCAGCAGTCCGCTCAGGCGCCTGGCTTCACGACCATGAGGAAGATCGCGGCGAGGACGAGCACGCCGGCCAGCGCGCCGAACATCCCCTGGCGGCGCGCCTGGCGCTGATACTCGTCCGAGAGCTCACCGCCGGCGGCGAGGTCCCGCTCCACCATGGGCGCCAGCTTGCGGTCCGACGGGATGAAGTAGGCGCCGCTCAGGCCGCCCAGGATGATCGCGATCAGGAACGTCGCGCTGATCCAGAAGTCGCTGAACTCCCAGCGGTCGGCGGTCTGGTAGATGCCCGTGATGATGATCAGCAGCAGCGCCGGCGCGGCGAACCGCTGGTTGATCGCGAGCTGCAGCCGGTGCACGTACGGCAGATGCTGCTTGCCCACCTTCATGGCCACGGGGAACATGATCGACTCGGCGAACGTGGCGCCGAAGCCGACCACGACCGCGGAGACGTGGACGAAGACGGAGACGTCGTAGAACTGGACGGCGAAGCTCATGGCGTGAAAACGATCTTGCCAAACAGGTCGCCGGACGCCATCGCCGCGAAGCCGTCGGCCGCCTCGGTCAGCGGCAGCACGCGATCGATCTCCGGGCGGATCCCGGTGGTCTCGAGCAGCCGGGCGAGCCGGGCGAGCTCGTCGCGCGTGCCCATCGTCGAGCCGACGACGTTGAGCTGCAGGAAGAACACGCGCTGCAGGTCGGCGGGCGGGTTCGGCCCGCTGGTCGAGCCGGACACGACGATCGTGCCGCCGGGCCGCAGCGCCCGCAGCGAGTGCTTCCACGTCGCCTCGCCGACGGTCTCGAGCACCGCGTCGACCCGCTCGGGCAGCTTCGCGCCGCTCTCGAACGCGTCGTGCGCGCCGAGCTTCTTCGCCCTGGCGCCGCGCGCCTCGTCGCGGCTCGTCACCCACACGCGCAGGCCGGCGTGCCGCGCGAGCACGATCGCCGCGCTGGCGACGCCGCCGCCGGCGCCCTGGATCAGCACGGTCTGGCCCGGCTGCAGGCCGGACTTGACGAACAGCATCCGGTAGGCCGTCAGCCACGCGGTCGGCAGGCAGCAGGCGTCCGCGAACGTCAGCGTCTCCGGCTTGGGCACGAGGTTGCCCTTCGGGACGGCGACCTTCTCGGCCAGCGCGCCCTGGTGGCGCTCGGAGAGCAGGCTGCGCTTCGGGTCGAGCGTCTCGTCGCCGCGCCAGCCGTCGGACGCGATCACCGAGTGCACGATCACCTCGTTGCCGTCGGCGTCGACGCCCGCGGCGTCGCAGCCGAGGATCATCGGCAGCCGCTCGTCCGGCAGGCCGACGCCGCGCAGCGACCACAGGTCGTGGTGGTTGAGCGACGCCGCCTTCACGTCGACGACCACCCAGCCGTCCGGCGGCTCCGGATCCGGCCGCTCGCCCACCTCGAGCGCGCTCAGCGGGTCGTCGGCGTCGGTCTTTGCTGCATAGACGGCGAGCATGCTGGCACGCTATCGCGGGGCACGCTCAAGGCGCTCGCGCGAGCTTGCGAGTGCGAGTAAGCCGCACACGATTACTAGGAGGAGGGCTGTGATGCAGATGCGCGCCGCCGTGCTCGCGTATGGGCTGGGGCCTGTGCACGGTCGCCGGCGTCGCCGGCAAGGGCGAGACGCTCGACATCGTCCCGCGTTACCTGATCACCGGCCGACGCGTGTGCGGCTCCTCGTTCGGCGGCGTCAAGGGCCGCCAGCAGGTCCCCGAGCTCGTCCAGCGCTACATGGACAGCGACATCGACGTCGCCCCGTTCGTGTCGCACCGCATCACGCTCGACGAGGTCAACCACGGCTTCGAGCTGATGCACAACCAGGACGGCATCCGCTCGGTGATCGATTTCTGAGGCGACCCCTAAATCGGCCGCTCCGACACGTGGGCGGGGACCGGCGCGAGGTCGTTGATGAAGCCGGGTGTGGCCTCGACGCGGTCGAGCCACGCGCCGACGTGGTCGAAGTCGCGCGGGTCGGCGCCCGCGTCGGCGCCGCAGTGTCCGTAGCCGTAGACCGCGATGTCGGCCACGCTGTAGGCGTCGCCCGCGAGGAACGGGCGGCCGTCGGCGAGCGCGCGGTCGAGCGTGGCGAGCGCGTCGCGGCCGCGCTCGAGCCGATTCGCGAACACCTCGGGCATCGTGGCGTCGCGCCCCGCCAGCTTGAGGAACCGCGCGACGGCGAGGTCGGCCTCGATCCGGTTCTGCTCGAAGAACATCCACTGGTGCACGCGCGCGCGCCCCACGCCGGGTGGCGGCAGGAACGGCGTCCCGTCGGCGAGGTACAGCAGGATCGCGCCGGACTCGGGGATCAGGTCGCCGTCGTCGGTCTCCAACACCGGGATACGTCCGTCGGGGTTGCGCGCGAAGTGCTCGGGCGTACGCGTCTCGCCGCGGAACAGGTCGACCGACACGGACTCGTACGGCAGCTCGAGCTGCCGGAGCAGGATGCGGACCTTCAGGCAGTTGCCGGAGGAGTCGTGCTCGTAGAGCTTCATCGGACGCGGCACGATACGCGAGCGCGCATCAGCGGCCAGGGATTCGAACCGCCCGGTGGCGCGCCAGCGGCGGCGCGGCCCGCGGGCGACGTAGCCGTCCGCCGCCAGCGCGCCGAGCAGCGTCCGGGCGGTCCGCACGTCGACCGCCAAAGCGTCGGCGAGCTCGGGCGCCGAGGCGGGCTCACGCGCCAGCAGCTCGAGCGCGCGCAGCGTGCGGCTCGCGTACCGAGTCATGCCTGCTGTAGGCCCGCGCGGCCGCCGTTCGCCCCGATACGATTGAGCCAATTCCTCAAAGCAATGAACGACGCAGACCCGTACGCCATCCGCCGCTCGCTCGTCCGCAAGGCGCTCGCCGCCAGCCGCCATCGCACGGCGGCCGGGCGGATGCTGGGCCTGAGCGAGAACGAGGTGCTCGCGCTGCAGTACCTCGGCCTGGCGGGGCAGCTGACGCCGAGCGCGCTCGGCGGGCTGCTGCGGCTCACGTCGGGCGGGACGACCGCGCTCGTGCAGCGCCTCGAGCGCGCCGGCCACATCTCGCGCGAGTCGCACCCGCGTGACGGGCGCAGCACGCTGCTGCGCCTGACGCCGGGCGCCGAGGCCCGCGCGACCGAGGCGTTCGCGCCGCTCGTCAACGAGCTCGACCGCCTGGTGGGCGACCTCTCCGAGGACGAGCGCTCGGTCGTCGGCACGTTCCTGGGCCGGGTCGCGGAGGCGGCCGAGCGGCACGCGGAGGACACGGCGCGGGCGGTCGACGCGCGCGCCCGCGCCGCGATCGGTGAGCCCGTGCCGGGGCTCTGGGCCTAGCCCTCGCCCACGTAGTGCAGGATCGCGAGCACGGAGCCGCGCCGCTCGCCCGGATCCCTGCTCGACCGGCGCTCGTTGCTGCATTTCTGGATCCGCGCCGCTTCCTCGAGCGCCGTGATCAACACCTCCGAGAGCTCGCTGAAGCCCTGCTCGTCGAGCTCGAGCTCGACCCGGTCGACGTGCGCGCTCGCGGCGTCGAAGCCGCCGGCGTCGGCGGCCGCCGCGGCGCTCCGGAGCACCTGCCCGACGGTCATCGCGGCGAGCCGCCGGCGCACCCCGAGCGGCAGCCGCTCCCACTGCGCGTCGTCGATCTCCGGCCGCATCACCGCGCGGTAGAAGTGCTCGACGGCCCCGCGCCGCGGCACCTCGCGCACGAGCTCGATCCAGCCCGCGTCACGCAGCAGCCGCGTGTGGTAGCTCAGGGTCCCGAGCGGGACGCCGAGCTCGGCCGCGATCTCGTTCGGGCTCGCCTCGCCGCGGACCGTGAGGATCTGCAGGATCCGCGGGCGCAGCGGGTGGCTGAGCACGCGCGCGATTTGGGCGTCGGGAGAGTCGATCCGGGCCATTGCGCGGGATCGCGAACCGTACCAGCGATCCGGCGCGCTTCAGACGGCACCACACACCGGGCAGTCCGGGTCGCGCGCGATCGCCTCCCAGCGCTGCTCGAGCGTGCGCATGTCGATCAGCAGCGCGCGGCCCTCGGTCGCGACCGGCTCGTCGCCGGTCAGCAGGTGCAGCAGCTCGAGCGCGACGATCGTGCCGACGACGCCCGACGCCGGCCCGAGCGTCGTGGCCGGCGTCGGGTGCCGGCGCCGGTACTCGGCGAGCTCGAGGTACAGCGGGAACTCGGCCGCCAGCCGCCGCTCGTGGCAGGCGAAGCACGGCCCGCGGCCCGGCACGTAGGTGGGGCCGATCTTCAGGACCGGCGGCTGCTGCCCGGCGAGCACGAACGGCACACCGGCCGCGACGCACGCGCGGTTGACCCAGCGGCCGAGCTCGTACGGCGGCCAGTCGGCCGCGAGCACCACGGCGTCGGCGCCGTCGATCGCCGCGGCGGCGTCCGCCTCGCCCTCGATCCGCCGACGGAGCACGCGCAGCTCGATCCGCGGGTCGAGCGCCCGCACCCAGCGCGCCGCGCGGTCGGCCTTCGGCGCGCCGATGTCGTCGACGCCGTAGAGGATCTGACGGTTCAGGTTCGCGAGCTCGACGGTGTCGTGGTCGGCCAGCGTGAATCGCCCGATGCCGAGGCCGGCGAGCGCGGCGAGCGTCCAGGTCCCGAGCCCGCCGCAGCCGAGCACGGCCACGTGCGCGGCGCGCAGCCGCCGCTGCGTCGCCGCCGGGTCGCCGGTCTCGGCGAAGTACGGCAGCTGGCGCGCGAACCGCTCCGCCTCGTCCGCGTCGAGCGGCGGCCCGGGCGGCTCGCGGACGAGCAGCCCGGCCGCCTCGAGCGGCGCGAGTCGCCGCGCCGTGTCGCTGCCCGCGGGCGCCGGGACAGCCTCGACGCTCAGGCGCTCGAGCAGCTCCCGGTCCGCCGGCTCCGGCCGGCGCACCACCGCCGGCGGCGCGCCGCCCGGGCGCAGCAGATAGACGTCGCCGGCGGCCGCGGGGAACAGCTCCACCGACGGCCGCAGGCGATAGCGGGGCACGTCGTCTACTGCCCCTTCCAGTACGACGACTCCGCGACGAGCGGGCGCTCGAGGATCTCCAGCGTCATGGGCGTTCACCTCCCTTCGCCTTGTTCCGGCGCGCTCGCACGCGCCACGTACACGGCCTTGGAGTTCACGAGCTCGTCGAAGCCGTCCGTGACGGACCCGTCGAGGTGCATGCCGTAGCCGGCGACCCACGGCAGGCCGGCCGCCGCCAGCGCAGCGCGCACCGTGGCCTCGGCGTGGTGGCGCTGGTGATGCTCGAAGCGGGTGCGCGACCACCACTCGCCGTCGCGCTCGAGCGCGAGCAGCTCACCGCGCGAGGCGCCGCCGGTCGGCAGGTCGTCCGGCGTGCGCCCGTCCCATACCAGCACCCGGTCCGGCGACTGCACGACAGTCGCCCGGGCGAAGAAGGTGCGGTACGCCCGGAGCGTATTCGCGTCGAACACGACGACGCCGCCCGGCGCGAGGTTCCGGCGGACTGACGTGAACGCGTCGACGAGCTCCTGCTCGCTGTCCAGGTAGTTGACGACGTCGTCGAGGCAGCAGACGAGGTCGAAGGCGCCGAGCGTTGGGAGCGAGCGCACGTCATGCACCTCGACGCGCGCCCGGCCAGCCGCCTTCTCGGCCGCCAAAGCGGCCATCGCGGGCGAGAGATCGCATGCGCGGACCTCGTAGCCGCGCTCGAGGAACGGCAGGAAGCTCTTGCCGGTGCCGCACCCGACGTCGAGCAGCCGCCGCCCGCTGAGCCCGGCCGCGCGGGCGAGACCCTCCAGCGTCCGCGTCCACTCGTCGTAGCGGTGGTGCGCCGTCGCCTCGTCGTAGTAAGGGGCAAACGCATCGAACGTCTCGCGCGCATGGAGCGTCGCCGGCGTCATCCGTAGTACCGCTGCCCCTCGGCGCCGCGCGCGTGCGCGGCCGCCAGCTCGCGGGTCTGTGGATCCGCCGAGGTCTCGGGCACGCCCAGGTCCCACCACGCGCCCGAGCTCAGCAGCGTCCGCCGCGGCTCGACCTCGCACG
>DATDKF010000395.1:0-6792 GCA_036520135.1 Solirubrobacteraceae bacterium
GTGTGTCGACGCTCGAGGGATCTGACTGATTCGAGAAGCTGATCGTGGCCGAGGAGCCCTCGCTGATGGGGCCGTTGGTCGAGAGCGTCGCGGTCGGTTCACGTTCGTGACGACGACCGTCGTCCCCGAATTCGAGCCGGCGTAGGTGGCGCCCGAGAGTCGCCGTTCGTGCAGCTGTAGGCGTAGTGGAAGCCACCGAGATCGCCTCGTCCATGCCGGCCCCTCGCTGGAACGCCTCCCGGATCCGGCTGACGATGAACTACTCAGTCGTCCCCGTTGATGCGGCCCCGACCGACAACCTGCTCGGGCCGGGCAACTCAGCTATGTGCCTTCGTGATCTCCGTATCGTCCGCAAGCCCCACGACGAGCTCGTCGAACTGCCGCGTGACCACGTCCCAGGAGTACGCAGGGTTCTGCGCGACGGAAACGCCGGCACGCGCCAGCTCCTGGCGACGTCCCGGATCGCGGTAGAGGGCTTCCAGCGCCTGCGCGACGCCCTCCGGAGACACCTCTCCCATCTCGAGCGGCGAGAACTCCGGTACATAGCTCCTCGCCGGCGGAACCAGCTCGGCGCGGCCACGCCACAGCTCGGCACACGCCGTGTGGTCAGGGACGATCTGTGCGGCGCCGGCCGCGCCGTGCTCGAAGCTGACGAGCCCCCAGCCTTCGCCCATCGCCGTATTGATCCCGACGTCACAGGCGTTGTAGAGCAGGTTGAGCTCGTCGTCGCCGACAATCTGGCTACCGAGCGGGTTCACCGACAGCCGCTCGCCGAGCCCGCACTCCCGAATCACGGGCCCGAGCTCTCGTTCGGCTGCATCGCCCATGACGGCGTGGTGGAGGCACAACCTGACGTTCGCCGGCTTGCCGGCGACGAACATGGCGAACCCGCGGACGGTGAGGTCGACGCGTTTGCGCTTGTCGGGCCGGCTCGCATTGAGGACGACAAACGACTCGCCGGCGTCGGGGAGGTCGCCGAACACGCGTCTCTTCGCCTGCGCGCGGCCCCTCGATGCGAACGAGGCCTGCTCCAGCTCCGGGAGGGGATAGAAGCGATCCCGATCGACGCCGTGCGGAATGACGTCGACCGCCGGGAAGTCGCGATCGGCCCGCTTCTCACGCAGTCTGCGGAAGGCTCCTTCGAACTCCGCGCGGGCGAAGTGGGTGTAGGCGACGATTCGGTCCGCCTGCGCGAGCGGCGCAGCGTCCTCTTCGTTCGTGATCCGGCCGTCCAGAGGAATGCAGGCGACGATCTTCAGGCGGTCCCGATACGGGCCGAAGAGGCGCAAGTAGTAGTCGAACATCCAGATGTCGTGCATGACGAGGATCAGCGCCGGTCGAATCTCCTCGATCAACCTCTTGGCCTGGAAGGCCGCGAAGACGTCGCCGCCCTTCGGATTGGTGGGATAGATGGTCAGGTCGCGATCGCGGACGATCTCGCCGGAGTAGCCGATGCCGAGGAAGTGGATCTCGTGCCGGTCCGCCAGCCGTCGCATGACGCTCGACATCACCCGCGTCAAGCCTGTTCCGGCGACGTTGAAGCCGATCGCGATGAGCCTCACGCGAGGCGGTGCTTCGTGCAAGCCGCTAGCTCGCGCCGTGGTCTCGCGTCGCGAAGAACAAGCCGAGCCCCTCGAGCGCGCCGTCGGGCCGCATATGCCTGTCGTACGTCACGCAGAAGTCCGCGTCGCATAGGAAGCGGACGAGCTCCTCGATCGTGAACCCCGCGACACGAGCGGAGTGGAAGACGTGGGCGTTTGACGGCCGATTCTCGCCGATCTCCAGGAACGGCCCGCCGAGCTCGTGAAACTCCCCGACGATCTCGTCGATCAGGTGGAGCCTCCGCGACGTCAGCACGATCGGCCATTCGGCTCCTTCGCAATCCAGCTTGAGCAGCCGGACGCGGCGCTCTCCGCCGTTCGTGGCCAGGTCGACGACGTCGTCGAAGGCGATCTTCGCGACCGGCTCGCCGAGGCCCCAGACGACCGAGCCGTTTCCCGTGTTGACGATCCCTTCCATGCCTGGATAGGACTGCGGGAAGGCGTGGTAGCCGTCGAAGCGCAGCTCGTCGTCATTCGGATCGGAGCGCCAGACGGCAGCGTGCATCAGCCGCACGTAGCCCTGGTCGACGTACGGCCTGAGGTGCTCGGCCGCGAACGCGCAGTTCGTACGGTCCGGCTCGATGCTCCAGACGTGCTTGCCACCTCTCCGGACGACGGCGTACGCAAACGAGCCGATGTGTCCCCCGACGTCGACGACGACGTCGTCGGGCTCGAAACGTTCCGGCAGTCGGTACTCGTCAAGCGCGACGACGCCGTCGAAGATCATCCGATCGAGCGTGCCGGGTCGGAAGCTCCACGCCTCGGTCACAGATCAGCTAGTCCCGCCCGCGCCGAGCCGCGGTAGCCCTAGCGCGTGACGAACGTGTAGCTGTCGCAGATCGAGTACGGCGGCTGGCCGTTGGGTAGGGGCATCAGCGACATCAAGAGCAGCGCTGCGTCCGTGAACGAGCTGGTCTCGTATCCGACGTTGCCCGTCGGGCCGCATTGACCGGTGAGGATGTAGCTCACGCTGGTGAACAAGCCGTAGCCCGTTTGCGTGTGCGAGCTGACCTGCTCCAACTTCTGCAGCTCGCGCCCGGCGCCGTGCGCCGCCAGATAGTCGTAGAAGGCCCCTTGTGGCACCGAGGAGTTGGCAAGGACCTGCGTCACCACGGCAAAGAGATAGCCCGGGTTGCTCATGTACTGATCGAGATTGCTGGGGACTGTGGTGTTGTTCAGACCTGGGACGACCCACTCCTGCACCTTGGTCGCCGGCTGGTTCGCGTCCAGGATGACGATCCAGTAGCCGTTGTCTGCGGGTGTTTGGTTGGGTCTGACGACCTGCGCGCTATTGCCTTGTCCGACCCTGATCCACGGCGTCGCGCCGGTCTGGATAGGGCTGCGGATCGTGTAGGCGAGCATTGGAGGCATCCCCGCCATCTGCCCTGCTGCCGCCATGTGCGGCTCCTTTCACGAATGGGCTGCGAACCCCGGCTGCCGCAACCGGCAGAAGCCCTTGGCGTCGAAGGATGCGAGGAACGTACTGCGGCTCAACGCCCCTGTCAATGACTGACTAAAGGCGCGTAACGCCTGACTCGGGATTGGATCCCGGCCGTGGCGATCCGCGGCCGGGATCCGCTCCAGGAGCTAGGCCGAAGCGGCCCGCCGGGGGCGCCTCGGGACCCACCGACGGCTCGCCGAACTCGAAGCGCGGCAGCCACTCCAGCCACCGCGGCAGGTACAGTTCCGCTCGCCGAGCAGCTTCATCGTCGCCGGCAGCAGCACGCCCCGCACCAGGGTGGCATCGATCAGGATCCCCGCAGAGCTCATCCTCGGCCTCGTCGGTCGCCCTGGCCTCGGCCACGATCTCCCTGGCGATCCGATCAAACGCATGGTTGACCTCCGGGCTCGCGTTGCCGGCGATGCGCGTGCCGTCGATCGACACGACGCCCGGCTTGACCAACCCCGCCCGGTCACACAGCCTGAGCACCTCGCCGAACAGCTCGCCCACTGCCAGCTCGTGCCGGCAGATAAAGCGCGCGATCGTCGCGTGATCGGGAATCAGATGCCGCAGATCACCCGGTAGGCCACATCCTGGCGACAGTGACGCTCGATCACCCACGACGACCGCTGCGCGGTCGCAAACGCATACAGCACCAGCGCCACCATCATCGACGGCTCATACGCCGCCCGGCCATGACCATCGGCCCGGTAGGCGCCATAGAACGCCGACAGATCCATCTCCGCCACGGCGTCGATCACAAACCACGCCAGATGATCCGCCGGCAGCCACTCCCGCACGTCCGGAGGCAACAAGAACCCCTGCTCACGGCAACTCACGATGAAGTTCTGCGCCATCCCGGAATGCTCTTGACCGGGCCGGACGGACCCGTTTGTGCGACAGCCTCGTGAAGGAGCGAGCGCGCGTGCTGCGCTGCCCGACGCGCTCGCCTTGGACGAGCAACAGAAGCATCACTCGGCCCGACCCGTTGCATCCAGTGCATAGGCACGACGTCGGGCCGCGTGCGAGCTCCCGATCGGACCGAGCTCGAGCATCGTCGCTATCGCAGTGAGGCGAGGCTGTCGGGAAAACGGTCGTGGCGCGTCCTCGGGGTTCGCGCCGGCGTGTGTGGTCGGCGCGAGTCAATCAGTGCCGGGAGGCGCCCACGGCGCCGCTCAGGGTGTCGCGGCCGCGAGGTGGTGGTTGTGGAGCTTTAGGAGGTTGTGGGTGGCCGCGATGAGTCGCCATTCGCTGCGGCACGCTGACCGGCCGCGGGCGCTGGAAGCGTTTGATCGCGCGGTTGAATTGATCTGGCCGAAGACGGGCTCGATGGTGATCTGGCGCTGGCGGTAGAGCGCGCGCCCTTCGGGACTGGCGAGGCCGCGGCGCATTAAGGCGTAAAGCCCGCCGGTCCATCCTGGCCGTGCGCCCTTGCGCAGCCCGGCGTCGGGACGAATCAACACGGGTCATGCCCTCGCTGACGATGTGTTCCATCTGGCGCTGATGGGGGTGCACTACGCGAGGGAGATCTGCCCGGTCACGATCACGTCGCGCGACAGACCGGCAACCGTGACCGTCGCGGTCGCGTCGAGCGTCTCGTCGCCCTGCAGGTCGCCGCCCTCCAGCTGCTCGCGGACCGCAAGTTCGATCTCCCGCTGAGCGGTCACGCCCAGCTTCTTGAGGAACTTCCGCACCGACATGTTGAAGGCCTCTTCGTCCACCGTTCCTCCTTTTGGAGAGCGATCACCGCGCGAGAGTCCGCGCGTCGCCGCCAGAGCGTCGACGGGTTCGCCAGAACCGGCATCGCCGCGCAGCCCTGCCCATTGAACGCCTCGTACAGGTATTTGGCAATCACGGTCAGAGCAGCCTGTTTGTGCTCCCAGGCGATGGGCCTCCTACTTGATCTGATGCTCAGATCCAGCCGAGCCTACGCCGCCGTACCGCCGAGCGAAGGCAGCAACGACCCGGGCCCGCCCACCAGTGGTCCGTAGGCCACGGCCGAGTGTCGCCTGTCGCGCGAAGCGCAAGCGCTTCCGCGGAAGCCGTGACTATCGCGGCCAGGCGATTGCGAAAGCGGAGACCGTGAGCGGCAACGCAGCGAGGCTGGCTCGGAGCGTCCACCTGTGCCTATGCAAGACGCCGGGACAGGACCGGCTGGCGGCGCTCCTGCTCCTCGGGGCATGAAACTGCGCTCTGAAGGCTGGTGTCGTCCGGCGCTCGACGTAGGTTCGGCTGGCTGGGACGAGGGGCCTTCTGGGAGAACGCAGGCTGGGCAGGCCGGTTTGGACGATGGGCTCAGAGCCCGGGCTTTTCAGTGGCCGCCCCTGCGACTTGCCCGGTTGCGCTGCGAGCGCGGATCCGTCGATGTCGTTTGCCCACCGGTTCTCCTGCTCGATCAACGACGGCAAGGAGGACACGTGAGGGCGGTAGCGCTGGATGTGCACCGCGACTTTTGTGAGGTCGCGATCGTCGCGGAGGGTCGCCTTCGGTCGGCGGGCCGGATCGAGGCCAGGCCTGAGGCGCTTGAGCTGTTCGGGCAGAGCCTGGACACGCGTGACTGGGTCGCGCTGGAGGTCACGGGCAATGCGTGGGAGATCGCGCGGATCCTGGAGCCGCATGTCGCGCGCGTGATCGTGGTCTCGCCGAGCGACACGGGGATCCGGCAGGCGCGGGCGAAGACCGATCGTCTCGACGCGCGGGCCCTGGCCAAGCTGCTGTGGGCGGGCGAGCTCGACAGCGTCTGGACTCCGGATGAGCGGATCCGCGCGATGCGCCGCCGGCTCGCGCGTCGCGCGCAACTGGTTCGGGCGCGCTCGCGCGCGAAGAACGAGATCCATGCGGTGTTGATGCGCTGTTTGAAAGACCGCCCACCGGCGTCGGATCTGTTCGGCGTCAAGGGGCGACGTTGGCTGGCCGAGCAGCAGTTGCCGGTCACCGAGCGCGAGACCGTCGACTCGGCGATGCGACAGGTCAGCTTCCTGGACGCGGAGATCGCCGAGGTCGAGCAGCTGATCGCTGCCGAGGCGCTGTCGTGGCCGCAGGTCAAGCGGCTGATGACCGTGCCCGGTGTCAACGTGATCGTCGCGGCGACGTTCGTGGCCGCCGTCGGCGACATCCGCCGCTTCCCTGATCGCCGCAAGCTGACCGCCTATCTCGGCCTGGATCCGCGCGTTCGTCAGTCCGGGGCCGGGCCTGCCACGCACGGTCACATCTCCAAGCAAGGCTCGGTCAGCGCCCGTCATGCGCTCGTGGAGGCGTGCTGGTCCACGGTCCGCCAGCCCGGCCCGATCGCCGGCTTCTATCAGCGCATCAAGGCGCGTCGCGGGCACTCGATCGCGATCGTCGCCAGCGCCCGCAAGCTCGCGTGTCTGTTCTGGTGTTTGCTCACGCGCGGGGAGGACTACGCCTTCGCCCAGCCGTCGCTGACCAAGAAGAAGATGCGCCGCCTCGAACTGCAGGCCGGCGCGCCGCGCCGGCAGGGCGGCCGCGGCGTCTGGTCGACCAACGACGCGATGCGCCACGCCGAGCGCGAACTCGCCCTCCAAGCCCAACGCGCCTACGAGCGCACGGTCAAGGACTGGCAACAAACGGGCGCGAGCGCGACACCGGGCCGCGCATCTGAAGGCTCCGCGAAGGAGCACGTCGCGCGGCAGACCCCAAGGCCCAAGTCTGCACTTTGACTCGTCGTCGCCCGCGCCCACTGCAAATCTTCCACCCGCGGAGGTGGTCGATCAACCGGACTTGACTTTC
>DATDKF010000396.1:0-2124 GCA_036520135.1 Solirubrobacteraceae bacterium
CCGCCGGAACCGGCGCGACCTACCTGGGACCGGGCGACGTCTACCGGTTCCTCGTCACCGGCGCCGAAACCGGCGGCGCGTACTTCGCGATGGAGGCGATCGTTGCGCCCGGCGGCGGTCCGCCGCCGCACATCCACCGCCACGAGGACGAGACGTTCTACATCCTCGAGGGCGAATGCCGCCTTCTGCTCGCTGACGAGTGGATCACGGCAGGCGTCGGCGACTTCATCAACGTGCCGCGCGGTACCGTGCACCGCTTCCACAACCAGGGCACCGAGACGATGCGCATGATCTTGACCTTCACACCGGCCGGGATCGAGAACTTCTTTCAGGAAACGCTGCAGCCGACGCTGGACCCGACGGCCGACATCCCGGACAATTTCGACGCGGTCGCCGCGCGCTACGCCGCGGCCGCGCCCCGCTACGGGATGCAGTTCGTCACCGAGTAGCCACCTCGCGTGCGACCGTACACACGGTCATGCCGTTCACGCCGGTGACGCGCGCCGACGACGGGGAGAACGCCGCCGGCGTCGTCGTACTCGCCGCGGACGGCTCGACCGCGTTCGCGGACGAGGTCGCCGCGGCTTGGATGGACGAGTTAGGCGGGAACGGGTCGGCTCCGGCGGTGGTGAGTGCCGTCGCGATGCAGGCGCGAACCGTGGTGGCCGGCATGGCGCGCGACGGCCGGATCGCCCGCGCGCGCGTGCGCGCCAAGTCGGGCTGCTGGCTGGTCGTGCGTGCCTCGGTGCTCGGCGACGATCCGGGCGCGCAGGTCGCGGTGATGATCGAGCCCGCGCGCCCGCACGAGTTCGCGCCCCTGGTCGCCGACGCTTACCGCCTGACCGAGCGCGAGCGCGAGGTGACCCGGCTCGTCGCGCGCGGGCTGTCGACCGAGGCGATCGCGGCGCGGCTGTACCTGTCGCGGTGGACGGTGCAGGACCACCTCAAGGCGATCTTCGAGAAGGTCGGCGTCAGCACGCGTGGCGAGCTCGTCGCGCGCGTCTACTTTCAGCAGCGGACGCCGCGGCTGTGACACCGCCCGTTGAGCATGGCCAGGAAGTGGTTCTCGAACGCCTGGGCGTCGGCCGCGACGCCCAGGCGGATCCGGGCGCCGCGCGGGTCGACGACCGTGCGGCCGGCCTCTACCCCGCTCTGCACGACGGTGAGCCTGGTGCGCTCGTAGCTCACGAGACGGCCGGTGATCGCCGCGGCCGCGTTGAGCGGGTCCCACCAGTACATGAGCCCCTGGCGCATGAACTCCTGCACGTCGGGGTCCGAGAGGATCGTCACCAGCGTCGCGCTCGCCACGGTCGTGTTGTCCGCGCCGAGCCGATCGGCGAAGTCGAACGTGATCGGAACGAAGTCGGTGGCGTCCAGCGCGGTCAGGTAGATCTTGCCCGACAGGGCGGAGAAGACCTTCTGGGCGGCGGCCGGATCGGCCCAGAAGTTGAACTCCTGCCCGTAATCGGTGCCGTCGCCGGCGCCGCAGCAGAGGTGCCGGTACGGGATCCGCTTGTGCGACGCCGCCCGGTTGCGGGCAGTCTGGCTGCGGTCGGGAAGGTGGCGGGCCGTTCAGCGTTCCCGCTACGCGATGATCTGGGCGTTGAATGTGTGATTCGATGTCGAGAAGGCCTGGCCGGCTCCGCTCACGAGGTGAAGGGCCTCGACAGGCGCGGCCCACGACACCAGGAGACCACGATGCCGAAGTATGGGAAAACCGAGCCGACTCTCGCTCGTCCGCCTGTCGTCAGTCAGAACGAGTGGGACGCGGCGCTGACGGCCCTGCTCGAGCGCGAGCAGACCGTCGGCGCCGCGATGCACGAGCTCGCCGCCGCACGGAAGCGCATGCCGATGGTGCGGGTGGAGCACGACTACGCGTTCGAGGGTCCTGACGGGCGGCGGTCACTGCCCGAGCTGTTCGACGGGCGCAGCCAGATGATCCTTTACCGGTTCTTCTTCGAGGAGGGTGTCGACGGTTGGCCCGACGCCGGGTGCGTTGGCTGTTCGTCCGTCGCCGACGGCATCCCCGAGCTCGGCCTCCTGCATGCTCGCGACATCACCTTCGCGATGGCATCGCCGGCACCTCAGGCGAACCTCCGCCGCTACGCCGAGCGCATGGGTTGG
>DATDKF010000397.1:0-13056 GCA_036520135.1 Solirubrobacteraceae bacterium
CGATCTCGTCGTCGAGCACGATGGCGAGATGCTGGGCCGCGAGCATCGGGTCCGCCCCCGGCGGGCTCGCCGCCTGCCCGCGGTGGGCGAGCTCGCGCGTGAGCGTCTCGAACGCGGTCCGTCCTTGAGCGGTGAGATCGACGGCCACGGCGGGTTCGTTCATCGCCGGATCGCGCGTCGCGCGAGCGCCCGCGACGTCCCCATTCCCGAGCGCGGCACCGTCATCGAGCGCGTACCAGCCTCCGGCCCCGCTGTTGTCCGCGCGCACGACGCGAACGCCGCCCGGGACTTCGACCACGCGGGCGGCACCGCCGCTGCGCAGGGCGTCGCGGGTTAGCTCCGGGCCGCCGATGACCTTGTGCGCCGCATCGTCGACGAGCCAGAACGTGGGCGACCCCCCGGCCGAACCCTGCGCCTTCGCCGCGCGCAGCACGGCCTGGTACTGGGAGACCGCCGCTTCCTGGCCCGCTCCCGGGTCGCCGGTGACGGTCGCGTCGCCCGGCGCCGGTTGCCCGTCCGGACCGACCACACTCGCCTCCCAGTCATAGATCGCGAGCCTGCCGGGGACCGCTAGCGCGGCGACGTCCGCGAGCGCCTTGCTGTCAGCGTCGACGCCGACGCGGTCGCCGGCCACGGTCACGGTCGCGCCGCTGATGCCTGCCGCGGCGATCCGGGCTCGCAGGATCTCCGCCGAGCGCTCGGCGGCGGTCGTGGCGTCAGCTCCCGGGAACGGCGCGACGCGATACGTCAGCGCACTGCCCGCGGGCAGCGAGACGACCGGTTCGTCGTCCCGCGTGAGCTCGATCGCGCTCGCGCTGACGATGAGCGCCGCGACGATGGCAGCCGCGGCGACGACGAGCGCCAGACGGCGCGGGCGCACGCGCGGGCGACGCCGCTGTCCGGCCTGCTCCCGGGCCGCAGCGCCGACCAGCTCCTCGCGCAGACGGGTGACGTACTCGCTCATCGCTCACCTCCTACTCGCTCGCGCAGGGCGTTCAGCCCACGGCTCACGCGCTTGCGCACCGTCGCCTCGCTCGTCACGTCGTCGCGGGCGATGTCGCCGTAATCGCGGTCATCGAGCACGTGTGCCTGAACGGCATCGCGCTGCTCCGGCGGGAGCTCGTTCACGAGCTGGAACGCGACCTCTTCGCCCAGCAGGCGGATCAGCTCCGCGTCCTCGGCGCCGACCGGCACGCGCTCGATCCCGAGCCGGCGCCGCATGCGGTCCTCCGCCGAGCCGCGCCGGTGAAAGTCGGTCAGCTTGTGGTGAGCGATCGCGAAGAGCCACACCGAGGCCGGCGCGGCGCGCGCCTGGAACCGGCTGCGCGCGGCCAGCGCCGCGGCGAAGGTCTCTGCCGTGAGGTCGGCGGCGGTCTCGGGATCGCGCGTGCGGCGCTGGAAGTACGCCAGCAGCGAGCGGACATAGCGGTCGTAGAAGCACCCGAAGTCCTCCGGATCGCCCGACAACAGCAGCGCGTCGTCCGTCTGGGGCGGTTCGTGCATCTACCCCCTTCACTCGCACGTGACCCCACGAGTGTGACCGCCAGACACACGAAAGGCCCCCGGGTTGGGAGCCTTTCGGCCGTCGGCGGTGGGCTGTCACCACCATCGTCGGCGGATAGCGGGGGCGGGATTCGAACCCGCGACCTTCGGGTTATGAGCCCGACGAGCTACCTGACTGCTCCACCCCGCGACGCGGACATACACATTATCAACTGAAGCGTTCCCTGAGCGTCTTCTTCGAGAACTTGCCGACGGAAGTCTTCGGAACTTCGTCGATGAACTCCACGTGCTCGGGGATCCACCACTTGGCGACGCGGTCCGAGAGGAACTCGCGCAGCGCGTCGGCCGACAGCTCGGCGCCGTCCTCGGCCACCACGCAGGCGAGCGGGCGCTCGCCCCAGCGCTCGTCGGGGACGGCGATCACCGCGGCCTCGACGACCTTCGGGTGGGCCATGATCTCGTTCTCGAGCTCGACCGAGGAGATCCACTCGCCGCCGGACTTGACGAGGTCCTTCGTGCGGTCCACGAGGCGGATGTAGCCCTCGGGCGTGATCGTCGCGACGTCGCCGGTGCGCAGCCAGCCGTCGTCGGTGAACGAGCCACCGGACCGGTCATCGTTGTAGTAGCCGGCGGCGACCCACGGGCCGGCCACCTGCAGCTCGCCGCGGGCCTCGCCGTCCCACGGCAGCTCGTCGTCGGTGCCGGGCTCGACGATCCGGCACTCGATCAGCGGCGTGACGATGCCCTGCGTGGCGCGCACGTCGGCCAGCTCCTCCTCGGAGCGGTCCGCGAGGGTGCTCTTGATCCGACACACCGACCCGAGCGGGCTCGTCTCGGTCATGCCCCACGCGTGCAGGATCGGTAGGCCGAGCTTCTCCCGGTAGGCCTCCGACAGCGCCTTGGACACCGCCGAGCCGCCGCACAGGATGTCGCGCAGCGACGAGGTGTCGCGGTCGACCAGCTGCTCGAGCGCGCCCATCCAGATCGTCGGGACGCCGGCCGCGAGCGTGACCTTCTCGGACTCGATCAGCTCGGCGATCGCCTGCGGCGTCATCTGCGGACCCGGGAGGGCGAGCGCCGCGCCGGCCATGACGGCCGCGTGCGCGAGGCCCCACGCGTTGGCGTGGAACATTGGGACGACCGGCAGCACGACGTCGCGCTCGGAGACCGCGACCGTGTCCGCCAGCATCGCCCCCATCGAGTGCAGCACGCTCGAGCGATGCGTGTAGACGACCCCCTTCGGGTTGCCGGTTGTGCCGCTCGTGTAGCACATGGCGGCGGCCCGGTTCTCGTCGTCGACTCCGAACTCGGCCGGCTCGGCGGCCGCGATCAGCTCCTCGTAGTCGAGGATCCGGTCGTCGTCGGGGACGTCGCCGGCGCCGTCGTCCATCACGACGATCTTCTTGACGGTCTTGAAGCCGTCGACCAGCGGCCACAGGACCTTGACCAGCGAGCGGTCGGCGAAGATCACCTCGTCCTCGGCGTGCTCGACGACGTAGCTGAGCTGCTCGGGGAACAGGCGGATGTTGAGCGTGTGCAGCACGCGGCCGCTGCAGGGCGAGGCGAAATACAGCTCGAGGTGGCGGGCCGAGTTCCACGCGAACGTCGCCACGCGGCCGTCGTCGGAGATGCCGAGCGCGTCGAGCGCGCCGGCCAGCCGGCGCGTCCGCTGCGCCCAGTCGGCGTACGTCGTGCGCTCCTTGCCGGTCGCGGTCAGCGTCGTGATCGTCTTCTCGCCGAACAACCGCTCCGCACGGTGGAACAGGTGCGGGAGCGTCAGCGGATAGGACGACATCAGTCCCTGCATCGATCTCCTCCTCGGTCTCTCACAGCCCCAACCGCGGCAGTTCGATCGCCGGGCATCGGTCCATCACCACGCGCAGTCCGGCGGCGCGTCCGCGCTCGGCGGCCGCCTCGTCGATCACGCCGAGCTGCATCCACACCGCCTTCGCTCCGATCGCGATCGCCTCGTCGACGTGCGCGCCGGCGACGTCGGGGCGGCGGAACACGTCGACCACCTCGATGCCCGGCGGCGCCGCGGCGAGCGTCGGGTAGCAGCGCTCGCCGAGGATCTCGCCGGCCATCGGGTTGACCGGGATCACCGTGTAGCCGCGGCGCTGGAGCATGGAGGCGATGCGATGCGAGTCACGCTGCGGATCAGGCGAGCAGCCCACGACCGCCCAGATCCGCGTGCCGGTGAGGATCGCGCGCACGTCGTCGACGCGCGGCAGCAGCGGCGACTCGCGGTGCGCCGCGAGCCCGCGGCCCTCGGCGAGGCGGTCGAGGACGAGCGCGGTGTCGGCGATCGGGACGCCGGTCAAGTGCTCCTCGCGCGCCTCGAAGTCGGCGACGATCGCGTCGATCGCGGCGACGTAGGCCGCGCGGTCGCGGACGGCGAGCGCGGCGACCGCGTCGGCGGCGCGGCCGAACGCCTCCGAGCCCGCGCGCATGCCGTCGGCGGCGCGCGCGGCCTCATCGTCGGCGCCGACCGCGAGCGCAGCCAACGCCCGCGCCCAGCAGGCGGGCGGCGAGTCGTCCTGCGGGCCGAGCTGCTCGGTGACGAACCCCGCGGGATCGTCCCCGGCGAGGATCGTCGCCTTGGCGTAGCCCACCAGCCGCCCGTAGCTGCGCGGCGGCGCGGCCGCCCACGATACGCGGTAGCGCTCGGCGGCGCGCCGCAGCGCGCCGCGCGCGTCCTCACCCGCGAGCAGTGCGCGGTGCGCCTCGCCGTCCGCGGCGATCGCCTCGCGCATGGCGTCCTCGTGGAGCGCCGTCACGAGAGCAATGCTCTCAGTCTGAGCGCGTTCTTGACAGCGAATCCCTCCCAGTCGTTGTTGAAGTAGGCGAACACCTCGCCGGCCTTCGCCAGCTCGGCGACCCGCGGCGCGAGCTCGCGCAACTCGGTCTCGCTGTAGTTGCCGCGCCGGCCGCGAGCGCCGTAGTGGAAGCGGACGAACGACCAGTCGGTCGTCGTCACCCATGGCTGCCACGGCCGCTCGGGGTGATCGCCGATCGCCAGCGCGACGCCGTGCCAGCGCAGCAGGTCGAGCACCTCGTCGCAGAACCAGCTCTCGTGGCGGAACTCGAAGCAGTGGCGCCCGTGCGGCAGCAGGTCGAGCGCGGCGGCGAGCCGCGGCACGTCGCGCTGGAAGCGCTCGGGCAGTTGCCACAGCACGGGGCCGAGCTTCGGCGAGCGGGTCAGCGGCTCGATCCCGGCGTAGAACCGCTCGATGCCCTGCTCGATGCCGGTCAGCCGCTTCATGTGCGTCAGGTACTGGCTGGCCTTGACCGCGAACACGAAGCCGGGCGGGGTCGCCTCCAGCCAGCCGGCGACCGCCTTGGGCTTGGCGAGCCGGTAGAAGGTCGAGTTGACCTCGACGGTGTCGAACAGCGTCGCGTAGTGCTCGAGCCAGCGGCTCGCGGGCACGCCCTTCGGGTACACGCGCCCGCGCCAGTCGGCGTAGTTCCAGCCTGAGCAGCCGACGCGGATCGGTCCCATGCCACGAGAATGCCCGCGTGGCCCGGGTGTTCATCACGCGTGCGCTCCCGTTCGACTCGATCGACCGGCTGCGCGCGGCGCACGAGGTCGAGGAATGGCCAGGCGACATGCCGCCGGAGCCCGACGCGCTGCGCGCGGGCGTCGCCGAGGCCGAGGGCCTGCTGTCGCTGATCACCGACCGTGTCGACGCCGCGGTCCTCGACGCCGCGCCGAAGCTGCGGGCGATCGCAAACATGGCGGTCGGGACCGACAACATCGACGTCGAGGCGGCGGCCGCGCGGGGGATCGCGGTCGGCAACACGCCGGACGTGCTGACCGACGCGACCGCCGACCTCGCGTTCGCGCTGCTGCTGGCGCTCGCACGGCGGATCGTGCCCGGGGCGGCCATGGTGCGCGCCGGCGAGTGGCGCACGTGGGAGCCTGCGGGCGACCTCGGCGCCGACCTGGTGGGCCACACGCTCGGCATCGTCGGCTGGGGCCGCATCGGGCAGGCCGTCGCGCGCCGGGCCGGTGGCTTCGGCATGGAGGTGATCCACAGCTCGCGCTCCTCGGGTGTGCCGCTCGAGGAGCTGCTCGAGCGCTCGGACTTCGTGTCGCTGCACACCCCGCTGACGCCGGAGACGCGGCACCTGATCGACGCGGGCGCGCTCGTGCTGATGAAGCCGACCGCGCTGCTGATCAACACCGCGCGCGGCGGCGTCGTCGACCAGGACGCGCTGCGCGAGGCGCTGCACGCCGGCACGATCGGCGGCGCTGCGCTGGACGTGACCGATCCCGAACCGCTGCCGCCCGATCACCCGCTGCTCGACGCGCCGAACCTGCTCGTGGTGCCGCACATGGGCTCCGCGACCGTGCGCACGCGTGCCAAGATGGCCGCGATGGCGGTGGAGAACCTGCTGGCCGCGCTCGACGGCCGCCCGATGCCGCATCCCGTCACGTGAGCCGGGTCGCGGTCGTCGACATCGGCACCAACTCGACGCGGCTGCTGGTCGCCGAGGTGGACGACGGGTCGCTGACCGAGCTCCAGCGCGAGTCGATCGTCACCCGCCTCGGCGAGGGTGTCGACGCGACCGGCCGGCTCGGCGAGGAGCCCCAGGCGCGCGTGTTCGCCGCGATCGACCGGTACGCCGAGGCGATCGACCGCCACGGCGCGACGACGCGCGTGGTGGTGATGACGTCCGCGGTCCGCGACGCCGCCAACGGCGCGGAGTTCGCGGCGACGGTGACCGAGCGCTACGGGCTACAGGGCCGCACGCTCTCGGGCGACGACGAGGCGCGCCTGTCGTACCTCGGCGCGACGGCGGCGCGCGACCCCGACGACCCCTCGGCCCTGCTGGTCATCGACATCGGCGGCGGCTCGACCGAGATGATCGTCGGCGCGCGCGGCGCGGTGGAGTTTCACGTGTCGACGCAGGTCGGCGTGGTGCGCCACACCGAGCGCCACCTGCACTCGGACCCGCCGACCGCCGCCGAGTTGGCGGCGCTGGCGGCCGACGCGCGGGCCGCCCTGGAGGCCGCGGTGCCCGCGGAGATCCGCGAGCGGCCGGCCGCCGCGGTGGCCGTGGCCGGCACCGCGACGTCGTGTGCGTCGATCGACCTCGAGCTCGATCCCTACGACCCGGCCCGCGTCGAGGGGCACACGATCACCCGCGCCCGCCTGGAGGAGCTGCGCGACCGGCTGGCCGCGCTCCCGCTGGCCGAGCGCCGCGGCGTCACGGGCCTCGATCCCAACCGCGCGCCGACGATCGTGGCCGGCACGGTGATCCTGCTGGAGGTGCTCGGAGCGTTCGATCTGGACGCGTTTGAGGCCTCTGAGCGGGACATTCTGTGGGGCGTCGCGCTTGACAGCACATCTGAGCACTAAAGTCAAGAGCGGCCGGCCGTTTGCCTGGACGCTTGTTCGATTGGCAAGGGGCGTTTCGGGGCGCGATACTCCAATGCGTCGGAAAGGGCGGTCGTGCCTCCCGCCGCCGTCCTCCCGACGCATAGGTCCGGGCGATGCCGCATCATCGGCGCCTCCCGCCGTCCGGGCCACCCAAATAGGCCCCCTAAGGCACGTACCCCTGCCCGTCCTGACGGGGCCATCTTGAAGCCGCCCGCCCCCGCCGCGGGCGGCTTCTTTTGTGCTAGGCCAGATTGGCCGACCGCGGATACGCCACCGACGGATCCGTCAGCACGTTCACCAGCGCCGGCCCATCCGCTTCGAACGCCCGCTCGAGCGCTCCGCGCAGCTCGCCCGGCGCGCGCACGAGCTCGCCGTGGCCGCCGAGCGCCTCGACCACCTGGTCGTAGCGTGTCTCCGGCGTCAGCTCGGCGGCGACCGAGTAGCCGTAGAGGAACTCCATCGGGTGCTTCTCGAGCGCCCAGATGCCGTTGTTGCCCATCACGCCGACGACGTGGACGCCGTGGCGCGCGAGCGTGTCGAACTCCATCCCGGAGAAGCCGAACGCGCCGTCGCCGAGCAGCAGCACGACCTGGCGCTCCGGGTGCGCGAGCTTGGCGGCCAGCGCGTAGCCGGGGCCGCTGCCCAGGCAGCCGAACGGCCCGGGGTCGAGCCAGCAGCCCGGGTTGTAGGAGTCGACGACGCGGCCGGCGTAGGAGACGAAGTCGCCGCCGTCACCGATGACGATCGCGTCGCGGTCGAGCACGGCGGCCAGCTCGCCGTAGACGCGCATCGGGTGCAGCGGCGCGCGGTCGTCGGTGAGCTGATCGCGCTCGGCGGCGCGCTTCTCGTCCTCCACGGCGCGCAGCTGCGCGAGCCACTCCCCGGTGCCGCGGGCGCCGGCGGCCGCGAGCGCGGACAGCGTCGCCGCGATGTCGCCGTAACACTCGGCGGCGACGGCGCGCGGGTGCGCGCGCTCGGGCTCGGCGAGGTCGATCGCCGCGATCTCGGTCTCCTCGCCGAACGCGCCGCCGAAGCCGAGCCGGAAGTCCATCGGCACGCCGACGACCAGTGCGACGTCCGCGCCCTTCAAGGCCGTGCTGCGGGCGCGCGAGAAGAAGTTCGGATGGTCGGCGGGCAGGCAGCCGCGCGCGAGGCCGTTGAGGAACACGGGGATGCCCACCGCCTCGGCCAGCTCGCGCAGCGCGGTCTCGCCGTGCCCCCAGTAGAGGTTCGTGCCGGCCATGATCACCGGGCGGTCGGCGTCGCGCAGCAGCGCCAGCGCGCGGTCGACCGCCGCCGCGTCGGCCGGCCCCCACGCGGGCGGGCGGATCTCGGGCAGCGCCGGCTCCTCCGCCTCCATGAACACGACGTCGAGCGGGAAGTCCAGGAACGCCGGGCCCGGGTGCTCGCGGCGCACGACCCGCCACGCGTCGTCGATAAGACCGGAGATCTCGGCCGTCGCGCCGGCGGTGGCGGCGAGCTTGACCAGCGGCCGGACGAACGGCACATGGTCGAGCTCCTGCAGCGAGCCCTGGCCCCAGCGCATCGCGGGCGCGCGCCCGCCGAGCACGAGCACGGGCGAGTGGTTCTGGTGGGCCGACGCGATCGCGCTCATCCCGTTCGTCACGCCCGGGCCGGCGGTCAGTGCGGCCACGCCCGGCTCGCGCGTGACCTTCGCCCAGCCCTCGGCGGCGAACGTCGCGGCCGACTCGTGGCGGACATCGACGATGTCGATCCCCTCGGCGCGGCAGCCGTCGTAGATCGAGAACAGGTGCCCGCCCGACAGCGTGAACAGCTTGGTGACGCCGTACGCCTTCAGCCGGCGGGCGACCAACCGGCCGCCGTGGAGCGTGCCCGTCTCAACGGTCATGGCGCGGCAATCTACCCCCCGGCCGGGGGGTTGGACGCCGATGGCCTGTGACCCTGCGCACACCCGGGGTTAGGTTCGTCATATGGAGACCGACACCAAGATCCGCGACGCGGACCTCGAACTGCTGATCGCCGAGACCGACCGCGAGGAGCCCTTCCTCGTCGCCCAGCGCCCGGAGAAGCTCCAGCCGCGCGAGGAGATCGACGAGCAGATCCTCGCCGGGCTCGTCACGCCGTACTGAGAACTTAAAGGGGACTGTCCCCTGTACAGCGCGGCTGCGGCCTGCGGAGAACTGAAAGGGGACTGTCCCCTTTTAGAGCGCGGCTGCGGCCTGCTGGCGCGCCGCGGCGGCCGCCTCAGCGACGCGCTCCTCGCCCCAGAACAGCGAGCGGCCCACCTTGAGCGCCGGCAGGCGGTCGGCGCCCGCCGCGAGGAGGCGGCGACCGGCGCGCTCGATCGCGCCGTCGCGGCGCCGGTCGCCGGCGGCCTGCAGGCACGCGTCGAGCGAGAGGCCGGCTGCGGCGGCCGCCTCGAAGAGGATCTCGGGATCGTCGAGGTCGAACCCGCCGCAGAACGCCAGCCGCCCGGCGGCGAGCGCGAACGCCGCGCCGCGGTCGCAGTCGGACGCGTGCGACGCCACGCGCATCGCGGCGCACACCTCGGCGGGGAACGATTCGGGCCACTCGAGCGGCAACCGCAGCGCCTCGGCGCGCCCGGCGGCCGCCACGCGCACGGCCGCCTCGGCGTCGGGATCGGCGATCAGCGAGCCGCCGCGGAGCGCGGTCGCCGACGCCGGCGTCCAGGTCACGTGGTCGAACGCGCGGTCGACGCGCTCGGCGGCGAGGTATGTGAACGGACACGCCAGGTCGAAGAAGAACTCCGCCCGCAGCGGAGCCAGCCTCTGCCTGGTACGTGTGCGGCGCGCCTGTCGGCGCTCCGCGAGTCTGATGACCTCGCCCACTGAAAAACGTCCCTTGATATGCCGGAAAACCCTTGCTTGGAGCGCTTTCGGCGCCCCGCTTCCGGTATCAACGACCGCTCGGGCCAAAACTTGCATGCCAGTGTCAGCGAGATGTCTGCCTGCGGACCTCGCGCCAAATGTCGACAGGATGAAACCAGCCGCCTCCGGTCCGGGTATGCTCCGCGCAAAAGCCCGCTTTCGAGTCCGTCCCGAGCCCTCAGATTCCGACCGTTCCTCCCCCCAAGCGCCACCCCTACGACCAGTGGTCGCCGGACGCGCGCGCGCTCGATCTGGTCGGCGACAAGTGGACGCTGCTGATCATCCGCGACCTCGCCGCAGGCCCGCGGCGCTTCGTCGAGCTGCAGCGGGTGCTCCCGGGGATCTCGACCGAGCAGCTGCGCTCGCGGCTGAACCGGATGGTGGCCGACGGCCTGCTCACCCGTCAGCGCTACCGCGAGGTGCCGCCGCGGGTCGACTACGAGCTGACCGAGCGCTCGCGTGAGCTGATGCCGGTCGTCGGCGCGCTCGCGCGCTGGGGCTACGACTGGACGTGGAGCGCCCCGCGCCCGGGCGAGGACGTCAACGTCGGCGCCGTGTTCCGCCTCGCGCCGGGGCTGATCGAGCCCCCGGCCGGGATGGAGGGCACGGTCGACCTCGTCGTCGAAAGCGAGGGCGAGGGCGAGGGCGAAGAGCGCCGCTACCGCCTGACCGCATCGCAGGGCCGCGTGGAGATCAGCGAGAGCGCGCCGTCCGAGGGCGCGAGCGCGGTCGTCGCCGGCAACCACGAGGCGTGGGTGCGCGCGCTCGGCCCCGAGGGCGCGTCCGACGGCCTGGCCATCTCGGGCAACCGCGGGCTCGCCGAAGCGCTGCTGCGCGGCTTCACCGCGGCCGCCGCCGCGCGCCGCGCCGCCTGACCTACTTGGCGCTCGGCGACAGGTAGTTCTCCGCCTGGATGTGCGGGAAGTCGCCCTTGATGCGGCCCTGGAAGCGCTGGCCGTCCGCCTTCCAGCAGCCCGGGTTGCCCTGCGACGGCGGATGCGCGCCGCCGGTGTTCGAGCAGTCGGTCGACGGCGCGTCCAGGTACTGCATCGCCTGCGGCCCGAACAGGTGCTGCGGGCCGACGTACGTTTCGCCGCGGTTGGTGGGCAGGCGCTCCTTGTAGATCGCCGCGCTCTCGGCGCCGAGCGGGCCGAACTGGCGCAGGTAATGGCCGACGCCGCCGCCCGGCGAGGCGGTCGTGTCCGACAGCGCGGCCGCGCCGTAGGAGATGAAGTCCGAGACCTGCGACTGCGACGTCTCCAGGTACTGGAGCATCGGGTTGAGCTGCCCGAGGAACGGGTGGATCGAGTCGAGCACCGGCTGCAGCCCGTCGAGCGTCTCGCGCGCCGCCGGCAGGCCCTTCTTGGACGCCGTGATCAGCGGGTCGAGATTGCGGAAGAAGCGCTCGAGGTCCGGCGCCATGGCGTGCACGTCGGCGAGCGTCGGCTTGAGGTCCTGCGCCACCGGCCGCAGGTCCCGCACCAGCGGATCGGTGTCGGTCGAGAACGTCTGCAGCCGCGCCAGCGTGGCCTTCGACTCGTCGAGGAACGTCGGGAAGATCCGGACCGCCTCGGCCAGCGCGTCGTTGCGCGAGGCCGTCGCGTCGAACACCCGCTTCGAGGACGTGATCAGCGTCTGCAGCTGCTGCTCGTTCTCGGTCAGCGCCGCGAACGTCACGCCGGTGTTCTTGACCAGCCGCTGCAGCGCGCCCTCCTGCGAGTCGAGCACCTGCAGCACGTCAGACCCGTCGGCGGCGAAGCCGGGCAGCGTCCCGAGCGCGTCGTTGAAGTCGCGCCCCCGTCCCTTGACGCCCTCGGCGAGCTGCTGCTGCCAGGTACGGAACGCCGCGCGCGTCTGCGGGTCCAGCGCGTCGAAGATCTCGTCGAGCTGCACCGTGTCCTTGACGCGCGCGTCAGTGAGCCGCGCGCCCTCGGGCAGCGTCTTCGCGCCGTGGCCGGGCGTGAGCTCGACGTAGGTCTCGCCGAGCAGCGTCTTCTGCCGCAGCATCGCCTGCGCGTCGGCGTGCAGCGGCGCGAACTGGCGGTCGAGCTCGATCGTCGCGAGCGTGCGGTTCCCGCGCGGGTCGACCTCCAGCTTGCGCACCTTGCCGACCGACACGCCGGCGATCCGCACGTCGGCCTCCGTGGCGAGCGTCGCCGCCTCGGGGAAGGCGACCTGCACGCGGTAGCCCTGCGGCTTGAGCGGGATCGGGCCGCCGAACGACAGCCACAGGAACAGCAGCAGCCCGAAGCACGACAGCGCGAACACGACCATCGTCAGGACCCGCAGAAGTGAGGGGGCGGACTTGTTCATCAGCCGCTCGCGCAGGCCTGGGAGTCGGTGAGGATCGGGGTGAGCATCGTCAGGAACTCGAGCTGCGGCTCCTCCTTGACGAGCTGCTCGACGGTCGCGCACGGGGCGGCGACCGTCACCGGCCGGAACGTGCCGTGCGCGTCCGAGCTCGAGAACAGCTGCGCGGCCATGTGCTGGACCCACGCCGCCCAGAACAGGTAGCCCTCCTGGCGGTCCTTGTTGCCCGGGTCCTCGCGGCCGTTCGGGTTGTAGGCGGCGAGATTGAGGAAGTGGTTGAGGGCGGCGAACGTGCGCGTCAGCGCCGGCGTGGCGTCGGACAGGTTGCGCGCGGCGGGCCGCAGGTCGCGGACCACCGGGCGCGCCTCGCGCACGAACGGGCGGATGTCGTCGCGCAGCAGCGGCGCGGCCTCGCGCGCCAGCGGGCGGACGGCGTCGTTGGCTGGGGCCAGCGCGCGCGCCGCCGGGCGCAGGTTCTGGGCGGTCGGGCCGAGGATCGTCGCGTACCGCTCGAGCCGCGTCATCGTGTCGGTCGTCTGGCGCAGCGCGCCCGGCAGCTCGCCGACCGCGGCGGCGACGTTCTGGTCCTCGGACGCGAACTCGCGCATCACGGCGGCGGAGGAGTCGACGAGCCCGGCGAGGTCGTCCCCGCGCCTGGCCAGCTCACCGTTGAGCGTGTTCAGCGAAGTGATCAGGTGGCGCAGGTTCTCCCGCCGCGTGGCGACCGCGCTGTTCACGCGCGCGAGGTCGCGGTGCGTCGGCTCGAAGCGGCGCAGCAGCTCGCGCAGGTCGAGCCCACGGCCCTCGAGCCCGCGGCCGGCGTCGCCGATCAGCAACTTGAGATAGTCGCGCGTGTCGGAGTCGAGCTCGGCGAGGATCTCGTCGGGGTTGACGTCCGGGGCGGTCGCGGAGATCGGGATCGTGTAGCCCGCCTGCGCGGCCGGCGCCTTGTCGGTGCCCGGCTCGAGGTCGATGAACATGTCCTTCAG
>DATDKF010000398.1:0-7587 GCA_036520135.1 Solirubrobacteraceae bacterium
GAGCGTTGCCGCAGAACCCAAGACCCCCGGCGCCACGACTCGCGGCGGCAAGCTGCCGGCGCCGAAGATCCCGCCGTGGTTCGAGAAGGCGCTCGTCCCGATCCTCCTCGTGCTGGCGGCGTTCCTGCCGTTCTTCTTCGACACCGGCAGCGGCTTCATCGGCGACTCGACGACCGCGCTCGCGTACGTCGTCATGGCCCTCGGGCTCAACATCGTGGTCGGCTTCGCCGGCCTCCTGGACCTCGGCTACGTGGCCTTCTACGCCATCGGCGCCTACACGATGGGCTGGTTCGGTTCGAGCTGGTTCTCGACCCGGGACGTGCACATCGGCGTCGCCGAGCAGCTCCAGTCCCAGCCGGGCATCCACCTCAACTGGCTGCTCATCCTGCCGCTCGCCGCGGCGTTCGCCGCACTGCTGGGCACGGTCCTGGGCTTCCCGACGCTGCGCCTGCGCGGCGACTACATCGCGATCGTGACGCTCGCGTTCGGCGAGATCATCGGCCGCATCGCCGTCAACGGCGACGAGATCAAGCTCGCGGACGTGCCGCTGGTCGGCGGCCTGTTCGACAACGCCTTCGGACCCGACCAGACGTTCACGGCCGGGCGTCAGGGCATCACGCCGGTGGACAAGATCGACGTGCCATTCGTCGACCCGTTCACGTCGTTGAACCTCAGACCGTGGTACTGGGTGGCGCTGTTCCTCGTCGCGGTCGTGCTGTTCGTGAACTTCCGGCTGCGCGACTCGCGGCTCGGGCGTGCATGGATCGCGCTGCGCGAGGACGAGGTCGCCGCCGTCGCGATGGGCGTGCCGTCGGTCAAGACGAAGCTGATGGCCTACGGCACCGGCGCCGCGTTCGGCGGCATCGCCGGCGCGTACCTCGGCTCGTTCCTGAACACCGTCAACGCCGACCAGTTCCAGTTCTACTTCTCGATCCTGGTCCTCGGCATGGTGATCCTCGGCGGCCTCGGCTCGATCTGGGGGGTGGTCCTGGGTGCGATCGCCCTGTCGTTCATCAACAACTGGCTGATCCCGGACGTGCTGAACTCGCTGCCGAGCGACGTCGGGCTCGACTTCGACATGACCCAGATCACGTTCGCGATCTACGGCTTCCTGCTCGTGATCATGATGATTCTGCGCCCGCAGGGCCTGCTCCCGGAGCGAAGGCGCGCAGAGGAGCTGACCCACGGCGACGAGGTCTCGGACGAGAGCCTCTACACGGCGCGCGCATGACCGACACCAACGGAAACCCGATCCTCGACGCCCAGAACGTCACCAAGCAGTTCGGCGGCCTGACCGCCGTGAGCGACGTCACGTTCGCGGTGCCCGAGCGCTCGATCGTCTCGATCATCGGGCCGAACGGGGCGGGGAAGACGACGTTCTTCAACATGCTCACCGGCTTCTACAAGCCGACGCTCGGCATAATCGTGTTCGGGGACCGCAACGTCACCGGCGGGCGGCCGGACGTGATCATGAAGCTCGGCATGGCGCGGACGTTCCAGAACATCCGCCTGTTCTCGACCATGTCCGCGGTCGAGAACTGCATGGTCGGCCAGAACGCGCGGATGAAGGCGGGGCTCCTCGGCTCGATCTTCCGCACCCCGGGCGTGCGCAAGGAGGAGGCGCGCGTGGAGGCGAAGGCGCGCGAGGAGCTGTCGTACGTCGGCGTGGCCAAGCGCCACCACGACTGGACCGCGATCAACCTCGCGTACGGCGAACAGCGGCGCGTCGAGATCGCCCGCGCGCTGGCCTCGGACCCCAAGGTACTGCTGCTCGACGAGCCGACCGCCGGCATGAACCCGCAGGAGTCCGAGGAGCTCACGCAGTTCATGCGCAAGCTGCGCGACGATCGCGGCGTCACGATCGTGCTGATCGAGCACGACATGAAGGTCGTCATGGGCGTGTCCGAGCACATCACGGTGCTCGACCACGGCGAGAAGATCGCCGAGGGCGAGCCGGCCGAGGTGCGCACCAACCCGCGCGTCATCGAGGCCTACCTGGGCAAGGCGGCGTCCGAAGAAGGCGGGGAGGACTAGCGATGGCGTTCCTGGAAGTCGAGGACATTCACACCTACTACGGCAACATCGAGGCGCTGAAAGGCATCACGGTCGAGGTCAACGAGGGTGAGTGCGTCACGCTGATTGGCTCCAACGGCGCCGGCAAGTCGACGACGCTGCGCTCGATCTCGGGCCTGACGCCGCCGCGCAGCGGGTCGATCCGGCTCGCCGGCCAGGAGATCTCGATGACGCCCGCGCAGGAGATCGTCCGGCTCGGCATCTGCCAGTCGCCCGAGGGGCGGCGCTGCTTTGCGCGCATGACCGTGCGCGAGAACCTCGAGCTCGGCGCGTTCCTGCGTCGCGACAGCGGGGGGATCCGCGAGGACCTGGACCGCGTGTTCGACCTCTTCCCGCGCCTGAAGGAGCGCGAGTCGCAGAAGGCGGGCACGATGTCCGGCGGTGAGCAGCAGATGCTCGCGATCGGGCGGGCGCTGATGGGCCAGCCGAAGCTGCTGCTGCTCGACGAACCGTCGATGGGCATCGCACCGATCCTCGTCGAGCGCATCTACGAGACCATCGCCGAGATCAACCGGCAGGGCACGACGATCCTGCTGGTCGAGCAGAACGCGAACTTCGCGCTCGACGTGTCCAAGCGCGGCTACGTGCTGGAGACCGGCAAAGTCGTCATGAGCGACGAGTCGGCGTCGCTGCGGACCAACCCCGAAGTGATGAAAGCGTACCTGGGAACATGATCTACTTCGCTCTGCTGGGGGCCAAGGCGCTGTGGCTGCTGTACCTGTGGCTGCTGTCGGCGATCGTCGCCTCGTACCTGTCCGACCGGAAGGGCTACGGCGAGAAGCTCGGGCTGGCGTTCGGGCTGCTGCTCTCGCTGGTCGGGACGATCATCTGGCTCGTGTGGCCGGCGAAGCCCGACTCGAAGTGGAAGAAGATCGGCCCCTGGGGCCGGCCCAAGGTCGACGAGGAGGCCGTTCAGCGCCAGGCGTAGGGCCGGTGCGGCACCGCCGCGTCGGCGGGCTCGCAGCGCGGCAGCATGTAGCCCGCACCGCGCGGGAGATCGCACCCGGGCGGCTCGTAGGTGACCGCGAGCGGCGCTCCCGCGAGCTCGCGGATCCCCGGCCCGAGGCTGCCGGGCGTGAGGATCGCGAACGCGATCGCGCCGACGACCCCGGCGATCGTCATCCGCCGCCGCTGCTCGCTGCGCAGCCGGCGCCGCGCGAGCGTGTGGTCGGCGGCCTGCGCGAGCTGGTCGCCGAGGCGGTCGAGGTCCGGGGGCATGGACGCCATTGCGTCCGTATATGGGCCGAACGACCCCGGCGTGTCAAGGTCGCCCGGACGTTCTACCCGCCGGTGGTGCCGCCGCAGGCGGCGGGGACCCCGACGACGGTGGTCCGGCTGACCGCAAGCTCCCCGGGCCGGCCGCTGACCTTGCAGAAGGTGTACCGGCCGCTGGGGAAGTCCACGAGCGCGCGGTAGGGGTAGCCGATGCTGCTGGAGTCGTTGAGCTCGGTCTTCGGCGCGACGGCGGTGACGGCGAGGCAGGAGTAGCGGCCCTGGTCGTGCGCGAGGTCGGTCGCCGGGTCCTCGCCATGGGCGCCGCGCGGGAAGCGCTCGCATTCCACGCGCTTGACGCCGTGGGCGAACTCGCCGGTGCGTGCGCGGGCGAGCGCGTCGTGCTGGACGGCCGCCGCAAGGTCGGCCGCGAGCTGGTGGCGCGCCTCGATCGCCTGGGCGCCCGCGAGGCCGCGGGCGGCCGTGCCGGTGCCCTCGCGCAGCCGCTGCTCGGCCTTGAGCTCGGCCACCAGCGCCTTCTCCCGCTCCTGGGCGGAGCGGCGGTCGGCGGCGGCGCGGTCCGACTTGCTCTCGGTGATCTTCGGGATGCTGACCGCCAGCACGACCGCGACGATCACGAGCAGCGCGGCGCCGGCGATCGCGGCGATCTTGCGGCCGCGCGGCGACAGCTTGCGGTACAGGTAGCCCGGGATCTCGGTCAGACCCGGAAGCGGTTCGTAGCGGTCGCTGCGGGCGTTCGGCGGCACCGCTCGGCACCTTACCACCGGCGCTGGAGCGGTGGTCAAGCGTGCAGCGCCGCGCGCAGGGCCTCGTCGAGGTCGGGGTGGCGGAACTCGTAACCGAGGTCGAGCGTGCGGCGTGGGCGGGCGTACTGGCCCTCGATCACGAGCTTGGCCATCCCGCCGTACAGCAGGCGGATCGCGAAGCCGGGGACGGGAGCGATCGCCGGGCGGTGAAGGGCCCGCCCAAGTGCCTTGGAGAACTCCTTGTTGCTGACGGGCTCGGGTGCGGTGGCGTTCACGGGGCCGCGCCAGCCCTCGTCGTCGATCGCGTTCAGGTAGATGCCGACGACGTCCTCGTAGTGGATCCAGGCGTGTCGCTGGCGGCCGCCGGCGACCGGCCCGCCGACGCCGAGCCGGAACGGCAGCAGCATCTTCGCGAGCGCGCCGGCGTGGCGGTCGAGCACCACGCCGGTGCGCACCTTGACGACGCGCAGGCCGAGCTCCTGCGCCTTGTCGGCCTCGCGCTCCCAGGCCACGCAGACGTCGGCGAGCACGTCGTCACCCGGCGGAGCGTCTTCGTCGATCGGGTCTGGCCGGTTGCCGTAGTAGCCGACGGCGGAGGCGGAGATCAGCGCCCGCGGTCGCGGGTTCGCGGCGGCGATGCCGTGGACGAGGTTGAGCGTGCCGACGCGGCGCGACTCCTTGATGCGCCTGAGCGTCTCCTCGTTCCAGCGCTGGGCGATGTCCTCGCCGGCGAGGTGGACGACCGCGTCGCGGCCGGCGAGCGCCTCCGCTGGAGCGGGTGCGTTCATCGGGTCATATCCGACGTGCTCGGGCCGGCTCGGGTTGCGCGTGAGGATCGTGACCTCGTCGCCGCGGCGGGTGAGCTCTTCCGCGAGCAGGGATCCGAGGCGCCCGGTCGCGCCGGTGAGCGTGATCCGCTTCATCGCCGGTCGCGCTGGATGGCGGTGAACTCGCGCGTGTCGCCGGGCGCGTAGCCGAGGCGGTCGGGGTCGGCCTCGGCGGAGCCCTCGCGCTTGGCCTGCTCGGCGACAGCGTCGGCGACCGCCGCCGGGACGTCGCGGTTGAAGGGCGAGGGGATGATGTGCTCCTCGCGCAGCTCCTCGTCCTTGACGACGGCCGCGATGCCGCGTGCCGCCGCCATCTTCATCTCCTCGGTGATCTCGCGCGCCCGGACGTCGAGCGCACCGCGGAAGATGCCCGGGAAGCAGAGGACGTTGTTGATCTGGTTCGGGTAGTCCGAGCGGCCGGTGGCGATGATGCGGGCGTACGGCTCGGCCTCCTCGGGCGTGACCTCGGGGGTCGGGTTCGCCATCGCGAACACCATCGCGTCGCCGGCCATCCTGCCGAGGGCTTCGGGCGGCATGACCTTGGCGCCGGAGAGGCCGACGAAGAGGTCGGCGCCGTCGATCACGGCGGCCGGCCCTCCCTGGCGGTGCTCCGCGTTGGTGGACTCGGCGTACCAGCGCTTGATGGCGGTCATCGAGCCGTCCCGGTAGTCGGCGCGCTCGGTCGACAGCGCGCCCTTGGAGTCGCAGCCGATGATGTGGTTGACGCCCGCCGCGAGCAGGATCTTCGTGACCGCGACGCCGGCCGCGCCGAGGCCGACGACCAGCACGTCGAGGTCGTCGATCCGCTTGCCGGTGATCTTGAGGCTGTTGAGCAGCGCGGCGAGCACGACGACCGCGGTGCCGTGCTGGTCGTCGTGGAAGACCGGGATGTCGAGGCTCTTCTTCAGGCGGTCCTCGATCTCGAAGCAGCGGGGCGCGCTGATGTCCTCGAGGTTGATGCCGCCGAACGTGGGGGCGACGGCCTCGACGGTCGCGACGATCTCGTCCGGGTCCTTCGTGCTCAGGCAGAGAGGGAACGCGTCGACGCCGCCGAACTCCTTGAACAGCATTGCCTTCCCCTCCATGACCGGCATCGCCGCCTCGGGCCCGATATCCCCGAGCCCGAGGACGGCGCTGCCGTCAGAGACGACGGCGACGGTGTTGCGCTTGATCGTGTACTGGAAGGCCTTGTCGCGGTCCTCGGCGATCGCCTGGCACACGCGCGCGACGCCGGGCGTGTAGGCCATCGACAGGTCGTCGCGGGTGCGGAGCGGATGGCGGTTGCGCTGCTCGATCTTGCCGCCGACGTGCATGAGGAACGTGCGGTCGGTCGCGTCCAGCACCTCGGCGCCGTCGACCTTGCCGACCGCCTCGACGATCGCGTTCACGTGGTCGGTCCCGGCCGTGTCGATCGTCATGTCGCGCAGCGTGTGCGCGTCGTCGATCGCGACGAGGTCGATCGACCCGATCGTCCCTCCGGCCTCGCCGATCGCGGTCGCCACCCGGCCGAGCATCCCCGGCCGGTGGTCGATCCGCACGCGCAGGACGAACGAGAACTGGGCGGATGTGGGCAGCGGCACGGGCGCGGCGGATCTTAGTCACGCCACCCGCGCGCCCGAGCGCCCGGCCACCGGCGCGGGGGGCTAGTAGCCGCGCGCCACCCGCGCGCCCCGGCGCCCGGCCACCGGCGCGGAGGGCTAGTAGCCGAGCTTGGCGAGGCGCTCGGCCTCGGCCTGGCGCTTGGCGTCGCGCTCCGCGCGGCGCTCGTCGTCGCGGTCCTTGCGCTGGCCCTCGCTGTCGACGTGCACGATGCGGACGGAGGAACGGAACGAGCCGTCGCGGCCGTGCTCCTCGAGCTCCTCGCGGCGCGCGGGCCGGCCGCGGTCGCGATCGCCGCGATCGCCGCCGCCGCGGTAGCCACCGCCACCGCCGCCACCGCCGCCGCCTCCGCCGCCTCGGTCCGACCGGCCACGGCCACGGCCGCGACCCCGCCGATCGTCGCCGCGGTCGCGCGGGTTCACGATGGCCTTGACGTCGCGCACCGGGGTTGCGGCGAGCCGCACCCACGCGGTGAAGATCGGATCGCCAGGCTTGACGCCCTGGGCCTGCTCGGCGCACACCGACGACCACTTCATCGTCTCGCCGTCGTCGCGGCGCTTCGGCTGCAGCGCCTCGCGAACTGCCTCGGCGCCGCCGACCCGCTCGATGGCGGCGACGAGCCGCGCCTGCGCCCGGGCCGACCGCGACGGCGAGGTCGCCGGCGGCGCGGCGGGCTGCGGCTGCTGCTGCTCGACCGCGGCCGGAGCCTCACCCTCGGGCGCCGCACCCTCGGCGGGCTCGCCCACGGGCTCGGGATCCGGTTCCACGGCCTCGACAGCCGCCTGCTCCTGCTTGCGCAGCTCACTCAACTTCGCGAAGAACGTCCGCCGATGCTTCTCAGCCGCGGTCAAGCGCCGCCGGCGCCGAGGCCGCTGCTGCTGCCCCCGCCCGGACCCACCCGAACCCTGCCCCTGCGCGGCCCGAGTCGACTGACCGTCACCCGTCGCCGCGGGTGCCTGCGGTGCGTCGGTGGCGGCGGCCGGCGACTCGCCCGTCGCGGCGGCCGGTTGCGGTGCGTCGGTGGCGGCGGGCGGCGACTCGCGTGTCGTGGCGGCCGGCTGCGGTTCGTCGGCGGGGGCGGGTGACTCGGGGGTCGCGGCGGCCGGCTG
>DATDKF010000399.1:0-10401 GCA_036520135.1 Solirubrobacteraceae bacterium
CTCGGCGTCGTTGTGGCAGTGGATGCCGATCGGGGTGTCGAGCGCCGCCACGACGTCGCGCACCGCCGCGGCCACGTCGGCGGGCAGCGAGGCGCCGTTGGTGTCGCACAGCGTGAGGTTCTCGGCGCCCCCGCCGGCGGCGGCGCGCAGGCACTCGAGCGCGTACGCCGGGTCGTCGCGCCAGCCGTCGAAGAAGTGCTCGGCGTCGTAGATCACGCGCTTGCCCTGCGCGACCAGGAACGACACCGAGTCGGCGATCATCGCGAGGTTTTCGTCGCGGCCGACCTTGACCACCTTCTCCAGGTGAAGGCCCCAGGTCTTGCCGACGAGCGTGCAGACCGGCGCGAAGCTGTCGGCGAGCGCGCGCAGAGCCGGGTCCTCATCGGCGCGGCTGTCGCGCCGGCGGGTCATGCCGAACGCGCACACGTCGGCGCGCAGGCCCTCGTGCGCGAGCCGGTCGAACAGCTCGGCCTCCTTCGGGTTCGACGCCGGGAAGCCGGCCTCGATGAACGGGATGCCGAGGTCGTCGAGCACGTGCGCGACGCGCACCTTCTCCTCGACCGAGAGGGACATCCCCTGCCCCTGCATGCCGTCGCGCAGGGTCGTGTCGTAGACGGCGATCCGCGTCACGGAGCGGGCGCTGCCTGCGGAACGACGTCCAGCCATTCCGCGTAGCGGTCCGAGCGGCCGTGCAGCGCGTCCTCGAACACCGACTGGACCGCGCGCGTGATCTCCCCGGGCTCGCCGCTGCCGATCGCCTGGTCGTCGATCTCGCGGATCGGCGTCAGCTCGGCGGCGGTGCCGGTCATGAAGATCTCATCGGCGATGTACAGCTCGCCGCGGGTGACGTCGCGCTCGGCGACCTCGTAGCCCAGGTCGCGCGCGATCTGGATCGCCGACAGGCGGTTGATGCCGCCGAGGATCGACGAGCCGAAGCCCGGCGTGGTGATCGTTCCGTCCTTGATGATGAACAAGTTCTCGCCGGTGCCTTCGCACACGAAGCCGCGCTGGTCGAGCAGGATGCCCTCCTCGTAACCGGCCTTGTCGGCCTCGATCTTCGCGAGCACGGAGTTCAGGTACTGGCCGTTGGCCTTGGCGAGCGGGATCATCGCGTCCTGCGAGATGCGGCGCCACGAGACGACCTTCGCACGCACGCCCTGCTGCTTGCCCTCCTCGCCGAGGTACGTCGCCCACTCCCAGACGGCGATGAACATCTCCACCGGGCAGTCGAGCGGGTACAGGCCCATCGGCCCGGCGCCGCGGTAGACGACCGGCCGGATGTAGCAGGACTTCAGGCCGCTGCGGGCGATCAGGTCGAGCGTCGCCTCGCGGACCTGCGCCTTCGTGTACGGCACGTCCATGTAGTACATGCGGGCCGAATTGAAGAGCCGGTCGATGTGATCCTGGTGGCGGAAGACGGCGGTCCCGCGCGGCGTCTCGTAGGCGCGGACGCCCTCGAACACGCCGGTGCCGTAGTGGAGCGCGTGCGTGAGCACGTGGACTTTCGCGTCCTCCCAGGCGACGTACTCGCCGTTCATCCAGATGAGGTCCGCTTGGTTCACTTCAGCTCCTCCAGCACCGCCTTCGTCGCCTCGGCGGTCGTTGCCGTGCCGCCCAGGTCGCTCGTGCGCAAACCGGCTTCCAGGGCCCGATCCACTGCCGATTCTATCCGGGCGGCGGGTTCCTCCCGGTCGAGTCCGTGCCGCAGCATGAGCGCCGCGGAGAGGAACATGGCCAGCGGGTTGGCGATCCCCTGGCCGGCGATGTCGGGCGCCGAGCCGTGCACGGGCTCGAACACGCCGGGGGTGGGCGGCGATGGATTCCCGAGGCTTGCGCTCGGCAGCAGCCCGATCGAGCCGGTGAGCATCGCCGCCTCGTCGCTGAGGATGTCGCCGAACATGTTCTCGGTGAGGATCACGTCGAAGTGCCGGGGGGCGGCCACGAGCCGCATCGCGGCGTTGTCGACGAGCAGGTGCTCGAGCTCGATGTTCGGGAACTCGTCTCTGTGGATCCTCGTGACCACCTCGCGCCAGAGCCGGCTCGTCTCGAGCACGTTCGCCTTGTCGACGCTGGTGACGCGGCTGCGGGCGGCCTCGAAGCCGGTGCGGGCGATGCGCTCGATCTCCTGCTCCGTGTAGGCGCAGACGTCGTGCGCGCGGCCGTCCTTGCGGCCCTTGTCGCCGAAGTAGATCCCGCCGGTGAGCTCGCGGACGACGAGCAGGTCGGTGCGCTCGATCACCGAGCGCTTGAGCGGGCTCTCGTCGTACAGCGCGGGCAGCGGGCGAACGGGTCGCAGGTTCGCGTACAGACCGAGCCCGTGGCGGAGCCCGAGCAGGCCCTGCTCCGGCCGCGGCTTGTCGGGATCGGTCGTGTCCCACTTCGGGCCGCCGACGGCGGCGAGCAGCACGGCGTCGGACTGCCGGCATGCGTTCAGCGTCTCGTCGGGGAGCGCGGTGCCGGTCGCGTCGATCGCCGCGCCGCCGACGAGGTGCTCCTCGTAGCTCAGGTCGGGCGCGACCTCGTTGAGGATCTCGAGCGCGGCGGCCAGCACCTCGGGGCCGATGCCGTCGCCGGGGAGCGTGACGAACTTCATGCGGGCCGCCACGCTAGCCGAATCGCGCGCGCGACCCACGCGGGGCGGTGGGTGACCTGGCTCGTTGGTCCCGTGAGGAGACGCCGTGCTGGGCGCCGGCGCAGTTGACCTTCCGCGCAACCGCGACGTAGGGTCGGCGCATGCCTCAAGCCAAGCGCCCCAAGCGCAGGCCCAAACGGGTCAAGCGCGTGCTCAACGTCGTCCCGTCGCAGAAGACCGAGCGCGACTGGCAGTTCGAGGACGCCGATGCGGCCGGCCTGCTGGCCGCCGCCGCGGCGGTGCCGAAGTCGAAGGACCTGCGGGAGACGTGGTGGAAGATCGGCGACCAGGGCAGCACCGGGTCGTGCGTGGGCTGGGCGACGGCGGATGCGCTGCTGCGGTGGCACTTCGTCAAGTCCAGCCGGATCAAGAACACCGAGGTGCTGTCGAAGCGCTTCATCTGGATGGCGTCGAAGGAGACCGACGAGTTCGACAGCGCGCCGACGACTTTCATCGAGAACGCCGGGACGAGCCTGAAGTCGGCGCTCGACGTCGCGCGCAAGTTCGGCGCGGTCAAGGAAAGCGTCCTGCCGTTCGGCGGCGGCCTGTATCCCGGCGCGCCGCCGACGTTCTACGCGCTCGCCGCGCAGCTGAAGATCTCCTCGTACTTCAACCTCTCGTTCAACCGCGGCGGGTCGGTCGACTCGTGGCGGCGCTGGCTCGCGAGCACCGGGCCGATCCTCACGCGGCTCGACGTCGACCGCACGTGGGACGACTCGACCGACAACGGCGGCAACATGGACACGTACCAGCCGAACACGCGGCGCGGCGGCCACGCGGTGTCGATCGTCGGCTACACCGCGGACCGCTTCATCGTCCGCAACAGCTGGGGCACGACGTGGGGCGACAAGGGGTTCGGGTACGCCTCGCTCGCCTACACGCAGGACGCGTTCACGGAGGCGTACGGGATCAGCGTGTGATCTCGCTCGACCACTGCGTCATCGCCGTCAGCGACTGGGACCGGTCGAACGCGTTCTACCGCGACGTCCTCGGGGCCGAGCTGATCCAGCGCGGCCCCGGCTGGGCGTACCGGTTCGGCGCCCAGCAGCTCAACGTCCACGGGCCGGGCGTGCAGGGCGAGCCGGTCGCGCGCGACCCGGTGCGCCCCGGCAACAGCGACCTCTGCTTCGTCTGGGACGGGTCGATCGAGGCCGCGGTCGAGCACCTGCGCGACCATGGGGTCGACGTCGAGCTCGGCCCGGTGCCGCGCGCCGGCGCGCGCGGCGACGGCACGAGCGTGTACTTCCGGGACCCCGACGGAACGCTGCTCGAGTTCATCACCTACGGTTGAACGACCGTGCTGATCGGTCGCGAGGCGGAGCAGGAGCGCGTAGCTCGTGTTCCGCAAGCTCGGCATCCGCCGCCGCGCGGAGCTGGCGCGGCTGATGGCGGCGCGCTAGTCCCCGCGGGCGGGCGTCGGGTCGAGGAAGACCTCGGTCACGTCCGGCACCGCGGCGCGGATCTCGCGGTCGAGGTCGGACATCGCCCGCTCGAGGCGCTCGGACACGACGCCGTCCGCGAGGTCGACGCGCGCGCCGACGAGCAGCGCGTTCGGCCCGAGCACCATCGTGAGCAGCTCGAGCACGCCGGCGACGTCCGCGTTGTCGTCGAGCACCCGCTCGATCGCGGCGACCTCGTCGGGCCGCGCCGCCGCGCCGACGAGCAGCCGCCCGGTGTCGGTCGCCATCCGGGCGGCCACAGCGATCAGCAGCACGCCGATGAAGATCGACGCGATCGGGTCCCAGTACGCCGCGCCGGTGATCTGGTGCAGCGCGATGCCGACCGCGGCGATGACGATGCCGACGAGCGCCGCCGTGTCCTCGAAGAGCACCATCTTCACGCTCGGATCACGGCTCTCGCGCACGTACTGCGCCACGGGGCGGCCGGCCTGGCGCGCCTCGCCCCGGGTCTGGCGCAGCGCCCGCAGCCACGAGATGCCCTCGGCCACGAGTGCGATCGCGAGCGTGATCCACGCGGCGGCGAACCCGCCTTCCTCCTTTGAGCCCGACAACAGCTCGATGACGCCGTAGCCGACCGCGAACACAGCGCCGGCGACGAACATCCCGACCGCGGCCATGAACGTCCACAGGAACCGCTGGTTGCCGTGGCCGAACGGGTGGCGCTCGGACGGCTCGCGCGCGGCGAGCGCGATCGAGCCGAGCAGGAACCCCTGGTTGGTCGTGTCGGCGACCGAGTGCGCGGCCTCGGCGAGCAGCGCGGTCGACCCGCTGATCAGGCCGCCGATCAGCTTCGCGACCGCGACCAGCGCGTTCGCGACGAGCGCGATGATCACCGTCTTGCGGCTGGCTCCGGCCTCACGCGTGGACGGCAAGCTGCGCCGGCTGACCTGGCTCGGCGATCCGCTCACGGCTTCACACCGACGGCGAGCAGGGCACGGTCGCCTACCGGCGGCTGAAGTGCTCGACGACGAGCTGCTCGTCGACCGGGAGGTGCACGTCCCCGCGGACCGGGTCGCGCAGCACGCGCCCGACCAGGGCGTCGGGGTCGGTCTGCAGCCACGGGGCGACGCGGGCGAGCAGCTCGGCGGCCTCGGCGGCGGTCGGGCGCACCGGGCTCGCGTCGCGCAGGCCGATCACCTGGCCGGCCTTCACGCGGTAGGACGGGATCGTCACGCGACGGCCGTCGACGAACACGTGGCCGTGGCTGGCGAACTGGCGCGCCTGCGCACGCGTGGTGGCGAACCCGAGCCGGTAGATCACATTGTCCAGCCGCCGCTCGAGCGCCAGGACGAGGCGGTCGCCCGTGCGGTCGCGCGAGGCCTGGGCCTCGTGGACGTAGCGGCGGAACTGGCGCTCGCGGATGCCGTACATGCGCTTCAGGACCTGCTTGGCCCGCAGCTGCAGCGCGAACGTCGACGGCGGCCGCCGGCGCCGCCCACCGTGCTCGCCGGGCGGGAGCACGCCGCGACGCTCGAGCCCGGACTTGCCGGCGAGCCGCCGCATGCCCTTCAGCTCGAGCTCAACGCCCTCTCGTCTTGACAGCCGTTCGACCGGCCCGGTGTATCTACCCATGGCCGGTCAGGGTAGCCAATTCCGACTGCGGCGATCGGATTACAGCGCGGTGGTGACCGGGCCGGTCCGCTCGCGGTCGCGCTCGTAGGCGTCGATCGCCGCGCCCTGCTGGAGCGTGAGCGCGATGTCGTCGAGCCCGTTGAGCAGCCGGTGGCGCGTCTCGTCGTCGAGCTCGAACGGCACGGCGCGGCCGTCGAAGCGCACCTCGCGCGCCTCGAGGTCGACCTCGCCGCTGCCCGCCTTCATCAGCGCGTGGACCTCGTCGTCCGGCAGCACCACCGGCAGCAGGCCGATCTTCGTGCAGTTGTTGAAGAAGATGTCGGCGAAGCTCGCGGCGACGACCGCCTTGAAGCCGTAGTCCTGCAGCGCCCACGGCGCGTGCTCGCGCGAGGAGCCGCAGCCGAAGTTGGGGCCGGTGGCGAGGATCGGGTTGGCCGGCAGGTGCCAGCCGTCCTCCTTGGCCCAGTCGTAGAACAGGAACTCGCCGAAGCCCGTGCGCTCGACGCGCTTGAGGAACTGCTTGGGGATGATCTGGTCGGTGTCGACGTCGGCGCGGTCGAGCACGCTGACGTCGCCGGCCACGGTCTTGACTGGCTCCACTTAGCTCCACTCCCGGATGTCCACGAAGCGGCCCTCGATGGCGGCCGCGGCGGCCATCTGGGGCGAGACGAGGTGGGTGCGCCCGCCACGGCCCTGGCGCCCCTCGAAGTTGCGGTTGGAGGTCGAGGCGCAGCGCTCGCCGGGTTGCAGGATGTCCGGGTTCATGCCCAGGCACATCGAGCAGCCGGCCGTGCGCCAGTCGAAACCGGCGGCGCGGAAGACCTCGTCGAGGCCCTCGCGCTCGGCCTGCGCGGCGACCTGCTGGGAGCCGGGCACGACCATGGCGTTCACGGTCGACGCGACGCGGCGGCCCTTGACGACCTCGGCGGCCGCGCGCAGGTCGCCGATCCGCGAGTTCGTGCACGAGCCGATGAACACGCGGTCGAGCGTGATCTCCTGCATCGGCGTGCCGGCCTCGAGGCCCATGTACTTGAGCGCGCGCTCATCGCCGTCGCCGTTCGGCTGCGGGACCGCCTCGGTGACCGGCACGACCATGCCCGGCGTGGTGCCCCACGTGACCAGCGGCGAGAGCGCGCTCGCGTCGACGTCGATCTCCTTGTCGAACGTGGCGCCGTCGTCGGTGTAGAGGTCACGGAAGGCCTCGAAGTCGTCGGGTGCGGCGGGTCGCCCCTCCATCCACTCGAATGTCGTGTCGTTGGGCGCGATCATGCCGGCGCGGCCGCCGCCCTCGATCGTCATGTTGCAGATCGTCATCCGGCCCTCCATCGAGAGACCGCGGATGACCGGGCCGGCGTACTCGACGACGTGGCCGGCGGCGCCGTTGGTGCCCATCTGGCCGATTGTGCCGAGGATCAGGTCCTTCGGCGTGACGCCGAAGCCGAGCTCGCCGCCGTAGTTGATCCGCATCGACTTGGGGCGCCGCTGGGACAGGCACTGGGTCGCCAGCACGTGCTCGACCTCGCTGGTGCCGATCCCGAAGGCCAGCGCGCCGAACGCGCCGTGGGTCGCGGTGTGCGAGTCGCCGCAGACGATCGTCATCCCCGGCTGCGTGAGGCCCAGCTCCGGCCCGATCACGTGCACGATCCCCTGGCGGTCCGAGCCGATCGAGTAGATCGGCACGCCGAACTCCTCGCAGTTCCGCTCCAGCGTCTCGACCTGCACGCGCGAGAGCTCGTCGCGGATGCGCGCGGCGACCGGCGTCCCGTCGGTCGGGACGTTGTGGTCGGCCGTCGCCACGGTGCGGTCGGTGCGCCGGACCGTGCGATCGGCGAGCCGCAGGCCCTCGAACGCCTGGGCGCTCGTGACTTCGTGGACGAGGTGCAGGTCGATGTAGATCAGCCCGGGCGCCACGTCGTGCGCCGCCCAGATCTTGTCGAAGAGCGTGCTCGGGTTCATGAGCGCCGCAGCCCCGCCGACACGACGGCCAGCAGGACGGCCTCCTCCTTTCCAGGGTTCTCGAAGTGGTGCGGGAGGTCGGCGTCGAAGGTCACGGTGTCGCCGGCCCGGAGCGTGTGGCGCTGATCGTCGACGAGCAGCGTCAGCGTCCCGGCCTCGACGACCGCGGTCTCGCGGGCGCCGGGCTCGTGCATCGGCGGGTCGCCCGGGCCGCCGGTCGCGGCGCCCCGTGCGAGCCGGTGGCGCGAGAGCTCGGCGCGCAGGCCGGGCAGCGGCGGGCTGAGGATCTCGTAGCGGTGGCCGTCGGCGCCGCCGCGGCGGCCCTCGCCGGCGCGCACGATCGTCACCGAGCCGCCCTCGTCTAGGCGCAGCAGCTGGGACAGTCGCAGCTCGAGGCCGGCGGCGATCCGCGCAGCGACCTGCAGCGTCGGGCTGGTCTCCCCGCGCTCGACCTGCGAGAGCATCGGGGCCGAGACGCCGGAGCGCAGCGCGAGGTCGCGCAGCGAGAGGTCCATCGCCTCCCGCAGCGCCTTCACCCGCGGCCCGATCGCCGGAAGGGGTTCGACCGCCGCTGCCATACGAATGTACGTTATCACGTACAGCGGTTGGACGCGGTCGCGCCGGAAGGCATTTTCCATGGCTACCGCCGAAGCACCGATTCAGATCCCCGAGGCCGCCATTCCGGCTTCGACCAGCCGCTGTCGCTGGTGGTCGTCGCCGCGGCGCTGAGCGGCGGGGTGATGTTCATCTACTCGATGCTCCGGCTGGTGATCAACCGCCGGTTCCTGCCCGCGCCGCTGACGGTGCGCGGACTGCGGCTGCTCGTGCTGCTGTGGGCGACCGGCCTGTTCGGCGTGATGTCGGTCCTCGTCGCGATCAACGAGGCCGGCGGCTAAAGGGGACAGTCCCCTTTACGCGGGGAACTCGGGGTCGTCGCGGATGTCGTCGAAGTCCGGGTCGCCGGACGCCCATTCGAGGACCTTCGGCGCGAGCGCCGCGGCGGCCTGCAGGTGCTTGAGCGCGTCCTCGCGGTGGCCGGCGACGGCCTCGAAGCAGGCCGCGTTGTAGAGCACGCTCGCGTTCTTCGGATGCTCGGCGAGCGACTGCCGCATCACCTTCACCGCGCCCTCCACGTCGCCGGCGTCGGCGAGCCCCTTGGCCGCGAACGTCGGCTCCCACGGCGACACCTCGTAGGCCTCCCCGACCCGGCCGCCGACCGCGAGCGCCATCGTCCCGTCCTCGACCGCGGTCGCCGAGCGACGCGACTTCGGGTCGGGGATGAACACCAGCGTGCCCCCCGGTGCGTCGTAGTCGGCGCCGTCGATCGTGAAGCGGGCGCGGCCGGCGATCACGACGTAAAGCTCCTGGTGGCGGCCGGCCCCTGCGCCTGTCTCGTCGTGGTCCTCGATCAGGTGCACGCCGGCGTCGGCGGTGAACGCGTTCACGCCGAAGGCCTCGATCCCGAGCTCGCGTCGCACGAGCCGGTAGCCGACGTCCCCGGCCGGTATGACCGGCAGTTCATCGATGCGCTTGATGCGGGGCGCCTCGGGCATCAGCGGGCATCATTGCACCGGTGGCGCAACCGATCACGGAGCTCCCCGACACGCTGGTCCTCGGCGCGGGCGGGACGCTGGGCGAGGCCTGGACGCGCGGCCTGCTGAGCGGTCTGTCGACGGCCGCGGGGCTCGACTTCCGGTCGTGCGAATACGTGCTGGGGACGTCGGCGGGCTCGATCGTCGCGGCGACGCTGGTGTCCGGCCGGACGCTCGACGCGGGCGACCGGGCGGCGCGCGCGTGGGGCGAGGCGGCCGAGGCCGAGTCGCCGAGCGGCCTCGGTGACGTCGCGCGCGCCGCGCTGCGCGCCGGCACGGTCGTGGCCAGCCCGCTCGCCCCGATCGCGTTCGCCGGGCTCGCGCCGGCCGGCCGGCTCGCACGGTCGGCGGCGCTGGCCGTCACGCCCCGGCCGGCGCGGCGGCTCGACCGCCTCGCCGGCTACCTCGACCGCCTCGGCGCGGAGTTCGACGGCCGGCTGCGGGTGGCGGCCGTGGACCGCGGCACCGGCTCGCGCGTGCAGTTCGGCGCGCCGGGAGCGCCGGAGGCCGGCGTCCGCGACGCCGTGCTCGCCTCGTGCGCGGTGCCGTGGCTGTTCGCGCCGGTCACGATCTCCGGCCGCGAGTACGTCGACGGCGGCGTCTGGAGCCCGGTCAACCTCGACGCCGCGCCCGGCGGCCGCGGCGCGCACGTGCTGTGCTTGGCGCCGACGGCGGGCGGCGGCCCGCTGCGGCCGGTCACCGCAGCCGCGCTGGTCGCCGAGGAGATGGCGCTGCGGGCGCGCGGGATGCGCGTGCGGGTGGTCGTGCCCGACGACGCCTCGGTTGCCGCGATCGGGCCGCGGCTCATGGATGCGGCGCGGGTCGAGGGCGTGCTGGACGCCGCGTTCGCGCAGGGCCGCGGTCTCGCCGGCTAGGTCGTGCAGATCGCGGTCGCCTGCACGTTCATCGTCTGACCGCCCGTCAGGTTGGCGACTACGACTCCGACGACGCGCCACGTGTCGGCGTCGGCCGGCGCCGAGGCCTGCACGGCCACTCGCTGAAGGCTCGCCCCATTGCTCGTCGTCACGGTGCCGCCTCCGCCGAGCAGCTTCTTGCCCGCCGGGCAGTCGGCGATGGCAGCGACGGTCACGCCGGCCGCCGCGTTCGTGGCGCTCGAAGTGAGCGTTCCGGTGACGAGTTGCGGCGAGGGCTGCGGGCCGGTGGCGCCCGTCGGCCCGGCGGGGCCGGT
>DATDKF010000400.1:0-14788 GCA_036520135.1 Solirubrobacteraceae bacterium
GCGCGTGGCGCCGCTGCGCGACACGCCGGGCGCCAGCGCCAGCGCCTGCGCAGCGCCGAGCCAGGCGCCGTCCGCGACCCCCGCCCCGGCGGCCGTCCGCCGTTCCGGGGCGCGGTCGGCGAGCACCATCGCGACCGCGCCGGCCAGCAGCCCGGTTGCGATCGACCGCGGCGTGCCGAGCCGCGCCTCGATCGGCCGCTCGAGCGCCAAGCCGGCGAGCGCGGGCGGCGCGGTCGCCGCGATCAGCAGTCCCCACCGCAGCGGTCGCCGGTCGAGCAGCGCCAGCGCGAGCGCGGTGCCGGCGTGCAGCGCCACCTCCATCTCCTTTCGCTCGGCGCCCGCAACGCCCAGCCGGTCGAGCACGAGCCCCACGTGGGCCGAGGAGGACACCGGCAGCAGCTCGGCCGGACCCTGCAGCAGCCCGAGCGCGACGGTCTCAGCGGGGCGCATCGGCGGCCGGCGTGCCGCCGGACGCGCGCCGCCGGCGCACCAGCAGCCAGACCACGCCGAGCACGATGGCCGCCAGCACGGCGTAGTCGACGTAGTGCAGGTTGTTCTTCCACTGCTCCCAGTTGTCGCCGGCCTCCCTGCCGATGAGCGTGAGCAGGAAGACCCACGGCACACAGCCCAGGGTCGTGAGCAGCGTGAAGCGCCAGAACGGCATCCGCGCGACGCCCGCGGGCAGCGAGATGAACGTGCGGATGATCGGGAGCATCCGCGAGAAGAAGACCGTCGCGTCGCCGTAGCGCTCGAACCAACGATCCGCCCACGCCAGGTGCGAGGGCTTGATGTGGAGCTTCGCCCCGTGCTTCTCGAGGATGTCGATCCGCCCGTAGTAGCCGACTGCGTAGGCGATCCACGACCCCACGACGTTTGCGGCGACGCCCACGGCGACGGTCGGGATCAGCCCCCAGTGGCCCTCGGCGACGTTGAAGCCGGCGAACAGCATCGTCGCCTCCGACGGGATCGGGATGCACGCGCTCTCGGCGAGCATGAGCACGAAGACGCCCGGCAGGCCCAGCTTGTCGATCACATCGACGGCGAACTGGACGAGCGGGTCCGTCAGGGAGGCGAACAGGACCGGCGCGTACACGAGTCGCATGAGGGTAGTGGCCCGCGGCGGGCGCGGGCCACTACCAATGTCGAGCTAGGGCAGCAGCGGACCCCTGAAGGGCTCGGTGCCCTGGGCGAGCGTCAGGTCCGGCCCGCCGTGCGAGCGCATGTACGCGAGCTCGCGCGAGAGGTCGCCGACGCCGTTGCCGGCGGGGAGCGGCGCGATCTGCAGCGTGCTGAGCACGCCGAACGCGCGGCCCTGGCGGTCGATGAACGCGCTGCCGGAGTCACCCGGGATGCCGGGGGTGACCGTGTAGACGGTGTGGTTCCAGCCACCCGCGTCCTGACCGAGGCTCAGGCCCTCCTTCGGCGACAGCTGCGTGACGCCGAGGCGCAACGACGAGTTGCCGTAGGACAGGACCTTGTCGCCCTGCGCGACCGTGTCCGTCAGGCCCGTCGGCCCGCCCCAGAACGGGATGCTCGGGTTGACCTTGCCGTAGTCGGCCGGGTTGAGCTTGACGATCGCGAGGTCGTTGTACTGGCAGGTGTCGGCATCGGCCTCGCCGCGCGCCTGCATCGTCACCCACGAGGAGTAGACGATCGTGCCCGGCTGGCTCGCGCCGTCGACGTCCACCGACGTGCCGACCGGCAGGCTCCCGGCCTCGCAGCCGTTGGTGGCGGTGTTGCCGTCGGTCCCGGCGCAGTGCGCCGCCTGGCCGATGAAGACGTTGTTGGACGCGTCGTAGAACACGAAGTTCGACGTGCATTGGCCGCCGTTCGTGATGGTCTGCACGCCCGGGTGCACGGTGGCCGAAGCGGCGGGCGCCCAGGTCGGTGCCGCCGAGGCGGGCCCTGCGGCGGCCAGGCCGGCGCACGCGACGACGGCACACGCGGCGATGAGTCTGCGCATTCGCTACCTCCCGGCAAGCGAGTCGGAACGTCTGTGAGTTCCAACGCAGCTCCCTGCCCGAACTTGCGCCGAGGGGCCCGCTGCAGCAGCGGGCCCCTCGTGCGCGCACGGCTATCCGGCGAACGCGTACCGCTGGCCGTTGATCTCCCACCAGCGCAGCAGCGCCGCGAGGCTCGTGCCCGCGCTGAAGCCGGTGGTGATGTAGATGCCGCTGATCCTCTCGGTTCCGTGGTCGCCGATCAGCGTGGAGAACGGCGCCCCGTTGAGCCCGTACGCGCCTCCGGACCCCGCGTCGTCGTCGTACCGCCACACGCCGCTGGTGGCCACCCACTCGTGGAAGGGGCCCTCCTCGACGTCAGGGTCGGGCGGCTGCGTGTTCGGCGAGAAGATCGCGTCGTGATCGCCCTCGAGGAAGACGCGCAGGTACGGAGCACCGACGCCGCCCGTGTCGCCCACAGCGACGTAGCGGGCGTAGTAGACGAGACTGCGGACGGCGCTCAGCGGCTTGCCGTTGAGCCCGCTGAAGTACAGCGATCCTCCCGCTGCTCCGCCGTCGGTGTACGGACCGAACTCGACGCCGTCCGGCGTAAGGCTCACCGACGCGTTCGTCGCAGCGAACGGCCGCCCGTTCAGCGCGCGTACCACGGTCTGCGCGTCCTTGCCCGGAGGGCCTTGCGGGCCGGGCTGCCCGTGCCCCGACGAGCCGGACACCGACCGGTTGAGCTTGGTCCGCACGCCCTGCGACAGGCGGCTCTCCTTGATGGCGCCCTTCTTGATGTCGGCGCTGGTGAGCGAGCGGTTCCTGATGTCCTTGCCCGTCACCGAGTTGTTCTTGATGTCCGCGCCGGTGATCAGAGACGACGCGACTGCGGTTCCGCCGCCGGCCACCAGAGCGACGACGGTGCAGCCGATGACAATCGTGCGCATCCAAACCTCCCCGTTGGATTGTTTGAACGCTGGAGCGGTCAGCAGCCCAGATCGGTTGGAAGGTTCCGATCCGGTCGTCAGATGGGTAACCGCGCCGCCGCTGGCTAACGTACCCCGGCCGATGCCAGTACCGCTTTTCGACACCCGTACGCCCGTCGCGCCGCTGATCGACGCCATCCAGGCCAAGGTCGGCGAGGTCATCCAGGGCAGCCAGTTCATCCTCGGGCCGGAGGTCGGCGCCTTCGAGTCCGAGCTCGCCGACTACCTGAGCGCCCGCCACGCGATCGGCGTCGGCAACGGGACCGACGCGATCACGCTCGCGCTGCGCGCGCTCGGCGTCGGGCCGGGCGACGAGGTCGTGGTGCCGTCGTTCACGTTCTACGCGTCGGCCGAGGCGATCCCGCTCACCGGCGCGCGGCCCGTGTTCTGCGACATCGATCCCGAGACGTTCTGCGTGACCGCCGAGACCGTGAAGGCGGCGCTGACGCCGCGCACCAAGGCCGTGATCGTCGTGCACCTGTTCGGCAACGTCGCCCCGGTCGCGGAGATCGAGGCGCTCGGCGTGCCGGTGCTCGAGGACGCGGCGCAGGCGATCGGCTCGAAGTCGTCGGCCGGCCGCGCCGGCGCGCTCGGCACCGTGGCCACGCTGTCGTTCTTCCCGTCCAAGAACCTCGGCGCGTTCGGCGACGGCGGCGCGGTCATCACCAGCGACGACGCGGTGGCCGACCGCGTGCGGATGCTGCGCTTCCACGGCTCGCGCGACAAGACCACGTTCGAGCTGGTCGGCCACAACTCCCGGCTCGACGAGTTGCAGGCGGCGATCCTGCGCGTGCAGCTCCCGCACCTCGAGCAATGGGCCGACGGCCGCCGCGCCGGCGCCGAGCACTACCGCGCGGCCGGGCTCGGCGAGCTCGTCGATCTGCCGCAGCCGATCGACGGCTGCGAGCCCGCGTGGCACCTCTACGTCGTCGCGCACGACCGGGCGGACGACCTCGCGTCGGCGCTGAAGGCGGCCGGCATCGGCCAGAAGGCCTACTACCGCGTGCCGACGCACGAGCAGCCGGCGATGCGCGAGTACGCGCCCGCGAACGGGCTGCCCGGGACCGCCGAGGCGGCCCGCCGCCATCTCGCGATCCCGATGAGCGCGGTCCTCTCGCGCGAGCAGGCCGACGAGGTGGTCGCCGCGGTGCGCGATGCGGGTCTGGGTCGACCTCACTAACTCCCCGCACGTCCTCGTCATGCGCCCGGTGATCCGGGCGCTCGAGCGCCGCGGGGCCGACGTGCTGGTCACGGCGCGCGACTTCGCGCAGACGCTGCAGCTGTGCGAGCGGCACGGGATCGCCTGCGAGGCGATCGGCCGCCACCGCGGCGGCCGGCTCGCCGCCAAGGGCCTCGGCCTGCTGTCGCGCTCGGCCGCTCTCGCGCGCTGGGCCCGCGGCCGCGGGATCGACATCGCGCTCGGCCACGGCTCCAACGACGTCACGGTCGCGGCCGCGCTGCTGCGGATCCCGAGCTCGACCGCGTTCGACTACGAGTGGGCGAAGGTCCAGCACACCGTCAACTGCCGTCTGGCCCGCGCGGTCGTGGTGCCGGACGTCATCCCTCCCGAGCGGCTGCGGCCGTACGGCGCCACCGACGCCAAGCTGCGCCGCTACCCCGGGCTCAAGGAGGAGTACTACCTCGCCGACTTCGAGCCCGACCCGGCCGTCCTGGACGAGCTCGGGCTCGACCCGGCGCGGCCGATCGCAGTCGTGCGCACGCCGCCCGCGGTCTCGCTCTACCACCGCTTCGAGAACCCGCTGTTCGGGGCGGTGCTCGACCGCCTGCGCGGCGAGCAGACCGTCGTGCTCCCGCGCACGCCCGAGCAGCGCGACGAGCTCGGCGGCTTCATCGTGCCCGAGCGGGCGATCGACGCGCAGTCGCTCGTCGCCTACGCGGACCTGGTGATCTCCGCCGGCGGCACGATGAACCGCGAGGCCGTGGCGCTCGGCACTCCTGTCTGGACCACGTTCGAGGGGCGGATGGGCGCGGTCGACGAGGCCCTGATCGCCGACGGCCGGCTGGGTCGGCTGACTCGGGCCGAGGACGTCACGCTCGAGAAGCGGGCCGCCGGAGCGGGCGAGCGGACGCGCCGCGACCCCGATCTGCTGACCGATCTGCTACTGGCACCCCTAGACTAAGCGCGATGCGCCGCCGGATCCGCTCCGCGGCCTTTCCCGTCCACCGTCACGCACTCCCGCAGGTCGCGTTGGATGCGGGGCTGGTCGCGCTGTCGTATTTCCTCGCCTACCGCCTTCGCTTCGACGGCGGCGTTCCTCCGCGCTACGAGGATCTGTTCGGGCGCACGATCGCGTTCGCGATCTGTGGCAGCGTGTTCATCTTCGCGCTGTTCGGCCTCTACCGGCACTGGATGCGCTACTCGTCGCAGCGCGAGTACCTGCAGATCGCGCAGGCCGTGGCGGCGTCGGTGGTCGCGCTCGTCGGCTACATCGCGGTCGTTCAGCCGAAGCTGATCTTCACGCCCGAGGGCTTCGTGTCGGTCGCGGTGCCGACCGGCGTGCTCGTGCTGTACGGGCTGCTCATGCTGGTGATGCTCGGCGCGGTCCGCTACGTCACGCACCTGGTCTACGAACGGCCCCTGCGCGGCTACCGCGCGCGGCGCGACGCCCGCTCGGTGCTGATCGTCGGCGCCGGCGACGGCGGCCGGCTGCTTCTGCGCGAGATCCTGCGCAACCCCGACCTCGGCTACCGCCCGGTCGGCTTCGTCGACGACGACGATCGCAAGCGCAACGCGCGGATCGACCGCGGGATCGAGGTGCTCGGCACCACCGGTGAGCTCCCGCGCGTGCTCGACGACGTCGAGCCCGACGAGGTATTGATCGCGATCCCGTCGGCTCCGGGCACCCTGCGCGCGACGGTCGTGAGCGCGTGCCGCGAGCGCGGCGTTCCGGTGCGGACGATGCCGACGGTGTTCGAGCTGCTCCAGAACGGCTCGCAGCTCGTCCGCCAGGTGCGCGACGTCCGCGTCGAGGACATGCTCGGGCGCGAGCCGGTGCGGATGGAGACCGAGGCGACCGGCGGCTACCTGACCGGCCGCTGCGTGCTCGTCACCGGCGCCGGTGGCTCGATCGGCGCCGAGCTGTGTCGCCAGATCTCTCGCGTCGGCCCATCGCGGCTGGTGATGATCGACCACGCCGAGGACAACCTGTTCGAGATCGAGCGCGAGCTGGTGGAGGACCGCCACGCGCTCAACACGGTCGCGGTGCTCGCCGACTGCAAGGAGGAGGAGCGCATGCGGGAGGTGTTCGCCGAGCACCGCCCGACGGTCGTCTTCCACGCCGCGGCCTACAAGCACGTCGGCCTGATGGAGACCAACCCGGTCGAGGCCGTGCGCAACAACGCGCTCGCCACGCGGGTGATGGCGCGCGTGGCCGGCGACGTCGGCACGAGGATCTTCGTGCTCGTCTCGACTGACAAGGCGGTCATGCCGGCGACCGTGATGGGCGCGTCGAAGGCGCTCGCCGAGTGGGCCGTCGAGGCCGCCGACCGCCGCCACCCCGACACCGCGTTCACGGCGGTGCGGTTCGGCAACGTGCTCGGCTCGTCGGGCTCGGTGGTGCCGATCTTCCGCCGCCAGATCCAGGCCGGCGGCCCGGTCACGGTCACCGACCCGGAGATGACCCGCTTCTTCATGACGATCCCGGAGGCCGTGCAGCTCGTCATCCGCTCCGGCTCGCTCGCCCAGGGCGGCGAGGTCTTCGTGCTCGACATGGGCGAGGCGGTGTCGATCATGGAGCTCGCCAAGGACATGATCAAGTTCGCGCGCCTGGAGCCGGGCAAGGACATCGCGATCGAGATCATCGGCGCGCGGCCGGGCGAGAAGCTGCATGAGGAGCTGTTCAACAGCTACGAGCACTCCGAGGCCACGCAGGCGGCCAAGATCCTGCGCGCCGTCCGGCCGGCGATCGATCCCGCGTGGGTCGAGGAGACGTTCAGCCAGATCGGGCTGCTCGTGCTCGAGGGCGACGCGGCCGCGCTGGCGGCCAAGGTCGCCGAGCTGGCCGCCATCCGAGCCCCCTCGCCGGCGCCCGCCGAGGCCGAGTCCGGCGAGCCCGAAACTGCCCCCAGCACCCCCGACACGGCCGCCGACCGGGTCGCCTCCTAGAATCTCCCGCTCGGCGACATGGTCCTCTTCGCGTTCTCGATCCAGGACCAGGTCGAGAAGTACGGCGCCTACGTCGGGCTTGCCGCCTTCCTCGGTCTGGCTGTACTGACCGTCCTGTACTTCGCCCAGGCGCGCGAACTCAAGCGCCTGCGCGACTGGGCCGGCCGCGCGCCCGAGCGCGCGCAGGAGGTCGAGGCCCGCGTCGTGGCGACCGCCGAGGACGCCCGCCGCGCCCAGACCGTCCCGGCGGAGGAGCGCTCCGGCACCGTCGGCCCGGCCCAGCCGGCTGCCGCCTCGAGCGGCAACGGCAGGCCCGCCGGCAAGCCCGCGCCGATCCCGATCGGCCCGCGGCCCGCCACGGCGGTGGCCGCCGCCGCGGCCCGCGCGCAGGCGACGGTCGTGGCCGCGCCCGCGGACGTCACGGCCGGCGACGCCGAGGAGGAGGAGGTCGTCGAGGACGTCGCCGCGGCGCCCCCGAGCGGAGACGGCGACCGCCCCGCCGAGCCCGCCTCGCAGGAGACCCAGCTCCACGACACGCTGGGCGAGGACGCCGAGCCCGAGCCCGATGACGAGGAGGCGGCCGACGAGCCGGAGGCCGACGAGCCGGAGGCCGACGAGGCGCCGCAGCCGGAGCCCGAAGCCGAACCGGAGCCCGAGCCCGCGAGCAACGGCAACGGCGTCGCCGCCGAGCCGCAGATCCCGCGCGCGACGCCGCGCCCGCAGGCGGCGCGCCCGGAGCCGGTGGCCGCCGCCCCGCTGCGCGCCTCCACCACGCGCTCGGCCACGGTCCCGCCGCGCCGCGGCGCGGCGACGATCCGCCGCGGCGAGGGGGGCTCGTCGCGCGCTGCGCGGATCACCGCGATCACGCTGGCGAGCATCGTCGCGCTGGGCGCGGTCGTGTTCGCCGCCACGCAGCTCTTCGGCAGCGACGAGCCGAACCCGGCGCCGAACGTCGCCCCGCAGCCGACCAACTCGGCCGGCGCAGGCGGTGGCGCGGGCGCCCCGAGCGCCGCCGAGACGCGGCCCGAGACCGTCGTCGCGATTCTCAACGGCACGCCCACCCAGGGCCTGGCGAGCCAGGCGCGCGACAAGCTGACGGGCAAGGGCTACTCCGAGGACACGGGGATGATCCGGACCGGCAACAACACGGATCAGCAGCGCCAGGACTCGGCGATCTTCTACGCGCCGGGCAAGCGCCGCCAGGCCCGCGACGTGGCGTCGATCCTCGGCATCAGCGCGCGCCCGGAGGCCGTCGACCAGGACACGCTGGCGCTGGCGAACGGCGTCGGCGGGGGCGGGGACAGCGCCGACGTCGTGGCCGTGCTCGGCCTCGACCAGTCGCCGTAGCTTGACCCGCACCGCCCGCGCCGTCTTCATCCTGCTGGTCGGCGCCACGGTCGCCGCGTTCTTCACCGCGCAGCGCCTCAAGGGCGAGCCGGCGGTGGCGAAGGTCCGCAGCCTCGCGCACGTGTTCTCCCCCAACGGCGACCGCTTCAAGGACGTCAACCGCTTCTACGTCGAGCTGCGCGAGCGCGCCGAGGTGTCGGTCGACGTCGTCGACGCGTCCGACGACGCGGTGCGGCGGCTGGCGGACGACGCCACGGTGTCCCCGCAGAAGCCGCTCCAGCTCCGCTGGGACGGGCGCACCGAGGCCGGGAAGATCGTGCCCGACGGGCGCTACCGCGTGCGCGTCACACTGCGCCGCCAGGGGCGCTCGGTCACCGTGCCGCGGACGACGCTCGTCGACACCCGCCCGCCGCGGCCGCGCGTGCGGGCCGTCAGGCCCGGCTCGATCATCGGGCCGGTGGCCGGGCCCGTGCAGATCGAGGTCGGGTCGGTCTCGCGCCGGCTGAGCAAGAGCGCGCGGATCTACCGGGTCGACGGCGGCGACCCGCGGGTCGTCGCGGAGCTGCCGCTGGTCACCGACACCCGCACGCTCGACTGGAACGGCCAGGTGGACGGCAAACCGGCGCCGCCGGGGCTCTACCTCGTGCAGGTCACCGCGCGCGACCGCGCCGGCAACGAGGGAACCGCGCCGGCCAAGGTCCCGCCGGAGCGCGGCCAGGCGCGCGGGAAGCCGTCGATCACGGTTCGCGCGATCGCCGCCGAGCCGCCCGTGCGGCCGGTCACCGCGGGCCGGAAGGTGACCGTCAACGTCGACGCGCGCGGCAAGGCCTACCGCTGGCGGCTGCGCCGGCTCGGCCAGACGCGGCCAGTCAAGCAGGGTCGCGCGCAGGCCGGCCAGCACCAGATCAGGTTCACCGCCCCGAGCGGCGACTCAGGGCTCTACCTGCTCGAGCTCGCGGCCGGCGCACACACGACCAGCGTTCCGGTGATCGTGCAGTCGACCATGCGGGCGCGGATGCTCGTCGTCCTCCCGACCATGACCTGGCTGGGGACTGAGGAGGTCGACGAGGACAGCGACGGCCTGATCAACGACTTCGCCACCGGCGAGCCCGTGACGTGGCCGCGCGTGCAGCCCGGAGGGCTGCCCGCCGACCTGCTGGACGACGTCGCGCCGCTGCTGCGCTTCCTCGACCACGCGCGCGTCCGCTACGACCTCACCAGCGACCTCGACCTCGCGCTGTCGCGCTCGCCGCGCGCGTCCGACCGCACCGGCGTGCTGCTCGCGGGCTCCGAGCGCTGGATCCCGCGCGCCTACGCGCGCCGGCTGCGCCAGTACGTGGCCGACGGCGGCCGGCTCGCGAGCTTCGGCACCGACGCGCTGCGCCGCGGCGTGACCCTGCGCGCGAACGAGAGCGGGACCGCCGGGCGGCTGCTGCGCCCCACCCAGCCGGTGCCGGCGGACGCGTTCGGCACGCGCCTGCAGCCGCTCCGGCACACCAGCCGGCCGGTCACGCTCACCCTGATCGGCGGCGAGCCCGACTACGGGCTGCTGACGGGCTTCGACGGCGAGCTGGGCGGCTTCAGCGACCTCGAGGAGAGCGACCCGCCGAGCGGCGACCGCGGGCGCCTGCTCGCCGCGCTCGGCGTCGAGACCGCGACCGAGCAGGACACCTCCGAGCTCCCGCCGCCGCAGCGGCCCGCGCTCGCCGCCACCGAGATCGGCGACGGCGTCTACATCCGCATCGGCCTCCCGGCCTGGACGCACCGCCTCGCCGATCGCCAGGTCGGCCAGATCACGCTCAACGTCGCCGACATCCTGCGCAAGGTGCCGACGCGGATCCACACGATCCCGCGGGGCGGGTGACGCCGGCGAACGTCAACCCCGGCTGGGTAGAGAGGCTGGGGAGCCAACGTGGGTTTCGTCGCACTCATCGCCGCGCCGGTCGGGCGTGCGACGAAACCCACGTCACAGGACGGTTTCGCAGCAACGATCGCGCGGGTGCGCACGATTGCGACGAAACCCACGCCGGCGTCCTCGCTCCCTTACCCAGCCGCAGTTGACGTCGCCGGCGCCGCCAGCCCCTACGAGATGTCGGCCCGCTCAGATCCCAGCCGGCCGCTCTCGATCCCCAGCGCCTCCATCCGCTCCCACAGCTGCAGGTTCTGCTCGCGGGCGGGGGCGTCCCAGTGGCGGAAGCGCAGGTCGGCGCGCTCGAACGCGCGCGCGTTGAGGGACTCCTCGCGCTCGGTCGCGGGCTCGGCGGCCGGGCCGTACCAGAGCTCGGCGTCCGGGTGCGCGCCGCGCAGTGCGCGGGCCAGCGGATACTGGTAGGGGTGGAAGACGACGAGCGCGCGCGGGTGGCCGGGCAGCCGCAGCCGCCGCGCCTGTACGGCGGCGATCCCGTCCGCCATCGCTTCGCTGACGCGCGCGAGCGACGCGTAGGAGACCCGCGGCGGGTCGACGGCCGCCACGCCCGGCGCGGTCAGCAGGTCCTCGACGCGCTCGCGCATCGAGCAGTGCTCGAGCGGCGCGGGCAGCAGCAGCAGGCACAGCGGGCGCTCGTCGCGGAACACGTCCGCATCCTCGGCGAGCCGCGCGAGGCCGAACACGCCGCCGCGGCGGCGCGGCAGGTGCTGCCCGCTGCGCCAGCCGTAGCCGCCCGCCGGATCGGTCACACCGCCACCCGTACCCGCCGGCGGGACTCCTGGAAGCGGATCGCCTCGTAGGCGATCAGGCCGGTGCTCACGGCGGTCACCGCCGCGAGCGCGGCCAGCGCGCTCACCGCGGTGCCCAGCGGCACGCACGCAATGCACAGCGCGGCCGCGGCGAGCCGCTGGCGGTTGACCCCGCCGAAGGTGCGCAGCCGGAACGCGACGTGCGCCAGCAGGTACAGGGCGACGCCGCCGCACAGCGCGACGGCCGCCTCCAGCTGCAGCTCGTCGTCGACGTGGCCGACGACCTCCTCGACGCCGAGGGCGAACAGCTCGATGCCGGCGATCAGCGGCAGGTGCAGGTAGGCGAACGAGTCGCGCCCGAGCGTGTTGCGCGCCACCCCGTGCAGCTCGGCCAGGCGGCGCTGGGAGACCGGCGCCACGACGTCGAAGTACGCCCACCACAGCGCGCCCGACGTCAGCAGCGACAGCACGGCGGCGACCGCGATCGCCGTGTCCAGCGGCTCGTCGCCCGCGCCGACGCCGATCGCGACGATCGACTCGCCCAGCGCGATGATCACGATCAGCGAGAACCGCTCGGCGAAGTGCGCCGGGTGCATGCGGTAGCCCGCCACGCCGCGCACGAGCGGGCCGCCGTAGTCGAGCGCCAGCGCGACGATCCACAGCGCCGCCTGCAGCCCGTCGTCGACGAACGCGGCGGCGATCAGCAGCAGCGGGCCGGTGATCGCCGTCGGCAGCAGCTTCCCGACCGCGACGTGGACCTCCGGCACCTCACGGCTCGAGACCCAGAAGAGCCCGAGGTGCCCGAGCCGCATGACCATGTAGGCGAGCGCGAACAGCAGCGCGTGGTCGCCGAACGCCTCGGGGACGGCGAGCGCGACGAGCACCATCGCGGCCATCGCCACGAACACCACCAGCCGCGCCGGGCCGTCCTCGCCCGAGACGTAGTTCGTGAGCCACGCGTAGGCGGCCCAGCCCCACCACAGCGCCGCGAGCACGAGCAGGCCGTGGCCGATGCTGTTCCACGACAGGTCGTGCGCCATCAGCGCCGTGACGCGCGTGATCGCGAACACGAACACGAGGTCGAAGAACAGCTCGAGCGGCGTGACGCGCTGCTCGAACGTCGGCTCGGAGGGAACGCTCATCAGCGATCGACGTTACTGATCGTGATGCACGGCCCTGGCGTCGGGCACGTACAGCACCCGCCAGCCGGCGTCGTGCAGGCGCCGGCAGAAGTCCACCTCGTCGGAGCCGATCCAGTCGACCGCGGCGGCCGCGTTGCGGCGCACGAGCAGCGCGGCGGCGGGCGCCCAGTCCACGTCCCGGACGCCCGGGCCGCGGCTCTGGACGAGCGTGCGCTTGAGCCCGACCAGCGACAGCAGCGCGGTCCCGGCGCTCGGGAAGCGGAACGCCGACGGCCGCTGGGCGCCCTCGAGGTCCACGAGCGTCGCGCCTGCCGCCGCCGCGTCGTCGGTGCCCGCGAGCGCGGCGTGCAGCGCCACCGTTGCGCCCGGCTCGAGCTCGGAGTCCTCGTCCAACAGCAGGCAGAAGCGCCCGCGGGCGCGCCGCAGCAGCTCAGACGCGTTCTCGCCGCGGCTGCGTCGCACGTCGAGCGCGATCACGTCGTCGGTCACCGGATGCGAGCGGGCCGCGGCGGCCGAGCCGTCCCAGGACGCGTTGTCGAGCACCAGCGTCTCGGTCTCGAAGTCGACCGTCGCGCGCTCGCGAGCGATCGCGTCGAGGCAGTAGCTCAGGAGCTGCCGTTGCTCCGTGTTCACGACGCAATAGGAGAGCTCGACTTCCATGCCTGGCCGGATACTGCCATGCGCCGGGCACGATGCACGGCATCTGCCAGGATGCGCCGCCGTGCGCGCGCTGTTCTGGATCTCCACCGCCCTGCTCGCCTGGGCGCAGGTGGGCTACGGCGTGTTCCTGGAGCTGCTGCGGCGATTCGGCGCTCCGGCGTACGAAATCCCCGCACCGAGCGGCTTCGTGCCACGCGTGTCGCTGATCGTCGCCGCCTATCGCGAGGAGGCCGTGATCGCCGACAAGATCGCCAACGCACTCGCGCTCGGTTGGCCGCGCGACGCCCTCGAGGTGATCGTGGCGATCGACGGCGGGGCCGCGCCGGACGCCGACGCGACGGCCGAGCGCGCCCGCGCCGCGGGCGCCGACGTCGTCCTCGAGCTCGAGCGCGCCGGCAAGTACCTCGCCCAGGACGCCGGCGTCGCGGCCGCGACCGGCGACCTGCTGGCGTTCTCGGACGCCAACGCGATCTGGGAGCCCGACGCGCTGCGCCGGCTTGCGGCGCCGTTCGCCGACCCCGAGGTCGGCTACGCCTGCGGCCAGGTGCGGTTCGTCAACGAGGCCGGCACTAACCAGGAGGGGCTGTATTGGCGTTACGAGATGTGGCTGCGCCGCAACGAGTCCGCGCTGGCGTCGGTGACCGCCGGCAACGGGGCGATCTACGCGGTGCGGCCGGAGGACTACCTGCCCGCCGACGAGCTGCTGGGGCACGATCTCGCGTTCCCGTTCAACATGGTCAAGCGGGGGCGCCGGGCGGTCTACGTGCCCGGCGCGCGCGCCACTGAGAAGATGGTCCCGACCCTGGAGGGAGAGTGGGCCCGCAAGCGGCGGATGATGAGCTACGCCTGGCCGATCGTCGTTCGCGGCGGCCTGCTCGATCCGCGCGGCTACGGGCCCCTGTACGCGCTGATGATCGGCTCGCACCGGCTGCTGCGCTACGCGTCGCCGCTGCTGCACGTGCTGGCGGCGCTGGCCACGCTGGCGCTGCTGCCGCGCGGCCGGACGTACGTCGCGGCGGCGGCCGCCCAGGCGGCGCTGCTGGCCGGAGCGGCCGCGGGCGGGAAGGTCAAGGCGCGCCCGCTGCTCGTCGCCCGGTACTACGTCCTCACGACCGCTTCGCTGGCCGTCGGGCTCTACGACTGGCTGCGCCACGGGCCGGTCGTCGGCTGGGACGCGCCGGAGGGCACGCGGTGACGACGAGCCGCTACCTCTCCTCGCGCCGCAAGCGCGCGCTCGACGTGCTGCTCGGCAGCGTCGCGTTCGTCGTGACGGCGCCGGCGCTCGCGATCGCCGCGGTGGCGATCCGGCTCGAGACGCACGGCCACGCGATCTACCGCCAGCGGCGCGTCGGCCGCCACGGCCGGCCGTTCCTGCTCTTCAAGCTCCGGACGATGGTCAGCGGCGCCGAGCACATGGGCGCCGGGCTCGCCGTCGACGCGGGCGACGCCCGCATCACGCGCCTCGGCGCCTGGCTGCGGCGGACGTCGTTCGACGAGGTGCCGAACCTGGTCAACGTGCTGCGCGGCCACATGTCGCTGGTCGGCCCGCGCCCGACCGTGCAGGTGCAGGTCGACCGCTACACCGAGCGCCAGCGCGGGCGGCTGTGCGTGCGACCCGGGCTGACCGGCTGGGCGCAGGTGAACGGCCGCGCGTCGCTGCCGTGGCACGAGCGGATCGAGCTCGACCTCTGGTACGTCGAGCACGCGTCCCTGCGGCTCGACCTGCGGATCCTCCTGCGCACGGCCCGGATGGCGGCCACCGGCGCCGGCCTCTACCGCGGCGAGACGGGAGGCTGGCGCGAGCCGCCGCTGAGGCACTGATGAGCGACCGCGTGACGCTGCAGACGATCGCGGACGCCGTCGGCGTGTCGCGCACCACGGTGTCCAACGCCTACAACCGGCCGGACC
>DATDKF010000401.1:0-14169 GCA_036520135.1 Solirubrobacteraceae bacterium
CGAGCGCCTGCAGCGGCCCGCACTCGTGCTCGCCCACAACAAGACGCTGGCGGCGCAGCTCTGCAACGAGTTCCGCACGTACTTCCCGGCCAACGCCGTCGAGTACTTCGTCTCCTACTACGACTACTACCAGCCCGAGGCGTACGTCCCGTCGAAGGACCTCTACATCGAGAAGGACTCGGCGATCAACCAGGAGATCGACCGGCTGCGCCACGCCGCAACGGCGGCGCTGTTCGCGCGGCGCGACGTGGTGATCGTCGCGTCGGTGTCGGCGATCTTCGGCCTCGGCTCGCCGGAGACGTACAACGACAACTGCCAGATCCTCCTCAAGGGCGGCGACGTCGACCGCGACGAGCTGCTGCGCAAGCTCGTCTACCTCCAGTACAACCGCAACGACACCGCGCTCGGCCGCGGCACGTTCCGCGTGCGGGGCGACACGCTAGAGGTCTTCCCCGCCTACGCCGAGACCGCGTTCCGGGCGCTCCTGTTCGGCGACGAGGTCGAGCGCCTCCAGCACTTCGACCCGCTGACGGGCGAGCTGATCCGCGACGACCTCGAGCACGTCGCGGTCTGGCCGGCGACGCACTACAACGTCAAGGAGGGGACGATGGAGCGCGCGGTCGAGGAGATCGGCCGCGAGCTCAACGCGCGCACCGCCGAGCTGGAGGCCGAGGGCAAGCTGCTCGAGTCGCACCGCCTGCGCCAACGCACCCAGTACGACATGGAGATGCTGCGCGAGGTCGGGTTCTGCTCGGGGATCGAGAACTACTCGCGGATCCTCGACGGGCGGGAGCCCGGCGCGCGCCCGTACTGCCTGATCGACTACTTCCCGCGCGACTTCGTCTGCTTCATCGACGAGTCGCACCAGACGGTGCCGCAGCTCGGCGCGATGCACGAGGGGGACCGCTCGCGCAAGACGACACTGGTCGACTACGGCTTCCGGCTCCCGAGCGCGCTCGACAACCGGCCGCAGACGTTCGAGGAGTTCCTCTCGATCTCGCCGCAGCTCGTGTTCGTGTCGGCCACGCCCGGCCCGTACGAGCGCCAGCACTCGGCGACGATCGTCGAGCAGATCGTGCGGCCGACTGGGATCGTCGACCCCGAGGTCGAGGTCCGCGAGACGCGCAACCAGATCGACGACCTCATGAAGGAGATCCGCGAGCGCGCGGACCGCAACGAGCGCGTGCTGGTCACCACGCTCACCAAGAAGATGAGCGAGGACCTGACGGACTACCTGCTCGAGATGGGCTTCAAGGTGCGCTACCTGCACTCGGAGGTCGACACGCTGGAGCGGATCCAGATCATCCGCGAGCTGCGCCTCGGCGAGTACGACGTGCTGGTCGGCGTGAACCTCCTGCGCGAGGGGCTCGACCTGCCGGAGGTGTCGCTGGTGGGGATCCTCGACGCCGACAAGGAGGGCTTCCTGCGCGGCGAGACCTCGCTGATCCAGACGATCGGGCGCGCGGCGCGCAACGTCGGCGGCAAGGTGCTCATGTACGCCGACAAGGAGACCGAGGCGATGCGCAAGGCGATCGAGGAGACCGACCGCCGGCGCGCGATCCAGGTCCAGTACAACCTCGATCACGGCATCACGGCGGAGACGATCGTCAAGGGAATCTCCGACATCACGGAGTTCCTGATGGGCGACAGCAAGGTCCCCAAGTCGTCGCGCCGCCGCCGCGAGAAGCGGATCGACATGGAGCCGCACGAGATCGAGCAGACGATCGTCGAGCTCGAGGAGGAGATGCTCGCCGCCGCCGAGGAGCTGCGGTTCGAGTACGCCGCCAAGCTGCGCGACGAGATCCGCGAGCTCCGGCGCGAGCTCGACGAGGCGACGGCCGCGGCCGAGTGACCGTCTCGCTGCGCCCCGTCGAGCCCCCGGACCTCGAGGCGTTCTACGAGCAGCAGGTTGATCCGGTGGCCGTGGGGATGGCGGCGGTCCCGCCGCGCTCGCACGCCGACCACATGAAGCACTGGCGCGAGGTGCTGGCCGACGACAGCGCGAACGTGCGGACGATCGTCGTCGACGGCGACGTCGCCGGGCACGTCGTGAGCTTCCTGCGCGACGGCGTCGGCGACCGCGAGGTCGGCTACTGGATCGCCCGCTCGCACTGGGGCCGCGGCGTCGCGACGGCGGCGCTGTCGGCGTTCCTGGCCGAGGAGCCCCGGCGGCCGCTGGTGGCCCACACGGCGGTGAACAACCCCGGCTCCCGTCGCGTGCTCGAGAAGAACGGCTTCACGGTCACGGCCGAGGTCAAGGACCCGATGGGCGACGGCATCGACGAGGTGCACCTGCGACTGGACTAGTCCCGTTCCTGGCCGCGCGCGCGATCCCCGGCCTCGAGGAGGTCGCCGGCGGCGTCTACCGCCGGACCGTGCGACTGCCCCATGGCCCGGCGGTTGTCGCTCTCGGCGCGGACGACCCGCGCGCTGTCGTCGCCGACCCGCGCGATCTGGTCGGCGTCGAGGCGGGCGATCCGCGCGTCGTCGTCGCCGATCGTCGCGATCGCGGCGCGGCTGAGGCGGCCGTGCGCCGGCTCGCGGGGTCGGGCGCCGTCGCGGCGGCAGCCGACGCCCATCTCGCCGGCGATCCCCTGCTCGGGCCGCTGATCGCGGCGCGGCCGGGGCTGCGGGTGCCGGGCACGGTCGACGGGGGAGAGCTGGCGATCCGGGCGGTGCTCGGCCAGCAGGTGTCGCTCGCCGCGGCGCGGACGCTGGCGGGGCGGATGGTCGCGGCGGTCGGGGCGCCGCTGCCGCGGCCCGACGGGACCCTCACGCACGCGTGGCCGGAGCCGAGCGCGATCGTCGAGTTCGCGCCGTCGATGGCGATGCCGCGCTCGCGGCAGCGCGCGCTGGCGGCGATAGCCGGCGCGCTGGCGGACGGGCTCGTGCTCGCGCCGGGCGCCGACCCCGCGGCGACGCGCGCGGCGCTGCTCGAGCTGCCCGGCATCGGCCCGTGGACGGCCGAGTACATCGCGATGCGCGCGCTCGCCGACCCGGACGCCTGGATGCCGACCGACATCGGCGTCCGCCACGGCCTCGCGCGGATCGGCGCCGGGCCCGACGCGGCCGAGGCCTGGCGCCCGTTCCGCTCGCACGCCGTCGTCCACCTCTGGGCATCATCATGATCGAACCCGTGCGCGAGCCGATCGCCGAGCGGCCGTACATGCCGGGCTACGGCGTCACCGAGTCCGAGCGCGGGCTGCTGCCGTGGTCATGGGCGGAGGAGCGCCTCGCCGCCGCGACGCGCTACTGGGTCGCGACGGTCGACGAGCAGGGCGCGCCGCACCTGATGCCGGTCTGGGCGGTCTGGCACGACGGCTGCCTGTGGTTCTCCTCCAGCGGCCGCTCGCGCAAGGTCCGCAACCTCCGCGTCCAACCCCGCTGCGCCGTCCATCCCGACGCCGACGACCCGGTGATTCTGCACGGCGTCGTCGACCTCGTCACCGACCCCGACCCGGCGCTGCTCGACGCCTATCGCGCGAAGTACGGCGATGCGCCGCCGGATCCGGTCAAGAACCCGATCGTGTGCGTGCGCCCGGTTTGGGCGTTCGGGTTGGTCGAGAGCGCGTTCGGGTCGAGCCCGACGCGCTGGCGGTTCTGAACCCCGGGCATGTAGGGAGGGCGGGATGGAGGGGGTGGACTACGTTTGTTGCCCCACAGGCAACATTCGTTAGCCACCCCGCCCCGTGCTCCCCTCAATGCGCAGTTAGGGTCCCGGCGTGGCGTTCGATTCCACCTCCCTGCTCGCCTGGTACGAACGAGTCAAGCGCCCATTGCCCTGGCGCCAGACCCGCGATCCGTACGCGCTGCTGGTCAGCGAGGTGATGCTCCAGCAGACGCAGGCCCAGCGGGTGGTCCCGTACTACGAGGCGTTCCTCGCCGCCTTCCCCGACCCGCCGTCGCTGGCGGCCGCCGCCCCGAGCGCGGTGCTGAAGGCGTGGAGTGGGCTCGGCTACAACCGCCGGGCGCTCGCGCTCCAGCACGCGGCGCGCCGCGTCGCAGCGCACGGCTGGCCGGACGATCTCACGGAGTTGCCCGGTGTCGGGCCGTACACCGCCGCCGCGGTCGGGTCGTTCGCGTGGGACCGCCAGGACCCGGCCATCGACACGAACGTCAGGCGCGTGATCGAGCGCTTCGAGGGCGTCGCGCGCCCGGCGGCTGCGCTGGCGCGCCGGGCCCGCGCACTCGTGCCGGCCGGCGAGGCGGCGGCGTTCAACCAGGCGATGATGGAGCTCGGCGCGACGGTCTGCCGTCCGCGCGCGCCGCGCTGCCCGGACTGCCCGGTCAAGGCCGGCTGCGCGACCGACGCCCGCGGCGGCCCGGCCACGCGCGCCCGCCGGCGCGGCGCCGAGCGCTTCGAGGACTCCGATCGCTTCGCCCGCGGGCGGGTCGTCGCCGCGCTGGTCGCCGGCGAGCCGCCGCCGGACGTCGACCCGCGCATCCTCGCCGGCCTCGAGCGCGACGGGCTGATCGCCCGCGACCCGGACGGGTCTCCGCGGCTGCCCCGCTGACGGCGCCGCGCCCAACGCCCACTCATTCGGCGGATCACGGCCTCCGCGTGACTATCCTCACCGGCGTGGATCGAGACGCGATCGAGCGCCGCGACTTCCCCGTCGGCCGCCGCGGCTATGACCAGGCGGCCGTTGACGCTCATCTGCGCCGGGTCGCCGACGAGTTCGAGACGCTGCGGGACGCCCCGCGCGCGGCGCCGGCGGCGCTGTCCGCCGGAGCGTCGGAGCAGGTTCGCGCGATTCTCGAGGCGGCCGAGGCCGGCGCCGCCGAGCTCCGCGCCGAGGCGGGTCGCGAGGCCGGCGCGCACGTCAAGCGCGTGCAGGAGGCCGCCGGCGGGATGCTCTCCCGGCTCGACGAGCTCGAGGGCGAGCTGAACAAGCTGCTCGACGCCCTGCGCAGGAGCGGGGAGCGGCTCAGCGAGGGACTCACGCAGCTGCAGGCGCAGGTCGGCGACGTCGCCGGCGAGCCGGCCGCTCCCGCGGACGTCGCCGGCGAGCCGCCCGCCCCCGCGGTGTCGGCCAACGGCGACGAGGCGGGCGCGCGGCTGATCGCGCTCAACATGGCCCTCAGCGGAACCCCGCGCGAGGAGACCGCGCGCTACCTGGCCGAGAACTACTCGCTCGCCGATCCGGACGGCCTGCTCGACGACGTCTACGCACGGGCCGAGCAGTGACGTCCCAGATCGACGCCCTGCGCCGCTACATGGCGGAGCTGAGCGACCTGTACTCGATCGGCGGGCTGCTGTTCTGGGACCAGCAGACGATGATGCCGCCGGGCGGCGCCGAGGCGCGAGCCGACGCGGTCGGCACCCTCGCGCGCGTGATCCACGCGCGCGAGACGAGTCCCGACCTCGCGGCGATGCTCGAAGCGCTCGAGCCGTGGGCCGCCGAGCAGGACCCCGACTCCGACGACGCCCGGCTGGTCTGGTGGGCGCGCCGCGACCACGAGAAGTCGGTCCGCGTGCCCGAGGATCTTGCCGCCGAGCTCTCGCGCGCGAAGGCGACCGGCCAGCAGTCCTGGCTCGAGGCGCGCGCGGCGAACGACTTCTCGCGCTTCCGCGACGCGCTCGCCGGGCAGGTCGAGCTGCGCCACCGCTACGTCGCCTGCTTCGAGGGGTTCGAGCACCCCTACGACGCGCTGCTCGACGACTTCGAGCCCGGGCTCACGACGGCCGATCTGCGCCCGCTGTTCGCGGAGCTGCGCGACGCGCTCGTCCCGCTCGTCGCCGCCGCGGGCGACGCCGGCCAGGAGCGCAACGACGGCGCGTTCCTCGGTGAGTTCGACGTCGAGAGCCAGCGGATCGCGGTGCTCGACGTGCTCGAGGGGCTCGGCTACGACCCCGACTGCTGGCGGCTGGACCCGACGCTGCATCCGTTCGCGTCCGGCATCGCCGCCGACGACGTGCGCCTGACCACGCGCTACGACGAGCACGACTTCGCCGTCGCGCTGTACTCGGCGCTGCACGAGTTCGGCCACGGGCTCTATGAGGCGAAGGTCGGCCGCGAGCTGCTGCGCACGACGCTCGACGACCCGGTCTCGCTCGGCGTCCACGAGTCACAGAGCCGCCTGTGGGAGAACATGATCGGCCGGTCGCGGCCGTTCTGCGCCTGGCTGCTGCCGCGCCTGAGGGAGTCGCTGCCGGCCGCCGTCGCCGGGCTCGACACGACCGCGCTCTACCGCGCCGTCAACACCGTCCAGCCGTCGCTGATCCGCACCGAGGCCGACGAGACCACCTACAACCTGCACATCATCCTGCGCTTCGAGCTCGAGCTCGCGCTGATCGAGGGCTCGCTGGCGATCGACGACCTGCCGACCGCGTGGGACGAGGGCATGGAGCGGCTGCTCGGCGTGCACGTCTCCGGCCCGATCGACGGGGTGCTGCAGGACGTCCACTGGAGCGCCGGGCTGATGGGCTACTTCCCGACGTACACGCTCGGCAACCTGCTCGGCGCCCAGCTGTGGGACAAGCTGTGCGACGACGTCGCGGACGTCGGCGGCCAGATGGAGCGCGGCGAGTTCGCGCCGCTGCGCGAGTGGCTGCGCGAGCACGTCCACCGCCACGGCCGCAAGTTCCCGCCGCGCGAGCTGGTGCGGCGGATCACCGGCGAGGACCTGAGCGTGGACCCGTTCCTGCGCTACCTGCGCGACAAGCTCGCCGACGCCGGCGTGCTCGCGACCGCCGCCTGACGCACTCTGTTCAACGCGCGCCGTTCGGCTGCTGAGCGCTTCCAGCGCCGGTTGCAGGTGTTTCCGGCGTTTTGACCAGCTTGGGAACAGGCGTTCGCTTTTCGCGCCGCGCGAGCACCTAGAATCCGAGCGGTCTTATGTCCCGTTCCGGATCCATCGTCGTCGCAGGCGCGCGCGAGCACAACCTCAAGGACGTCACGGTCGAGCTGCCGCGCGACTCGCTGGTCGTCATCACCGGCCTCTCCGGCTCGGGCAAGTCCTCATTGGCGTTCGACACCATCTACGCGGAGGGCCAGCGCCGGTACGTCGAGTCGCTGTCGGCGTACGCGCGGCAGTTCCTCGGCCAGATGGACAAGCCGGACGTTGACTCGATCGAAGGGCTGTCGCCGGCCATCTCGATCGACCAGAAGACGACGTCGCGCAATCCGCGGTCGACGGTCGGCACGGTCACCGAGATCTACGACTACCTGCGCCTGCTGTGGGCGCGGATCGGCAAGCCCCACTGCTTCAACTGCGGGCGCCCGATCGCCGCCCAGTCGGCCGAGCAGATCATCGACCAGATCATGGCGATGGACGACGGCGAGCGGTTCATGGTCCTGGCGCCGATCGTGCGCGGCCGCAAGGGCGAGTACGGCAAGCAGCTGGCCGAGCTGCGCAACGAGGGCTTCACGCGCGTGAAGGTCGACGGCGAGCTGCGGATGCTCGAGGAGGAGATCGTCCTCGACAAGAAGTACAAGCACGACATCGCCGTGGTGGTCGACCGGCTGATCATGCGGCGCGACCTGCGCAAGCGGCTGGCCGACTCGGTGGAGACCGCGGTCTCGCTGGCCGACGGCATGGTGGAGATCGAGACGGTGCCGCGCGAAGGCGAGGGCACGGTCACGACGTACTCGGAGAAGTTCGCCTGCCTGTACTGCGGGATCTCGATGCCCGAACTCGAACCGCGGTCGTTCTCGTTCAACTCGCCGCACGGCGCCTGCACGCGCTGCACCGGGCTCGGCTCGCAGATGGAGATCGACCCCGAGCTCGTGGTGCCGGACCCGTCGCTGTCGCTCAACGAGGGGGCGATCCTGCCGTGGGCGAGCGGGGCGACGAGCTACTACGAGCAGATGACCTCCGCGATCGCCGACCGCTACGAGGTCGACCTCGACGTGCCGTGGGACGAGCTGGACGAAGACGAGCAGAACCTCTTCCTGTACGGCACGAACGGCGACCGGCTGTACGTCTCCTACCGCAACCGGATGGGGCGCAAGCGGTCGTACATGACGACCTTCGAGGGGATCGTCCCGAACCTCGAGCGCCGCTACAAGGAGACCGACTCCGACTGGTCGCGCGAGAAGATCGAGGAGTACATGTCGGTGCGGCCGTGCCCGGAGTGCAAGGGCGCGCGGCTGCGGCCCGAGTCGCGGGCGGTCAAGGTCGGCGGGCTCGCGATCCACGAGTTCTGCTTCATGAGCGCGCGCCGCGCGCTCGAGTGGCTCGACAAGCTCGACCTGTCCGAGCAGGACCGCGCGATCGCTCGGCTGATCCTGCGGGAGATCGACGAGCGGCTGCGGTTCCTGGACAACGTCGGCGTCGGCTACCTGTCGATGGAGCGCGCGTCGGCGACGCTGTCCGGCGGCGAGGCGCAGCGGATCCGGCTGGCGACGCAGATCGGCTCGTCGCTGGTGGGCGTGCTCTACATCCTCGACGAGCCGTCGATCGGCCTGCACCAGCGCGACAACGCGCGCCTGATCGCGACGCTGGAGCGGCTGCGCGACCTCGGCAACACCGTGCTCGTGGTCGAGCACGACGAGGGCACGATGCACGCTGCCGACCACCTGGTCGACATGGGGCCGGGCGCGGGCGAGCACGGCGGCTACGTCGTCGCCGAGGGGACGGCCGAGGACGTCATGCGGGTCCCGGAGTCGTTGACCGGTCAGTTCCTGTCGGGCACGCGGCGGATCGAGCCCCCGGCCGAGCGGCGCACGCCGGCCGGCTACGTCGCGATCGAGGGGGCGCGCCAGCACAACCTCAAGAACGTCGACGTGCAGGTCCCGCTCGGCGTCTTCACGGCGGTGACCGGCGTGTCCGGCTCGGGCAAGTCAACGCTCGTCAACGAGATCCTCTACAAGGCGGTGTCCAACCGCCTGCACCGCTCGCGGATGCGGCCCGGCGCCCACAAGCGCATCAGCGGGCTCGAGCAGCTCGACAAGATCATCAGCGTCGACCAGTCGCCGATCGGCCGCACGCCGCGGTCCAACCCGGCGACCTACATCGGGCTGTTCGACCAGATCCGCGACCTGTTCTCCAAGACCCAGGAGGCGCGGGCGCGCGGGTACAAGCCGGGCCGCTTCTCGTTCAACGTCAAGGGCGGCCGCTGCGAGGTCTGCCGCGGCGACGGGCAGATCAAGATCGAGATGCACTTCCTGCCGGACGTCTACGTCCCGTGCGAGCAGTGCCACGGCAAGCGCTACAACCGCGAGACGCTCGACATCCGCTTCAAGGGCAAGACGATCGCCGACGTCCTCGAGATGCCGATCGAGGAGGCGCTCGAGTTCTTCGCGCACATCCCGAAGATCCGCCGCCGGCTGCAGACGCTGCACGACGTGGGGCTCGACTACATGCGCCTCGGCCAGCCCGCCACGACGCTCTCGGGCGGCGAGGCCCAGCGCGTCAAGCTCGCGGCCGAGCTGTGCAAGGTCGCGACCGGCCGCACCCTTTACATCCTCGACGAGCCGACCACCGGCCTGCACTTCGCCGACATCCAGCGGCTGCTCGAGGTGCTGCAGCGGCTCGTCGAGGCCGGCAACACCGTCGTCGTGATCGAGCACAACCTCGACGTCATCAAGGTCGCCGACCGCCTGATCGACATGGGCCCGGAGGGCGGGGAGGAGGGCGGCGAGATCATGGCCGTCGGAACGCCCGAGGAGGTCGCCGCCACCAAGGGCTCCCACACCGGCGAGTTCCTCTCAAGGCTCGTCGAGCCCGCGAAGCCGAAGAAGAAGGCCGGCGGCCGCCGCAAGATGGCGGCGGCGGCCTGAACCGGAGTCGCGCCGGTCTCTGGACCGGCACACTCCGGGATCCGGCCTGGGAGTGAGGAACTCCGTCGTGCGCTTCCTGGCGAAGAAGGTGGCGTAGATGCGGACCGGCGCGGAACCGTCGTTGCGCGCCAGGTGCAGGTGCCCGCCGTCCGCCACGAGCTCGACGTTTGATGAACATCGCTCCTCCTTTTGTGTGTGTGGCAACCACTCGGTTTCACGCGTCGCACGTCAGGGCGACCGGCACGCCGCTGCGCAGCGTCGCCAGCACGACGCACAGCCGCTCAGCAGTGGCGACGACAAGGCCTCGACGGCCTCTCGATCGGCCGCCTGGCTGAAGCCACCGGCATGCCGAAGAGCAGCGTGTACGTCCTGTTCGGCTCCAAGGAGGAGCTGCAGCTCGCGACGATCGACGCGGCGCGGGAGAGCTTCCTCAGGGAAGTGGTGGAGCCCGCGATCGGTGCGGCCCCGCCCGGCCGGGATCGGCTCCTCGCACTCTGCGACGGATTCCTCGACTACGTCGAGCGCCGGGTGTTTCCGGGCGGCTGCTTCTTCGTGAGCACGTCGGCGGAGCTCGGCGGGCGTAAGGGCCGCGTCCACGATCGCGTCGCCGCCTATCAGGAGCAGTGGCGAGACCTGCTGCGCCAGACCGCACGCGAGACCGTCGCCGAAGGACAGCTCGCCGCGGGGACCGAGCCGGACCAGCTCGCGTTCGAGCTCGGCGCGATCCTGACGGGGACGAACATCGTGGCGGTTCTGCACGACGACGACGCGGTCATCGAACGCGCGCGGCGGTCGGTCCGACAGCGACTGACCGCCTGACCCTCAGCCCTCGCCCGGACGCACCAGGCCGGCCTCGTACGCGAGCACGACCGCCTGGACGCGGTCGCGCAGCCCGAGCTTGCCGAGGACGTGGGCGACGTGGCTCTTGACCGTGTGCTGCGAGACGATCAGCGAGTCGGCGATCTCGGCGTTGGACAGACCGCGGGCGATCAGCGTGAGGATCTCGACCTCGCGCGGCGTGAGCTCGTCGAGCGACGGGACGTCGGCGCGCGGCGGGCCGCCAGTAAAGCGCTCGACGAGGCGGCGGGTCACGGTCGGGGCGAACAGCGAGGCGCCGTCGGCGACGATGCGGATGCCGGCCACGAGCTGCTCCTCGGGCGCGTCCTTGAGCAGGAACCCGCTGGCGCCCGCGCGCAGCGCCTCGTAGACGTACGCGTCGAGGTCGAACGTCGTCAGCACCAGCACGGCGGGCGGCCCGCCCTCGGGGCGGGCGATCTGGCGCGTGGCGGCGATGCCGTCGACCTCCGGCATGCGGATGTCCATGAGCACGACGTCGGGCGCGGTCGCGCGCGCGAGCGCGACCGCCTCGCGCCCGTCGGCGGCCTCGCCGACGACCTCGATGTCCGGCTCGGCGCCGAGGATCATCCGGAAGCCGGCGCGGACCAGCGACTGGTCGTCGGCGAGCAGGACGCGGATCATCGCTCGGCGGCGTACGGCAGCGTGGCGCGGACGGCGTAGCCGCCCTGCGGCCGCGGCCCGGCGTCGACGATGCCGCCGACGATCGCGACGCGCTCGCGCATGCCCACCAGCCCGTGGCCGCCACCGTTCGCAGCGACCGCGGGAGCCGGCGCTCCGGCGCCGTCGTCCACCACCTCGACGACCACCGCGTCCTCCCCGAACTCCACGCGCACGTGTGCGCGCGCGGGACCGGCGTGCTTGAGCGCGTTGGTGAGCGCCTCCTGGACGATCCGGTACGCGGACACGTCGACGCCCGGCGGCAGGTCGGTTCGCGAGCCGGTCACGGTCAGCTCGACCGGCAGGCCCGAGGCGCGCAGCTCGTCGGCGAGCTGGTCGAGCCGCGCGAGCGTCGGCAGCGGCGCCAGCGCGAGGTCGTCCTCGGCGCGCAGGAGCCCGAGCAGCCGGCGCATCTCGCCGAGCGCCTGCGTGCTGGTGGACTCGATCACGTCGAACGCTTCGTGCGCGGCCGCGGGATCGTCGGCCAGCACCTTGCGGCCGCCGCGCGCCTGCAGCACGACGACCGAGATCGCGTGCGCCACCACGTCGTGCAGCTCGCGCGCGATGCGGCCGCGCTCGTCGGCCACCGCGGCGCGCGCCTGCTCGTCGCGCTGCTCCTCCAGCAGCGCCTCGCGCTGGCGGCTCACGCGGATCAGGCGCCCGCCCACCCACGGCGCGCCGAACAGCAGGCTGTAGAACACGACGCCGGCGAAGTCCTGCCCGTCGGTGATCATCAGGTCGACCGCGATCGCGAGCGTCAAGGCCGCGCCGGCCAGCAGCGCGCGGCCCTCGAGCCGCGCCGCGCATGTGTAGGCGGCGACGAGGGCGGCGATGCCGTAGGCGACGCCGTCGCCGCCGGGCGGGATCAGCGGCCGGGCGAGGATCGACGCGAGCGTGACCGCGGCGAGCGCGAGCGGCGCGCGGGCGCGCTGCGAGATCGCCACCGCGACGGCCACGGCCATCGCGGCCGAGCCGATCCGCTCGCCCGCGCCGAGGTCGCCGTCGCCCGCGATCTGGACCGCGGTGGCGACGAGGAACGCGACGGCGAGCAGCGCGTCTCCGTAGCGCTTGACCATGTGGCCACGCTAGTGCACCGCTCCCCGGTGCGCCATCGCTCGCGCGAGCGAGCGCGAATCGCTCGGGCGAGCGACGCGGTTCGCTCGCCGCGCCGATGACGGGCGCCGGCTCCGCGATGTGATCGACCTCCACCCGACCAGGAGGTCCCGATGTCCCGCTCCGTCACCACCCGCACGCCGGTCCCGTTCGCCGCCGTCGCGGGCGCCGCGGCGATGGCCGTGATCGCCGTCCAGTACCTGATCGTCCGCCCCGACGAGGACGCACTGCGCGAGCTGCTCGTCGTCACCGGGATGATCGCCGCGGCGACCGCGCTCGTGTTCGGCCTGATCGTCCCGCGCGCAGCGGCACGCGGCGGCTCGTCCGGCACCGCCCTGACGCTGTCACTGCTCGGACTCGTGTTCGCCGCCGCCTACTGGAGCGGCATCCCGCCGGTGCTCGCGCTCGGCGGCATCGTGCTCGCGCACCGCACGCCCACGAGCGGCCTGACGCGCGCCGCGACCGTGATCGGCGTCCTCGCGATCGTTGCCGACGTGGCGGTGCTCGCCGCCGACGCCGTCAGCGTGTGAGCCGCTTCTCGAACCAGTGGTTGGCGTACGGGTCGTCGTTGTACCGGGGGATCTCCGCGTAGCCGTGACCCCGGTACATCGCCTTGGCCTCGGCGAGCGAGCGGTTCGTGTAGAGCCGCACGCTCGCGTGGCCGAGGGCGGCGGCCTCTGCCTCGAGCGCGGCGAGCATCCGCGCGCCGATGCCGAGGCCGCGGTGCGCGCGGTCGACCCACATGCGCACGATCTCGCCGACGCCGGGCTCGAGCGTCTTGAGCGCCCCGCACGCCGCCGGCTGGCCGTCGAAGCGGGCGACCAGGAACGCGTCGAGGTCGTCGGCGGGCAGCGTCCGGCCCGCGTCGAACGGCTCCTCGAAGCGCTCGCCCAGCTCGGCGAAGTAGTGCCCGAGGCACCAGCGCGCGTCGGACGAGGCCGGGTCCTCGCGGCCGATCGAGACCATCGAGATCGCCAGCAGCCGCCGGACCTCGGCCTGCGCGCGCAGGAGGCGGGCGCGCTGCTCGTCGTCGAGCGGCGCCAGCGCCGAGGCCGCGAGCTCGTCGGAGATCCGGTCGAGCGCGGCCATCTCGGCCCGGCCGGCCGCCGTCAGGCGCAGGCGCCGCGTGCGGCGATCGCCCGGCGCCGGGTCGGTCTCGACCAGGCCGTCGCGCTCCAGCGCCGCGATCATCCGTGACAGGTAGCCGGAGTCCAGGCCGAGCCGGGCGCGCACGTCGCGCGGCGTCGCCCCGCCGGCGCCGATCTCGAACAGCACGCGCGACTCGCCGAGCGGGCGGTGGCCCAGGTAGCGATCGTTGAGCGCGCCGACCTGGCGTGTCACGAGCCGGTTGAAGCTGCGCACCATCGCGATGTCCTGCTCGGAGACCATTCTCTGACCCGAGTCAGAGAATACATGGAGGTACGCTTGGGTCAACGATGTTCGGGCGCAGACGTGCCGGCGCTGCCAGGCCCGACCACGGCCTCGACGACGTGACCGCGGTCGTGCTCGACGATGCCGCGCAGCGGCCGTCCGAGCGCGACGCGGAGCTGCGCACGCTCACGCGGATCGCGGCCGAGGCCGTGATCCTGCAGGACGAGGCGGAGGAGCTGCTGCGTGAGGTCCGCCGGCGCGCGCCGCTCGCCGAGCTCGCGCCGCGCGGCGGCCGGCTCACCAGCCGGTTCGTGGCGCTGTCCGCCTCGGTGCCGGTGTCGCGCGACCCGCAGGTGCGCGCCTACGGCGACCGCCTGCGCGAGGTGCTCGACCACCACGCGCTGATGCTGTCGGCCTCGCTCGACCTGCTCGCCGTCTGCTGGCG
>DATDKF010000402.1:0-3188 GCA_036520135.1 Solirubrobacteraceae bacterium
AGCTCGACGACGAGCTCGAGTCCCTCTGGGACGCGCCCGTCGACACGCCCGCCCTGCGCTGGGGCGCGTGACGCCGGTGCTCACCGAAGCGACGGTGCAGTCGGACACCATCGCCGCCTGGATGGCGGAGATCGGTGCGGCCGTGCGTGCGCAGCGCGACCAGCTGACGCAGCTCGACGCCGCGATCGGCGACGGCGATCACGGCACCAACATGGTTCGCGGCTTCGACGCCGTGGAGAAGGCGCTCGCCGGCCGGGGGCAGGATGCCCCCGGCCAGGTCCTCATCACCTGCGGCAGGACCCTGGTGGCGACGGTGGGCGGCGCGAGCGGCCCCCTGTGGGGATCGGCACTCCGCCGCGCGGGCCGGTCGCTCGGCGACGCGCCGGAGATCGACGGCGCCCAGCTCGCCGGGGCGCTCGACGCGGCGCTGGCGGCGATCCAGGAGCTCGGCGCCGCCGAGGTCGGCGACAAGACCATCGTCGACGCCCTCCAGCCCGCCATCACCGCGTTGCAGACCGCGCTCGGCACGGGCGAGCCGCTGGTCGCGGCCCTGGAGGCGGCCGCCGCGGCCGCCGAGGAGGGCGCCCGGGCCACGGTGCCGCTGCAGGCGCGCAAGGGTCGCGCGTCGTATCTCGGCGAGCGGTCGATCGGCCACCAGGATCCCGGAGCGACCTCCACGGCGTTGATCATGCGCGCGCTGGTGCGCGCCGTCGGGCGAGCGCGCTGACGTGGGCGAGAACCTGCTGCAGGGCCTGCCCGCCTCCCCCGGCCTGGCGGCCGGCCGCGCGGTCGTGCTCGACGCACCCGCCACCGCCGAGGCGAACGTGCCACTCATGGAGCGGCAAGCCACGGCGCTGCTCGCCACCCGGGCGCTCGAGGAGGCGGCCGGCGAGCTCGAGGCGCTCGCGGGCACGCTGGCCGCCGCCGACGCCGAGATCGTGGACGCGGGGGCGCTGATGGCCCGCGACCCCGAGCTGGAGGCGGCGGTCGAGCGGGCCGTGCTCGAGGACGGCCTGCCGGCCGCCGCGGCCCTCCTCGCGGCCACGGACGCGATGGCCGCGCTCCTGGCCGCGCTGCCCGACGAGCTGCTCGCCGCCCGCGCCGACGACGTCCGCTCCATCGGACGCCGGGCGGCGCGCCTCGCCCACGGCGCGCCGACCGCGACGAGCGGCACGGCCGGCGGCATCGCGGTCGCGCAGGATCTCGGCCCCGCCGACGTCGCCGAGATCCAGGGCTGGGCGCAGGGCGTCGCGCTCGCCGCCGGCGGCCCTACGGCGCACGCCGCGATCGTGGCCCGATCGCTGGGGCTGCCGATGGTCACGGGTGTCGGGCCAGACCTGCTGTCGGTCGCGCCAGGCGCCAGCCTGGTGCTCGACGGCGATACGGGCGCCGTGGACGTCGACCCGCCCGCCGAGCGACGGGCCGCGGCGCGGGCCGCGACAGCGGCGCGGGCGGCCGCGCGGCAGGCGGCGATCGCTGGCCGCTCAGAACCCGCCGTCACGACAGACGGGCGCGACGTGACAGTCCTCGCGAACGTGGCCAGCGCCGCCGAGGTCCGCGCCGCGCTGGACGCCGGCGCCGAGGGCGTCGGCCTCGTGCGGACCGAGTTGCTCTTCCTGGATGCGGCGCGCTGGCCGACCGAGGCCGAGCACCGCCTCGCGCTGCGCCCGGTACTCGCCCCGCTGGCCGGCCGCGTGGCGACGGTCCGCGTGCTCGACTTCGGCGGCGACAAGCTGCCGCCCTTCCTGGCGGCCGACGACGACGGCAGCCGCGGTATCGCGCTGCTGCTGCGCCATCCGGCGGCGCTCGAGGACCAGCTCGCGGCGATCCTCGCCGAGGGGACCGAATGCCGCCTGCGCATCCTGCTGCCGATGGTCGACGACGTCTCACAGCTCCTCGCCGCCGCCGAGGTGCTCGCGCGCGCTCGTGCGCGCGCGAACGTTGAGACCGGCTCGCTGGGCGCCATGATCGAGACGCCGGCCGCCGTGGCCGGCGCGCCGGCCATCGCCGCGCGCTCGGCCTTCCTCAGCATCGGCACGAACGACCTGACGGCGTCGACGCTGGGCGTCGACCGCTTCGCCGCTTCCACCGCGCGCGCGGACGACCCGCGCGTGCTGGCCGCGATCGCGCGCACCGTCGACGCCGGCCGCGACGCCGGGCTCGCCGTCGAGGTCTGCGGCGAGGCCGCGGGCGACCCGCGCATGCTCCCGCTCCTGCTCGGGCTGGGGGTGGACGAGCTCAGCGCCGGCGCCGCCCGGCTGGGGGAGCTGCGCGCGCAGATCCGCTCCCTCTCGCTCGACGACTGCCGCCGGGCGGCACACGCGGCGCTGCAGGGCGCCGCATTGCGCTAGAGAATTACGTTTTCGGTCCGGAACATAAACAGTCCGAGGCAGGCTCGCCGTGCGAAGACCGGTGGCGAGCCATCAGCTCAGGAAGCGCGTGTGGGCCGCCCGCGCGGTGGCGGAACGACCACGACGGGGAGTCGTGGTCGCTTCCGTTGGAGTCGGCTCCGGAATCGCGTGTTCCTGCGGGTTTCCCAGCAGCGCAGCGGAGGGCCGCGCACCGTGTCCGCCGGCCGTCTCCCTTTCGTCTCCCATCCCGGAGCGCGATTCGACGCTCGATCACAAGAACCGGAAAAGAGAAAATCCTGCAACCATGCGGATCGTGGCAGTGGCGAGACCCGGACTCGAACCGGGGACACCACGATTTTCAGTCATGGACCGGAATCTCTCTAACAGCCGAGGAATCCCTGCATTTGAGTGGGTTCTCGCGATAGACCCGCACCAGCTCGATGTACGCAAATTGCGTTCTTTTCGCGTCGATTTGGGCACTGAGAGTCGTTTCGGTGCCCAATGGGCGCTGGCGCCGGTCGCTCCACCGAGGAGGGTCGCGTGCCCGTGCATGGTACGGAAGGGGTGGAGAAGCGAACGTGGGTTAGCCGTCCCGCGCCGCGCGAGGGGCTCGTTGGTGACGGTCTGAGCGTTGCAGTCCTGGATGAACCCCCGCAGAGCTTTCACGACGCGCGACTCCGGGTCGCTGAGGTTGACCCCGACCCGCCGGTGTCGCCCGGCGGCGTGTAGGGATTCGGCGGGCGGCTGAACCGGCGGCCCGTCCTTCACCCTCCCGGACCGATAGCGCTCATACGCGGCGCGTCGTGATCGTGCAGCGACCCTCGCGCGACGCGGATG
>DATDKF010000403.1:0-28401 GCA_036520135.1 Solirubrobacteraceae bacterium
GGATCGACGAGCCCCGCACCGAGGTGCTGCGTGCTCTGGGCTCCGCAGGCGACGCCGTGCAGCAGGCACTCCTCGACGCCGAGGCCGTTGTAGCGGGCGTTGACGAACCCGGCCAGGAAGGCGTCGCCGGAGCCGACCGTCGCGCGCGGCTCGATCACGCCCTGGCGCACCCGCACGCGGTACAGCACCGGCGCGCCGGCGGGCTCTTCGGGCAGCATGCGGGCGTAGCAGCCGTCGGGCGCGGTCATGATCGCGTCGCGCGCACCCAGCTCGACCATCTCGCGCACGGCGATGCAGTGGTCCTCCTCCTCGTTGAACTCGTGGCCGACGAGCTCCTCGGCCTCGAGCACGTTCGGGGAGATCACGTCGGGCTCCGCGCGGACGGCGCGGCGCAGCGGATCCCCGTCCGTGTCCACGAGGCAGACGACGCCGACCCGCTTGAGCTCGCGGATCAGGTCGGCGTACACGTTGACGTCGACGTCGCGCGGGAGCGAGCCGGCGAACACGCACATCGACGCGCCGCGCGCGAGGTAGAGCAGCTTGTCCACGAACAGCTCGACCTCCTGCTCGGAGACGCTCGGGCCGCGCTCGTTGATCTCCGTCTGCTCGCCCGTGGTCGGGTCGATCACCGCCGTGTTGGTGCGCGATTCCTCGCGTATGCGCACGAAGTCCGAGAGCACCGAGAGCTGCGTGAGCTGCTCCACCAGCCGCGTGCCGGTCGCCCCGCCGGCGAGCCCGGTCGCGATCACGGGCGCACCGAGCGTCTTGAGCACGCGCGCGACGTTGACGCCCTTGCCGCCCGGCATCGTCGTCTGCTCCACGGTGCGGTGGCGGCGCCCGAGCCGGAAGTTCGGGACCGAGAGCGTCTTGTCGATCGCAGTGTTGAGCGTGACGGTGATGATCATGCGACCCCCGCCTCCTCGCGAGCCCGCCTTCGTCCCGGTCCCCGTGGTCGCCGTCGGGTCCGCACCAAGAGCACCGTACCGCTCAACACGGCGAAGCCGAGCACGACGCCGAGCGGGGTCGCGAACCAGGATTTGGTGCGTTGGACCGCGCCCGCAGCCGGCACGTCGCCGCTCGCCACCAGCGGCACGGTCGCGATCTTGTGCCCGTCCTGCAGCACGTCCGCCTCGCCGAGCCGGGCGCCGGAGGCGATCGGGCCCTGGACCTGGCTCGGGAAGCGGCGCGGCTGGATCGTCACGAGCTCGCGCCGGTGCTTCGGCACCACGGTCCGCTGGCCGTTCGGACCGATCACCAGCTCGAGCTCCGCGCCGCGGCGGTAGCGGATCGGGATGCGGATCGGCGGATCGAGGCTCTGCCCCCTCGGTGCCGCGGTGATGCGTTGGAACTCGCCCATCCCGAAGCGCAGCAGCCGCTCGGTCTCGGCGTCGCGCGCGGCCTCGCTGGGCTCGCCGAGGACCGCCGAGATCACCTGGATGCCCTTCTGGCGGCCCGACCCGACGAGCACGTAGCCGGCCTGTTGCGTGTGCCCGGTCTTGACGCCGTTGACCCACGGCACCGCGGGGATGAGCGTGTTGCGGTTGTTGCGCGTGCGCGTCACGCCGCCGGTGGTGAGCGTGACCTGCGGCTGCTGGACGGTCCGCCGGAAGAACGGCTTCGTGCGCAGGAACCGGGTCAGCGTCACCAGGTCGCGCGCGCTCGAGTAGGCGCCCGGCGCGTCGAGCCCGATCGGGTTCACGTAGTGCGTGTGGTCGAGCCCGAGCGCCCGCGCGCGCTGGTTCATCAGCCGCACGAACGCGCGCTCGGAGCCCGCGACGCCCTTGGCCAGCGTCGCCGCCGCGTCGTTGCCCGAGCGGATCAGCAGGCCGCGCAGCAGGTCGCGGACGGTCGTGCGATCGCCCGGCTGCAGGTAGATCAGCGACTCGCCCGTGATCCCGTGGTAGGGGACGGCGCGGTAGCTGTCGTCGAGGTCCGCGCGCTCGAGCGTGAGCAGCGCGGTCATCAGCTTCACGGTCGAGCCCACCGGGCGCTCGGCGTCGGCGCCGCGCTCGCAGGCGACGACGCCCGTCGAGACCTCGAGCACGATCGCGTTCGGGGCCTTGACCGAGGCTGGGCAGTCGCGCGCGTCCGCCGACGCGGGCGCGGCCAGCAGGGCCGCGGCGGCGACCGCCGCCGCCAGGAGGCGCCTCCCGGTCACTGGCGCAGCTTGATCCGCTGGCCCGGGGCCAGGGTCTGCGGATCGAGGTCGGGGTTCAGGCGCAGGATGTCCTCCAACGGCACGCCGGTCTTCTCGGCGATCGATGACGGCGTGTCGCCGTTCTTGACGGTGTAGCGACGCGGGCCCTTCTTCTTCTTGCCTGTCGCCGTGGGCGACGACGCCGGCCGCGAGTCGCCGGACGGGCTGCCCCCGCCGCTCGTGCTCGTCTCGCTGCGGTTCATCGACGAGTTCACCACGACGAAGAGGGCGATGACGAAGGCCACCAGCGCGAGCGGCGCCAGAAACCGCGCGGGGCTGCGACCGGCCATCAGGCGTGAGTCTAGCGGCGGCCCAGGCGGCTTCAGGCGAGCGCCCAGGCCACCTCGCGCAGGCGCTCGGCCTCCGCGCGCGCCGCCGCGGCCGGACCCCCACCGGCCTGTTCGTGGGCCCGCGCGATCGAGCGCGACGCCGTGACCAGGCCGCCCGCGCGGCCCGGCGCGAAGGCCGGCGCCAGCGCCGCCACGTCGCCCCCCTGCGCGCCGACGCCGGGCAGCAGGAAGGGCGCGCTGGGCATCAGCTCGCGCATCCGGGCGAGGTGCTGCGGCGCCGTCGCGCCGGTCACCGCGCCGACGTCGGCGAGCCCTTCCTCGCCCGTTTCGCCCAGCTCGGCGACCAGCGCCGCCAGCCGCTCCCACAGCGGTTCGCCGCCCTCCAGCCGCAGATCCATCAGGTCGGCCGCGCCGGGGTTGGAGGTGCGGACGAGGATGAACGTACCGGCGCCGGCCGTGCGCGCGAGTTCGACCAGCGGCGCGAGGGCGTCGCGGCCGAGCAGCGGGTTCGCGGTGAACGCGTCGGCGCCGAGCCCGGGGACCGCGCCGAACGGCGACGGGGTCGAGCCGACGAGCGCCTGGCCGTACGCGAGGGCGGTCACCGGGACATCGCCGCGCTTGCCGTCGGCCAGCAGCAGGAGCCCCGCGGCACGCGCGTGCGCGCACGTGGCCTCGAGCGCCAGCGCCCCGGCGAAGCCGAGCCGCTCGAAGGTGGCGAGCTGCGGCTTGGCGGCCACGCAGGCCGGGGCCGCGGCGTCGATCAGCGCGATGCAATGGGCCAGGACGGCGGCGCCCGCCTCGAGCGCGGCCGGGTTGACGGCCAGGTCGGCGCCGACGGCCGCCTCCTCGGCGGCGTGCTCGCCCGCGGCGACTCCGCGCGCGGCCTCGTGGGCCGTGGCCAGCGCCTGCGCGAGCGCAGCGCGCGCCACCGACGTGCGATCGAGCGGGCCCGGCCACAGCCGGGCCGGGTCGGGGTCGATCCCGAGGACGATCTGCGACTCGCGCGTCGCGACCGCGGCGGCGAGCCGGTCGCCGAACGGTCGCGACGCCGGACCGGGCGCCGGCGACCCATCGCCGGCGCCCGACACAGACATCGCGGCGCCGGTTACTTGACGGCCTTCTTGAGGCCCGACCCGGCGGTGAATCGCGGAACACGGCTCGCGGCGATGGTCATCGTCTCGCCCGTTCGGGGGTTGCGACCCTCGCGAGCGCCGCGGTTGGCGACGTGGAACTTGCCGAAGCCGGTGAAGCTGACCTCGTCCCCGGACTTCAGGCTGTCCTCGATCGAGCCGATGACGGCATCCACCGCGGCACCAGCGTCCTTCTTGCTCAGGCCGCTCTTGGCGGCGACCTTGTCGACGAACTCCGCCTTCGTGGTCATGACTACTCCTCCTTTCCCCCGGCACTCGGGGGATCTGGATGACGGCGCCGAACGTAACAGCGACATCGGACGCTCTAGAGCCAAATTTGGACGTTTCCCCGCAATTTGCGGGAATTCGGCGGCGCTTAATCAGACGCCGGAACGGCGCTGGGCTGCGGAGATCAGCCGTTCGGCGGCGTCCAGGAGCGGCCCCGCGGCGGGGTCCTCGGAGTCCAGCGTGCGGGGGTGTCCGCCGGGCTCGGTGAGCACCACGCGCGGCTCGCGGGCGGCCTTGCGGCGGGCCAGCGAGGCCGCCATGGCACCGACCGCCCCGCGCGGGCGCGGCGCCGTCGGCTTGCGCGGCAGGCGCGGCATCAGGCCGCCGCCTCGGGTCGCGGGCTGCCCGCGAGGTCGGCGAGCACGAGCCGCAGGTCGTACCGGATCAGCGAGGGCAGCGCGAGCCGCCCGCAGACGACGACGAGCGCATGGCGATCCGAGCGCGCGGCGAACACGGCGCCGTCGGCGGTGCTGACGTGCAGCTCCTCCGCGCCGGGAGCGCCGTCGAGCAGGTCGCGGGCGGCGTCGGCGAGGTCCTCCGGACCGGCCAGCAGCGCGCCCTTCGGGTCGAGCACGACGCCCGAGCGGATGTCGGCCGAGAGCTCGCGCAGGTAGTCGAGCGCGAGCGGCGGCGTGAGGGTCGGAGCAGGGCTCATCGGCCGTTCGCGAGAATAGCCGCCCTGTGCCCCTGTCGAGGATCGCCTGGCTGGTCACGGTCGCCATCTGCGTGGTGGCGGCGCTGATCTTGCTGCTCTCCAACTACGACGGCTACGCCGGCGTGGTGCTCGCGGTCGCGCTCGCGGCCGCGATCAACCTGCGTTAGCGGCGCCGAGCTCGGCGCCCGGCCGCACCTTGTCGGCGGGCTCGAGGTGGATCAGCACGTCGGTGCCGCCGGGCAGGCGGCGCTCGATCTCGTCCTGCAGCGCGTGGGCGGTGCCGTGGGCCGCCTCCAGCGAGGTCCCTGACGCGAACTGCACGTGCAGATCGACGTAGCGGCGGGCGCCGGCCCGGCGCGTGCGCAGCTGGTGGTAGCCGACGACGCCGCGGCCCGCGAACGCCTCGATCGCCTCGCGGATGGCGGCCTGCTCGGCGTCGGGCAGCGCCTCGTCGACCAGCACGCCCCACGAGCGGGCGACGATCCGCGTGCCCGTCACGACGATCGCCAGCGCGATGACCAACGCGATCGCCGGGTCGAGCCAGTGCGCGCCGGTCGCCTGTGCCAGCCCGAGGCCGACGAGCACGCCGAGCGACGTGAACGCGTCGGTCCGCAGGTGTGCCGCGTCGGCCTCCAGCGCGGACGACTGCGTGGTGCGCGCCTGCCGGTACAACCACGTCGAGATGACCAGGTTGGCGGCGGTCGCGAACGCGACGACGGCGATGCCGAAGCCGAGCCGCTCGAGCTCCGGCCCCACGATCAGGCTGTGGACCGCCGCGTAGACGATCACACCGGACCCGATCAGGATCAGCACGCCCTCGGCGGCGGCCGCGACGTTCTCGAACTTCTCGTGCCCGTAGCGGTGCTGGGCGTCGGCGGGCGTCTCGGCCTGGCGGACCGAGAAGTAGGCGATGAACGAGGCGGCGAGGTCGACGCTCGAGTGGATCGCCTCGGTGATGATCGCCACCGAGCCGGTGACGATGCCGGCGATCACCTTCAGCGCGATCAGCGCGGTGTTCGAGAAGATCGAGACGGCGGCGGCGCGCGAGCGGTCGTGGCTCATCGGCTCAGCCACTCCTCAAGCGCGCGCGCGGCGCGGCCGCGGTGGGAGATCGCGTCCTTCTCGACGTCCGACAGCTCCGCCATCGTGCGGCCGTCGCCGGGCCCGTCGTCGGGGACGAAGATCGGGTCGTAGCCGAAGCCCCCGGTGCCTCGCGGCGCGGGCGCCACCATGCCCGTCGTGATGCCCGTGAACAGCTGCTCGTTCCCCTCGGGATCGACGTGCGCGATCACGCACACGTACCGCAGGGCGGTCCCGGGCGGTGCGTTCTCGGCGAGCTTGGCGAGGTTCTGCTCGTCGCTCGCGTCCTCGCCGGCGTAGCGGGCCGTCCGCACGCCGGGCGCGCCGCGGAGCGCCTCGGCCTCGATCCCGGAGTCGTCGGCGATCGCGGCCCGAAGCGTCGCGGCGGTCGCCGCGCGGGCCTTGATCAGCGCGTTGGCGGCGTAGGTGTCGCCGTCCTCGGGCGGAGAGGGCACGCCGTCGGGCAGCGGGTCGAGCCCGACCGTCCGCAGCAGGCGCTCGAACTCGCGGAGCTTGTGGACGTTGCGCGTCGCCAGCAGCAGCCGCACGGGCGCGCCCCTCAGCCGACGGCGGCGGCCTGGGCCGCGCGCAAGCCCTCGATCCCGTGCGCGGCGAGCGCCAGCAACTCGTCCAGGTGCGCGCGAGAGAGCGGCGTGCGCTCGGCGGTCGCCTGCACCTCCACGAGGCCGTCGTCGCCGGTCATCACCACGTTGGCGTCGACCTCCGCGGAGGAGTCCTCGGGATAGTCGAGGTCCAGCAGCGGGACGCCCTCGACGACGCCGCACGACACGGCCGCGACCGACTGCGTGAGCGGCGTGCGCTCGAGCCGGCCGTCCGCGACGAGCTTGCGGCACGCGAGCTCGAGCGCGACATAGCCGCCGGTGATCGAGGCGCAGCGCGTGCCGCCGTCGGCCTGCAGGACGTCGCAGTCGACGTAGATCGTGCGCTCGCCGAGCGCCTCGAAGTCGACGATGCCGCGGAGCGAGCGGCCGATCAGCCGCTGGATCTCGACGGTGCGGCCGTCGGGGCGGCCCTTGCTGACGTCGCGCTGCTTGCGGTCGCCGGTCGAGGCGGGGAGCATCCCGTACTCGGCGGTGACCCAGCCGCGGCCCTTGCCGAGCATCCAGCGCGGGACGGACTGCTGCACCGACGCTGTGCAGATCACGCGCGTCTCGCCGCAGGAGATCAGCGCCGAGCCGGTCGCGGTGCGCACGAAGCCGGGCTCGATCGCGGTCGGCCGCAGCTCGTCGGGCGCTCGGTCGCCGCTGCGGGTCATGCGCGGCCTCCGGCGACGAAGTCGCGCGCCCCGAGCCGCACCGGCTCGACCGCGCCGAGCGGCAGCTGGAGGAAGCGCGTGCCGAGCGTCCGGAACGCCTCCGTGTCGCCGGTGCAGAGGAACGCGTAGCGGCCCTCCTCGGTACGCGGGTTCTCCAGCCCGCGGGCGCCGAGCACGTGCTCGACCTGATGGGCGAGCGGGTCGCCCGACACGATGATGTTCACGCGCCGGCCGAGCATCCGCTGGAGCATCGGGCGGATCAGCGGGTAGTGCGTGCAGCCCAGCACCACGGTGTCGACCCCCGCCTCGCGCAGCGGCGCCGTGTACGTCCGGACCGTGTCGACGACGTGCTCGTCGAACGGGAAGCCCGCCTCGATGATCGCCGCGAGATCGGGGCACGGGACCGACGTGAGCTTCACGAACGGGTCGGCGTCGGCGATCGCCCGCGCGTACGAGCCGCTCTCGACCGTGGCGGCCGTGGCGAGCAGCCCGACCCTGCCGTTGCGCGTGGCCGCGACCGCCTGCACGGCGCCGGGCTGGACGACGCCCAGCACGTCGATCCCGAGCGTGGTCTGCATCAGCCGCTCCCGCAGTGCGGGGAGCGCCGCAGCGGTCGCGCTGTTGCAGGCGACGACGAGGAGCTTGACCCGGCGGGCGACGAGCTCCTCGGCGATCTCGAGCGCGAACGCCTCCAGCTCCCGCTGCGTGCGGTCGCCGTACGGGAAGCGAGCCGAGTCGGCGAGGTACACGAAATCCTCGGCCGGTAGCTGCACGAGCAGCTCGTGCAGCACGGTCAGCCCGCCCACGCCGGAGTCGAACACCCCGACCGGGCGCCGCCGCACCTCCTCGGGCGCGGTCCGCGACGCGTCGTGCCCCATCACGCCCGGCAGTCTGGCAGGCGCTGTGGCGGTCCCGCCCGGTGAGGCCGGCGAACGTCAACCCCGGCTCGCGCCGTCGGCGCGTGCCGGTAAGTCCGGCGAACGTCGACCCCGGCTCGTGCCGCCGGCGCGTGCCGGTAAGTCCGGCGAACGTCGACCCCGGCTCGTGCCGCCGGCGCGTGCCGGTAAGTCCGGCGAACGTCAACCCCGGCTCGTGCCGCCGGCGCGTGCCGGTAAGTCCGGCGAACGTCAACCCCGGCTGGGTAGGGCGGCGGCGATGCGGGCAGGGGTGTGTGCATTTCGTCGCACTCGAGCCGCCGGCGTCGATCATTGCGACGTTGCGCACCTCTACGGTGCGTTTCGTCGCAATCGCGGGCCGGCGGGCGATCGTTGCTGCGAAATGCACCCATCGCGTGGGTTTCGCAACACTCGCGCGCCGCGCAGCGATCATTGCTGCGAAACCCACGCGTGACGTGGGTTTCGCAACACTTGCGCGGCCACGGGCGATCGTTGCTGCGAAACCCACACGACCACCGCGGCGACGATCCCGACCGCACCGCTCGCTCCCGAGCCTTCCTACCCAGCCGCAGTTGACGTTCATCCCTCTCCGACACCGGTGATCGCGCCCTTGATCTTCTTGACCACGGCATCGGCGATGCCGGTGTCGGAGAACCCGCCGCTCGCCTTGACCACCCCCGCGATCAGGACCGCGACGAGCAGCACGAGGCCGACGTACTCCACCGTCCCCTGGCCGGTCGGGTCCGCCAGCCGCGTGTGCGACCGCGCCATCAGCTCGTACAGCATCGAGAGCCTCCCAGTCGATCCCGCCCCGGCGGCCCCGGAGCCCGGCGCCCCGTCGGCGAATCGAGGGGCTCCGCCAGTGTCGGGCGGAGCGCGTTACGGCTCTAGACGTGCCTGCAACAAGTTCGTGACAGGGGTGTGACGTAGGCTCGGCGCCCTCGTGCGCGCGCTCGTCGTGACGAACATGTACCCGACGCCCGAGCGGCCGGCGTTCGGCTCGTTCGTCCGCGATCAGGTCGAGGCGCTGCGGCGGCGCGGCGACGTCGAGATCGAGCTGTTCACGTTCGCCGCCGGGATCCGCGGCTATCCGCGGGCTGCTCGCGAGCTGCGACGCCGCTTCCGCGGCCGGCGTTTCGACGTCGTGCACGCACACTTCGGGCTCACGGCATGGCCGGCGGTCGCGGCGCGGCTCGGGCCCGTCGTGGTCACGCTGCACGGCAACGACCTCTTCGACGCGCGCTCGAACCGCATCACGCGGGCGGCCCTCCCCCTCACGGCGCTGCCCGCCGCCGTCTCGCGCGAGTTCAGCGGCCTGATCCCCGGCGCCGGGACCACGCGGCAGGTGGCGGTCCTGCCGGTGGGGATCGACCTCGAGCGCTTCCGGCCGATCCCGCGGGCCGAGGCGCGCGAGCGGCTCGGCCTCGATCGCGACGGCCCGTACCTGCTGTTCCCGCACGATCCCGCGCGCCCGCTCAAGCGCTTCGATCGCGCGCGCGAGGCGGCGGGCGACACGCGCCTGCTCACCATGGGCCGGGTGCCGCCGGCCGAGGTTCCCCTGTGGATCAACGCGGCGAACGCGGTCCTCGTCCCCTCGCAGGCCGAGGGCTTCGGGCTGTCGGTGATCGAGGCGCTGGCCTGCGGCGTGCCGCCGTTCGGGACGCCGGTGGGGATCCACGGCGTGGCGCTCGACGGCATCGCCGGCGCCTACTGCGCGCCGTGGGACCGCGAGGCGTGGCAGGCCGCGCTGCGGCCGGTACTCGAGGCGGACGATCCGCGCGTCGGCGGACGCGACCGCGCGGCGCTGTTCTCGGCCGACCGGATGGCCGCCCGCGTGGTCGCCGCGTGGCGCGACGTCGCGGCCGGCGAGCTCGCATAGCGCACCGACGGCGCCCGTCGCGGGTTCAAGGCGGCGTGGCCTGCGACGGCGACCGTATACTCGGATATCGGGGGAGCACGGAGACCGTGCGCCCTTGCGACGTATGAGCGGCCTGCTGCGACGTTTGACACGCCGACGCCCCGCGACCGCCGACGAGACCCGGTCCCCCACGCCCGAGTCCTCCGAGCCGGCCGGCGCGCCTGCCGAGACCACCGCCGAGGCGGGTGGCGATCGCCCCGTGCCCGGGGAGGAGGCCACCCAGGTCCTGCCGGAGACGACGGCGCAGCCCGCGGTCGCCGAGCCCGCCCCGGAGCAGCCCGCCGCGCCCGCGACGCCGCAGCCCGCCGCCGCCGCCGAGCCGCCGCCGCAGCCTGCTCCCGTGCGCGACCTGCCCGCAGGGATCGACCCCGGCGAGCTCGCCGTCGCCCCTGCCGCCAGTGCGAGCCGCGGCAAGCTGCGCCGTCGCCTGCGCTATCTGCGCGGGGTCCGCGAGCTGCTACTGCGCGACCTCGGCGGCTTCGTCTTCGAGCTCCACCGCACCCCCGGCGCCGCGGCGCAGGAGGGCCCCCGCGGGCTGGTCGAGTCCAAGGCCAACCGGATCGCCGCGCTCGACACCGAGGTCCGCGGCCTCGAGGCCCGGCTCGGCGAGCCGCACGCGGGCGCCCTGCTGTGGGAGCCCGGCATCGGCGGCCTGTGCCCGGAGTGCGGCGAGCTCCACGCGAGCGACGCCCACTACTGCTCGCGCTGCGGCGCCCCGCTCGACGCGAAGGCGCGCGCGAAGCGCGACGCCGCCGCCCAGCCGACCACCGGCGCCCAGCCCGCGGCCGAGCCCGCCCCCGCCAGCGTGCTCTGGGCCGCGGGTCCCCACCCCCGCGCCGTGCCGGCCGAGGAGAAGGAGAAGACCGACCCCTCCGCCGCGACCAGCCAGTGGCTCGCGATCCCGCGCCCGGCCGCCGCAACCCGCCCCGCGCCGAACGACGAGCCCACGCCGGCCGACGCCCCCTCGGGCGCCGAGCCCGCGGCCGCCGGCAACGACATCGCGGCGACCGACAACGACCCGCCGACGACGGCCGATGCGGCGACGACCCACGAGGTTTCCGCGCCGGCGGACTCGCGGACGGGCGGCGACGACGTCGCGGCGGCGGGCGACGACGCACCGACGACGGCCCACGAGGTCCCGGCCGCGCCGGACTCGCCCGCGGTCGGCGACGACGTCCCGGCCGCGGACGACGACGCTCCGACGACGGTTGGCAACAACGTCCCGGCCGCGCGCGACGACCCGGCGGCGGCGGCGCGGGGTGAGAAGCCGGACTTCGAGCCCGCGCCGAACGGCAGGAAGGACGAGGAAGTGCCTCCGCCGCTGCCGGACTCGCTGAGCTCGCGGCCGGAGCAGGGCTCGTGACCGCGACGGAGACGCCCGCACCCGCGGCGCCGGAGACCGCGCCGCGCCGGTGCCCGCGCTGCGGCGGGGAGCTGCGCCCCGACCAGGAGTGGTGCCTGAACTGCGGGGCCGACGTCGGCTCAACGATCGCCGCCCCGCCGAGCTGGCGCGGGCCGGTGGCGCTGGTCGTCGCGCTGCTCGTGATCGCCGCGATCGCGGTGATCCTCGCGCTCGTCGAGCTCGCCGGCGACGCCGAGCAGGTGACCCCGCAGCAGCCCGGGCAGGCGACGCCCGCGCCGACGGCCCAGGCGCCCACGGCGACGCCGAGCTTCGACTCGACCACGATCCCGCCGGCGACCGGCGAGAGCCCGACCGGTACGCCCGAGATCGCCGACTGGCCGGACGGGAAGGACGCGTGGACGGTCGTGCTCGAGTCGTCGTCCACGCGCGAGGCCGCCCAGTCGCGCGCGAACGAGCTCGCGAGCCAGGGCGTGCCCGTCGGGCTCCTGAGCTCCGACGGCTACAGCTCGATCGAGCCCGGCAAGTGGGTGGTCTTCTCCGGCCAGTACGACAGCAAGCGCGCCGCCGACCAGGCGCTCAACGACGTGTCGAGCCAGATCACCGGCGCTTACGTGCGGCACATCATCCCTAAGGCCCCCGCGGGCGGGGCGACGCCGTCGGCCACCGCCTCACCGAGCACGTCGCCCGCGCCTTAGCCTGAATCCACCGATCCCGGCTTAGAGCGCCGGCCACCACGGTGCGAGCCGCCGCACGGCCTCCTCGGCCAGCGGATGCCGCGCGACCGCGTCGTCCGGCCCCGTATCGGCCACGAGCACCGGCATCAGCGCCGCCATCGAGCCCGCCAGGGCGCCGAGGTCGTAGCCGCCCTCGAGCACGACGCCGACCGGAGCGCCGACCGCGTCGGCCGCGCGCCGCACCGCCGCGGTCATCCCCGCGAAACCGGCCTCGGTGACCTCGCAGGTGGCGAGCGGGTCGGCGTGGTGGGCGTCGAACCCCGCCGAGATCAGGACGAGCTGCGGCTCCCACGCGCGGATCAGCGGCGCGGCGACATGCCCGACGAGCGAGCGGTACACCGGATCGCCGCTCCCGCCCGGCACGGGCAGGTTGACCGTATAGCCCTCCCCCGCGCCGTCACCCGCGAACGACGCCGGTCCGGTGCCCGGATACAGCGGCCACTGATGGATCGAGACGAACAGGACGCCGGGGTCCGCCGCGAAGATCGCCTCCGTCCCGTTGCCGTGGTGTACGTCCCAGTCGAGGACCAGCACCCGCTCGGCCCCGTGCGCCGACCGCGCCCGCTCGGCCGCGATCGCCACGTTCCCGAAGATGCAGAACCCCATCGCCCGCTCCGGCTCGGCGTGATGGCCGGGCGGCCGTAGCGCCGAGACGCCCACCGAGGCCGAGCCGCCCAGCAGCGCGTCGACCAGCGCCACCGCGCCGCCCGCCGCGTGCACCGCCGCGGCCCACGTGCTCGGCACCACCGCGGTATCGGCGTCCAGGAACCCGCCGCCGCCCGCGCACAGCGACTCGATCCCCGCCACGTACGACTCGGAATGCACGGCGAGCAGCTGCTCGCGCGTCGCTTCCGGCGCCTCGACCAGCGACGCGCCGAACCAGTCGTGGCGGGCCATCTCGGCCTCGACCGCGCGGATCCGGTCCGGCCGCTCCGGGTGGCCCGGGATGTCGTGCGCGAGCGAGCTCTCGTGACGCAGCCAGAGTGCGGGCACGCCGGTACCGTACGGCGTTCCGTGAACGCCGAGCGCTCTGACCTCGTCGTGGTGGGCGCCGGCGCCGCCGGCCTGTTCGCCTGCCTGACCGCCGCCCGGGAGGGCGCGCGGGTCACGCTCGTATCCGCCCGGCCGCTCGCCGAGACCGCGTCCTACTGGGCACAGGGCGGCCTCGCCGCGGCGCTGGCGATCGACGACTCGCCCGATCGCCACCTGCAGGACACGATCCGCGCCGGCCGCGGGCTCGTGCGCCGCTCCGCGGCCCAGACGCTCACCGACGAGGCGCCAGCGCGGTTCCGCGACCTCGAGGCGCTCGGCGTGCGCTTCGACGCGGACCGCCACGGCAACGTCGCACTCGGGCTGGAGGGCGGGCACAGCGTCCGCCGCGTCGTGCACGCGGGCGGGAGCGCGACCGGGCGGCGGATCCTGCGCCAGCTCTCCGCCGATGTCGCCGAGGCCCCCGCGATCGCGGTCCTCGAGGGCGCCCGCGCGGCCGGCCTGCTCGCCGACGGGCACTGCGTCGGCGTCCGGCTGGAGGACGGTCGCACGCTGACCGCCCGCGGCACGATCCTCGCCACCGGCGGCGCGGCCGCGCTGTGGTCGCGCACGACGAACCCGCCCGGCTCGTTCGGCTCCGGCCTGCTGCTGGCCCGCGCCGCCGGCGCGGCGCTCGCCGACCTCGAGTTCGTCCAGTTCCACCCGACCGCGGTCGTCGGCGTGCCGGGCCGCGAGGGCTTCCTGATCAGCGAGGCCGTCCGCGGCGAGGGGGCGACGCTGCACGACGCCCACGGCGAGCGCTTCGTCGACGAGCTGGCGCCGCGCGACGAGGTCGCCCGCGCGATCTTCCGGACCATGCGCGAGCAGAGCGCCAGCGCGGTCAGCCTCGACATGCGCCAGATCGACCCGGCGCGGTTCCCGAACGTCGTCGCCGCACTGCGCGAGGCCGGGCTCGATCCCGCGACCGAGCTCGTGCCGGTCGCGCCCGCCAGCCACTACGTGATGGGCGGGATCGTCACGGACCTCGAGGGTCGCTCGCACGTGCCCGGCCTCTACGCCGTCGGCGAGTGTGCGTGCACCGGTCTGCACGGCGCCAACCGACTGGCATCCAACTCGCTGTCGGAGTGCTTCGTGTTCGGCCGCCGCGCCGCGCTGCGGGCGCTCGACGAGCCCGAAGGGGCCTCCGCCGCCGGCGCCCCGCCGGCCGAGCCGGTCGCCCCGCCGCCGACGCGCGAGACCCGCAAGGCGATGTGGCGCCACGCCGGCCTGGAGCGCGACGCCGACGGCCTGCGCCCGCTGCTCGACGACTCCTATCCGCTCGCGCGGCTCGTCGCCCGCTCCGCGATCTTCCGCGCCGAGAGCCGCGGCGCGCACGCCCGCGCGGACTTCCCGGACACCGACCCGGCCCTCGACGAGCGCCACACGGTGCTCGACGGCGACGCCCCGCGGCTCGAGCACTGGCTCTAGCGGTTTCGCCATGCCCTGGCAAACCGAACGCCGGTTCGCGTCTTAACGCGAAGTCAACAATCCCCGCGTTGCAAATTGAACGTCATCGGCTATCAGTGCGACGCCGGGCCTGGGGGCCCGGCACTCGGCCCAAGGGGAACAACCGCATGTACCGCTTCAGTCGTTCCATCTATCGAGAACTGGCACCAGACATTCTCGAAGACAAGCCGTGTCATACCGGCCCGAGCAACCACGAACGGGTGCTCCGGGCCTGTGAGGCCGCCGTATTCCGGCTGGCCACCGACTGGCACTACTTCGCGAAGCCCACGAAGACGCTGTTCAACGACATCCGGATCTACTTCCCGATGTCGGCGCAGCAGCGCGTCTACCGCGTGGTGGATCGCTACATGACATTCGCCAAGCGGTACTTCTCGTCGATGCCGCTGAGCGGCTACGACATCGAGGGGCGCCGGATCGAGTGCCGCGCGACGACCCGTCGCGGCACGCCGTGCCAGCGCACGCCGCTCCCGCAGAACGGCTACTGCCCGTCGCACCAGCACCTCGCCGAGCCCGACGAGCTGCCGCTCGCCGCTTAGCGCCGCTGGTGGACCCGTCCGAAATTTCGACGGGTTCTGGCGGGCACCGCCCGCCTGTCGACCCGCCGAACTTCCGGACGGATCCACTAGCCTCCGGCCGATGGAGCACGTGGGCTTCATCGGCCTGGGGATCATGGGGTCGCGGCAGGCGGCCAGCCTGCGGCGCGCCGGCTACGAGCTGACCGTGCACAACCGCACGCGCGAGCGCGCCGACGCGTGGGCGGCCGAGCACGGCGGCGACGCCGCCTCCACCCCCCGCGAGGTCGGCGAGCGCGCCGGCGTCGTGATCACGATGGTCGTCGACGGCCCGCAGGTCGAGGCGCTGCTGCTCGGCGAGGACGGCGCGGCCGCGGCCGCCGCGCCGGGGACGCTGTTCATCGACATGTCGACGATCGGGCCCGCCGACGCCCGCCGCATCGGCGCCGCGCTGGCCGAGCGGGGCCACCGCTTCGTCGACGCCCCGGTGACCGGCTCGGCGCCCAAGGCCGAGGACGGGACGCTGACGATCATGGCCGGCGGCAGCGACGAGGACATGGCGCGCGCGATGCCGCTGCTGGAGGCGATGGGCGAGATCATCGTCCACGTCGGCGAGGTCGGCACCGGCCAGCAGGTCAAGGTTCTCTCCAACGCGGTCAGCGCCGTCAACTGCGCCACGCTCGCCCAGGTGCTCGTCGTCGGCCGCCGCGCCGGCGTCGACCTCGAGGCGCTGCTGAAGGTCATGGGCGCCGGCTCCGCGAACTCGACGATGCTCCAGCTCAAGGGTGAGCCGATGCTCGCCCACGACTTCTCGCCGCTGTTCAAGCTCGACCACATGCTCAAGGACGTCAGGCTGTGCCTGCAGGAGGCGCGCGAGGCGGGCGCGGCGTTCCCGGCCGCGGCGCTGGCCGGCGAGCTCTACGCGGCCGGATCCGGGCGCGGGCTCGGCGAGCAGGACTTCGCGGCCGTCCTCGAGGTCGTCGAGGGCCTCAGCGACGCCCGCGTGTGACGGCCGTCACACCGCGCACTTTCAGAAGATCAGCGGGATTTGCAGGGATATTTGGCGATTTCGCGACTTTGTGCATAGTATGTGACTTCGTCTCCGGGGGTTAGTTAGTCGGCGGCGGTTTCAGGGCAGGTTGCGTGGGTACGCCGGAACGGCGACGCGGCCTCCAATACACCTTCTTCTCCCTCCAGCTTCCTATGCCGATCGCATTTAAGGAATGGGCTGTCACCGTGCGCGCGCTCGCCGAGGGCGAGCAGCTGGTGACGCTCCGCAAGGGCGGTATCCGCGAGCCCGAGAAGCACTTCGCGCTCGAGCACGACCGCTTCTTCCTGTACCCGACGTTCGACCATCAGCGGGGGGATCTCGTCCGGGAGTCCCACCAACCGGAACTGCGCCGGGCGCTCGAGGAGGGTGTCTGGGCGGACGGCGACCCGCCCCCGCACGCGCTCGACCGCGACGGCGGCATCGCGCAGCCCGATCGCGTCCGCATCCGCGCGTGGGCCGAGGTGGCCGGAGCCTGGACGGTGACCGACCGGCGCGTCGTCGACGGCCTCTCGCCGTTCTACGTCTGGACGCCGGACTATGCGGAGAAGCGCCTGGCCTGGAAGCGCCGGCACCCGCTGCACGTCCTGCTGCTGCGGACCTACCGCATCCCGCGCCCGGTCACTGTGCGCGTGCGCGACGACTACGGCGGCTGCCGATCGTGGCTGGAGATCACCCGCGACCTCCCGTTCGAGGGCACGCCGGTGCTCTCCGACGAGGAATTCGAGCGGGCCTCCGAGGAGATCGCCTCGATCGTGCACGCCGACGGCGCGCTGGCCTACGCATAAACGCTGACGTTCAGGGGTAATGGAGCATGCGCCCATGCTCCGGTTCCTGGTAGTTCTGCTCCTCGTGCTCGCCTTCGCGGCGCCCGCCGACGCACAGCTCCCGCCGCTGCCGGGCACGGGCGGCCCGGCGCCCGGCGCCTACCGGCAGAACGACGCCGGCGGCTTCCGCGCGGTCGGCGGCGCCACGCAGCCGCCGATCCACTGGATCAATCGGCCGACGTTCCAGCGGGCCAACGAGATCCGGTCCCAGATGAAACGATAGTTTCGTCGGCCCGCTCCGCAGGCTCCGCGGAAGATGGGGTTTCGCCGGACCGGCTCCGCAGGCTCCGCCGGCCGGCGACGTTAGACGTGTGGCTCGAGACCAAATCGGAGACGTTCACCGCGCGGCACGACGAGCACGACGCGCCGGACGCCGAGCGTGTGCTGGCGCAGCTCGAGTATGCGCGCCAGAGCCTCGAGCGGCGGCTCGCGGTTCAGCTCGGCGAGATCGCGGTCGTCCTCCACGGGTCGCCCGCGCAGCTCGACGCGGCGCAGCCGTGGCTGCCGGTGCAGCGGCGGCTGACCGCGCCGGCCGCGCGGCGCTACGTGGTCGGCTGGGCGGCCGAGCGCGAGCTGCACGTGCTCTCGCCGCGGCTGCTCGCGCAGCGGGCGTCCAACGTCGAGGGCTCGCTGGAGATGCTGATGCTGGCGCCGTCGAGCCTGCTCGCCCGGCGCGCGCTCGCCGCCCGCCACCCGGGCTTCCCGCCGCCGCTCGGCCCGCGGCGGCTGGCGCGCTGGATGCGCTCCGCGTGGTTCGCGGAGGGGGCGGCGCAGTGGCTGTCGGGCCAGACCCGGCACGTGCGGCCGGCGGTCGCGCGGCGGCTGCGCGAGGGCCCGCGGCCGGCCTTCCCGCCCGGCCGTGCCGACGCGCTGCTGCTCGGTGGCACGGTCTTCGACCTCGTCGCCCGCGAGGAGGGCGATCGCGCGGCCGTGGCCGCCGCCCGCGCGGGGCCGGATGGCGCGCTGGAGGCGTTCGGGCGCCGGAGTGTCCGGCACACGGAGGCGGCATGGCGGTCGCACCTCGATCGATTGGCGGCACCGTAGGCGAACATCAACTGCCGCAGTTCACAAACGAACGTCGGGGTTCCTCGATCAGGAAGCCGGTGGCCAGGGCGCACGCGGCGAGCACGGCGGCGGCGACGAGCATCGCGCTGGCGCGGCCGGAGTGCTGGTAGAGCAGACCCGTCACGGCCGGGCCGGCGAGCAGGCCGAGGTCGCCGGTGAAGCGGAACGTGCCGAGGCGGCGGCCGACGGTCCCGGCCGGCACCTGGTCGGCGATGATCGTCGCGGCGACCGCGATCCCCGAGGAGGCGATCGAGAGCAGCAGGATCGTGAGCAGCCAGGTGGCGACCGTCGGCGGCCACGCGAGGATCGCCACCGCGGCCGACATCACGACCAGGCTCGGCACGAGCGCCGCCTTGCGCGACACGCGGTCCGACAGCCGTCCGGTCGCCGCCGACCCGGCGAAGCGCACGATCCCGCCCGCCCCCAGCGCGACGCCGATCGCCGTGGCCGAGAGGTCGAGGTCGCCGGAGCCGATGATCGGCAGCAGCGTCTGAGGCAGCGCGCCGAGCGTGAAGAAGACCGCGAACGGGACCGACGCGAGGATCGCGGCCTGGAGCCGCGACAGGCCGTCGCCGCCGTCGCTCGCCTCCGGGCGCGCCACGACCCGCGGCGGCGACTCGGTGGCGACGAGCAGACACGTCACGAGCACGCCGACGCCGATCGCCGCCGCCACGCCCTGGGCCGCGCGCCAGCCGGCGATCCCCGCCACGATGCCGCCGACCGCCGGCCCGAGGGTCTGTCCGGTCATCAGCGCCATCGAGAACGCCGCCATCGCCGCCCCGCGCCGCTCGGCGGGAGCGCTCGTGGCGAACAGCGTCATCCCGGTCGTGTTCGTCAGCGACGACGCGACGCCGAGGAAGAACATCCCCGCGAGCGCGACGGCGAAGGCGTCGGCGGTGCCGAGCAGTGCGGCCGAGATCGCCACGCCCAGGCCCGTCCCGGCCAGCACGAGCGCGGGCGGGCGGCCGTCGGCGAGCCGCCCGGCCGGCAGGTCCATGGCCAGCCGGCCGATCGCGAACGCGGTGGTCAGGAACGCCAGGTCGGCGGGGCCGACGTGCAGGTCGCGCCCGATCTCGGGCAGCAGCGGCGCGCGCATGAACGACGCGATGCCGACGGCGAGCACGACGCCGCCCGGAAGGAGCATCCGCCGGGTCACGCGAAGACGGCGGCGAAGACCCCGGCAGCGATCAGCGCGAGCAGGCCCACCGCGAGCGCGACGGCGAGCGCCTGCACCCACGCGGGCGTCCCCTCGGTCGAGCCCACGGCCGGCGCGGGCGTGCCGAGCAGCTCGCGCGCGAGCTCGGCGCCCGAGGCCGGCACGAGGATGTCGCGCGGCCCGCTCGCCAGGAAGTCGGGCACGTCGAAGCCGCCCGAGCGCCGGATCAGCGACGGGATGCCCTCCTCGAGCAGCATCCCCTCGAGCAGCTCGGCCTCGGCCTGGTGGCGCGCGGTCGCGACCCGCACGAGTGGCCCCTCGGAGTAGCGCGGGAGCACCTTGCGGGCGCGCTCGCGCGCCTCGCTCATCGGCGCCGCGACGTCATCCGCCAGCACGAGCGGCAGCCCGCAGTCGCGGCAGAAGCGCTCGTCCGGCGCGTGCTGGGCGCCGCACGACGGGCACACCAGCGGCGCGCCCTCAGGCGTCGATCCGCGCTCCGTCGTCGACCTCGTGCGGATCCTCGTGGAACGCCGTGCCCTCGATCCGCCACGTCCGCACGACGGGCGCGTCGCCGTCGAGCCCGACGATCAGCCAGCGCAGCCCCGGCCAGTTCCGGGCGAGGTTGACGTCGGTGGGCGACGGCACCGGCTCGCTGCGCGGGTGCGAGTGGTAGATCGCGCCGATCTCCAGCCCGGCCTCGTCGATCGCCTGCATGGCGTCGTACATCTCCTGCCCGTGCATGACGTAGGCGGTCTTGCGGTTGACCGCGACGTTCGTGATCCGGTGGACGGCCACAGCGGCGTCGTCGCGGGCGGCGATCATGCCGCAGCACTCGCGCGGGGCCTCCTCGCGGGCATGGGCGAGCATCTCCTCCAGGAGCTGGCGCGGGATGCGCAGCACGCGCTACTTGGCGGTCGGGGTCTTGCGCAGCTTCGCGGGCTCGTCCTCGTCCTCGTCATCCTCGGTGACGCCGTTCAGCGAGTCCTTGAACTCGCGCATCCCCTTGCCAACGGAGCGGCCCACCTCGGGCAGCTTCTTGGGACCGAGGACGATCAGGGCGATCACCAGCACGATGATGAGCTCCATCGGGCCGATGCTTGAAGGCATTTTCGTTCCCTCTCCGGCGTGGCTAAGTCACCCTTGAGGGTACCGGCCCGCGCGCGCCGCGCCTAGAAAGGATCGCGCCCCGCGAGGCGGGCGAGCAGCGCGTGCTGCTGGGAGTGGCCGGCGAGGATCGTCGCCGCCGTCTGCAGGATCCCCGGCTCGCTCAGCGCGATCACGGCCTCGCGGTAGGTCGCGACGAGATCGGCCTCGAGCGCGATCGCCGCGTCGAGCCGCGCGGCGGGCGTGGACGCCTCGGAGAAGCGGCGCGCGATCGGGTCGAGATCCGTCGCCGTGATCGGCGTGGTCCCGCGGCCGAGCGCCTGCAGCTGGGTGCGCAGCGCCTTCGCGTGGTCGGCGGCAGTCCGCGCGAGGTCGGGCGCGCCGCGCGGGACCGCGCCGCGGTAGGCGAACCGCGCCGCCTCCTCGCGGGCGATCAGCGGCTTGATCACGTCGCCGTCGTTCTGGAGCGTGGCGGCGACTGCGGCGGCCGGCCGCGCGAGCGCGGTCGCGGCCGCGGCGAGCAGCAGCTCGCGGCGCCTCATCGCGGCGTCCCCGGGAACGCGTCGGGCGGCGCGCCGAGCAGCGCCAGGTCAGCGGCCGACCCGGACACGAGATCGGCGCCGAGCGAGCGCAGGTCGCCGGTCAGGCTCGGCAGCGCGGTCACGTGCGCCTCGAGCGCCGCCCGCGCGCGGCCCACGGCCGCCGCGGGGTCCGGCTCGGACCCGGGCTCGGGGGCCTCGTGCGGGTCCCCGCCCTGCGACGAGATCGCCGCCGCGAGCCGCCGCGCACGGTCGGCCGACCGGGCGGCGATCCGGGCCTCGAGCCCGCTGGCGCCCGCGAGGTCGTGCGCCAGCGCGCGCTCGGCGGTCAGCTCGCCCCGCATCACGTCCACCGCCGAGGGCGGCGCCGGCTTCTGGTCCTTCCCGCACCCGGCGAGCAGGGTCGCGCCGCCCAGAGCGAGCAGCGCCCTCCGCCTCACCACCAGACCGTGGAATCCAGGTTCTCGATCTGCTCCACCGGCAGTGTGTAGACGCCGGACGAGAGGTACTTCCAGCCGTCGTCGCAGACGACGAACACGATGTTGCCCTCGTCCATCTCTTTCGCGATCCGCACGGCGATCGAGGCGATCGCGCCCGACGACACGCCGGCGAAGATGCCCTCGTCGTCGAGCAGCCTCCGCGTCCAGACGATCGCGTCATGGTTGGTGACGAAGATCTTCCGGTCCAGCAGCGAGAGGTCGATGATCGGCGGGATGAAGCCGTCGTCGAGCGACCGCAGCCCCTGGACCGGCTCGCCCTGCATCGGCTCCGCCGCGACGATCTTCACGCCTTCGCCGAGCTCCTCGCGCAGCCGGCGGCCGGTGCCCATCAGCGTCCCGCCGGTGCCCAGCCCGGCGACGAACGCGCTGATCTCGTCGAGCTCCTCGAGGATCTCGGGCGCCGTCCCGTTGTAGTGCGCGAGCGGGTTGGCCTGGTTGCCGTACTGGTAGGGCATGTAGTACGACGAGTCGGCCGCCGCCATCTCGAGCGCCATCTCCACCGCCCCGTTGGAGCCCTTCGAGCCGGGCGAGTAGACGATGTCGGCGCCGTACATCTTCAGCAGCTGGGTGCGCTCGGGCGTCACGTTGTCGGGCATCACGACCTTGAGCGGATAGCCCTTGCGCGAGCAGATCATCGCCAGCGAGATGCCGGTGTTGCCCGACGTCGGCTCGAGGATCGTCTGGCCGGGCGCGATCGCACCCTGCTCCTCGGCGGCCTCGATCAGCGAGCGGGCGACGCGGTCCTTGATCGAGCCCGTCGGGTTGTGCGATTCGAGCTTGGCCCAGATGCGCACGCCGGCCTTCGGCGAGAGCCGTTTGAGCTCGACGAGCGGCGTGTTGCCGATCGCCTGCACGATGTCGCCGTAGCGCCCGCCGCACGGGCGGTTCCCCAGTTGCTGCGCCATGCTTCACAAAGTGTAGTCATACGGCAGCGGCGGCCGACGCGGGGTCGGCGAGCACCCGCCGCAGTGACTGCGCGGCGGCGCCGCGGACCGCCGCCTCGGGGCCGAGCGTCGACGGCAGCAGGCGCGGGACGGCCCACTCGGAGGCGAGCACGTGCGACTCGAGCTCGCGGGCGATCGGCGCCGCCAGCCAGGTCGAGAGCTGCCCGAAGAACCCGCCGAGCACGACCGCCTGGAAGTTGAGCAGGTTGGCCGCCGACGCGATCGCGATGCCCAGCCAGCGGCCGCCCTCGCGCAGCGCCTCCAGCGCGGTCTCGTCGCCCGCCCGCGCGCGCCCGGCGAGCGCCGCCACCGGCTCGCCGGAGCCGGCGGTGGTCGCCGCGCCGCTCGGGTCGAGCCCCGCCATCTCCAGCAGCGCCTCGAGCCCGGCCACCGTCTCCAGGCAGCCGCGGCTGCCGCACGCGCACGGCTTGCCGCCGGGGTCGAGCGTCATGTGCCCGAACTCGCCGCCGAAGCCCTGTGCGCCGCGGAACAGCTCGCCGCCGATGATGATGCCGCCGCCGACGCCGATCTCGCCCGACACGTACAGCACGTCGCGCAGCCCGCGCGCGGTGCCCTCCCACAGCTCGGCCAGCGCCGCCAGGTTCGCCTCGTTGTCGGCCGCGAGCGGGAACGCGGGGCCGGCCAGCCGCTCGTGCAGCTCGCTGACCACCGCGACGTCGTTCCAGCCGAGGTTCGGCGCCACCAGCAGCGCGCCGCGCGCCGCGTCGACGAGCCCGGGCAGCGCCACCGTCGCGCCGACCGGCCGCAGCCCCTCGGCCCGGACCGCGTCGAGCGCGTCGGTCGCGTGCTCGGCGAGCCGGTCGAGCACCGCGGCCACCGGCAACCGCCGGTTGTCCTGCACGTCGAGGCTCCGGTGGCGGTCGGCGCCCGTGAGGTCGAGCGCGCGCACGGCCAGGTAGTCGACGTTGATCTCGAGCCCGAGCGCGACGACGCCGGCGTTCGAGAGCTCCACGACCTGTCCCGGCCGGCCGACCGTCCCGCGCTGCTCGAGCCCGCGCTCGACGAGCAGGTCGAGCCCGATCAGCTCGGTGACGAGGCTCGAGACCGTGGTCTTGTTGAGGCCGGTCTCGAGCGCGATCGTCGCCCGCGACCGGGGGCCGTGGTTCGAGACGTGACGGAGCACCACGCCCAGGTTGTGGCGCCGAACAGCGCGCTGGTTCGCGAGCCCCGCGGGGGCGGACTCACCGGCCATCGGGCGCACACTATCCCGCCGCGCGGCGAGCGCGCGCGTCAGGCGGCGTCGGCCAGCGGCTCGACGCCGAGGTAGCGCCGCTGCGCCGCGGGGTCGCCGAGCAGCGCCTCGGCGGTCGTCTCGGTCGCGATCGAGCCGCCGACCATCACGACCTGGCGCTCGGCCAGCGACGTCGCGACGCCGAGGTTCTGCTCGACCACCAGCAGGCCCATGCCGGCCGCCGCGAGATCCTTGATCGTCTGGATCAGACCCTCGACGATCGTCGGCGCCAGCCCCTCCGACGGCTCGTCCATGATCAGCAGCCGTGGGTTGGTGAGCAGCGCACGGCCGATCGCCAGCATCTGCTGCTCGCCACCCGACAGCGAGGTCCCGGACACGTTCTTGCGCTCGCCGAGCCGCGGGAACAGCTCGTACACGCGGTCCGGCGTCCAGGCGTCGTCCGAGCCGGCGCCCACGATCTCGAGGTGCTCGTCGACGGTGAGCGACTCGAACAGCCGCCGGCCCTGCGGCACGTAGCCGACGCCGCCCTTGGCGATCCGGTAGGCGGGCTTGCCGTGCAGCTCGACGCCGTCGAGCACCACCGACCCGTCGGAGTGCCCGTGCGCGCCGAGCAGCCCGACGATCGTCTTGCACAGCGTCGTCTTGCCCATGCCGTTGCGGCCGATCACCGCGACGGGCTCGACGCCCATCTGGAACGACACGTCCTGCAGGACGTGCGCGCTCCCGTAGAAGCCGTTGAGGCCCTCGACCCTGAGCAGCGGCTCACTCATGGCCGATCATCCCGCTCCCGAGGTAGAGGTCGTGGACCGTCTGGTTGGCGCGGATCTCGTCGGGCGTCCCCTCCACGATCACGCGGCCGTCGTGCATCATCGTCACCCACTCCGCCGCGCGCAGGGCGACGTCCATGTCGTGCTCGATCAGGATCAGCGTGATCGACGGATCGAGCTTGAGCAGCGTGTCGGTGAGCCGCACGCGCTCGGCGCGCGAGAGGCCGGCGGCGGGCTCGTCGAGCATCATCAGCTTGGGGTCGCTCACCCGCGCCATGCCGACCTCGAGCTGGCGCTGCTCGCCGTGGGAGAGCTCGGAGACGAGGATGTCGAGCACGTTCTCGAGCCCGACGGCCTCGGCCATCGCGCGGGCCTTCTCGCGCATCTCGGTGTCTTGCCGGTTCTTGACGAGCCGGAGGTGGCCGTTGTGGACGCCGAGCACGGCGAGGTACAGGTTGTCCTCGACCGACAGGCCGAGGAAGAGCCGCGAGGTCTGGAACGTGCGAGAGAGCCCCATCCGCGCCCGCTTGCGCGCCGGCTCGGGCGTGACGTCGTGGCCGAACAGCTCGACCGACCCGGCGCTCGGGGGGAACTCCCCTGAGATCAGGTTGAACAGCGTCGTCTTGCCGGCGCCGTTGGGCCCGAGGATGGCCCGGCGCTCGCCGGGCCTGACCTCGAGGTTCACGTCACGCACGGCGTGAACGCCGCCGAAGCGCCGGCCGACGCCTCGCAGAGCGAGGATCGGCGCGGCGCTCTCGGCAGATGTCGCTGGTGCTGCCATGACTCGTTACTTGGACGAGAAGTTGACCTCTTCGGACTTCCCGACCCAGGCCGGCTGGTTGCCCTTCTCGCACTTCGGGTTCGTGCGGTCCGGAGCCGGCGTGTCGGCGGTGAACGTGCCGCCGAACGTCTGCTCGACGCCCGGGATCCGCCGGATCGTCTTGACGTCGGGGATCTTGTCGCCGCTCTTGTCGGGGACGATCTCCTTGACGAAGTTGTCCGCGATGCCGTTGCGGTTCTCGTCGAGCTTGATCTCGCCCCACGGCGCGTCGAGCGTCACCGTCTTCAGTGCGTCCTGCAGCTTGCTCTGATCGCCGATGTCGCCCTTGACGGCCTCGAGGCCCTTGATGAGGCCCCACGCCGCCGTGTAGTAGTTGTAGACGAACACCGACGCGGCGAGGCCGGAGATCTCCTTGCCGTACGCGTCGTCGAGCGCCTGCACGTACTCCTTGACGGCGGCCTCGTTGGAGTCGGCGGCGGTCGGGCCGGCGGTGTAGGCGCCGGTCACCGCGTTCGAGACCTCCTTGAGGACCAGCGGGTCGTCGAAGAAGACGTTGCCCATGGTCTTCTTGGGATCGATCTTGCCCTTCTGCTCCTGGTACTGCTTCATGAACGAGACCAGGCCGGCGCCGCCGATGCCGTAGTAGATGCCGTCGACGTCGTCCGGGATCTGGGAGATGAACGACGAGTAGTCCTTCTCACCCAGCGGCGGCCAGATCCGCTTCGTGATCTGCCCGCCGACCGCGCAGAACTCGGCCACGAAGCCGGCCAGCGAGGTGTACGGGAACGAGTAGTCGTCGCCGATGATCGCGGCCTTCTTCCAGCCCAGCTCGTTGTAGGCGTAGTCGCCGAGCCCGGCCGACCACTGCGCGCCGTCGCTGTGGAAGCGGAAGAAGTTCGGCGCCTGCACCTTCAGCGTCGTGTCCTGCGCGCCCGAGGTGCCGTTGATGAACGTCTTGTCCGGGTGCTCCTTCGCGTAGTTCGCGACCGCGATGCCCTCGTCGCCCGACAGTGGGCCGATGAGGATGTCCGCGTTCTCCTGCTCCATCAGGCGGCGCGTCTCCTCGATCGCCTTGTCGGCGGTGTCGTCGGCGCAACCCGTGCCGACGATCTGGATCGGGTGGCCGGCGACGGTCGCGCCGTCGAGACCGTCGGACGGCTTGCTGCCCGCGGCCTTGCCGCCCGCGAACTTGATGAACGCGGTGTTCGCGCCCGCGATGTCCGGCTCGAAGAACGCGCCGAACGCGCCCTCGCAGTCGGACAGATAGGCGACCTTGATCGGGGTGTTACCGCCCGAGTCCGACGAAGCAGTGTCGTTGCCGCCAGAGTCGCTGGATGAGTCGTCGTCGCCGCATCCGACCGCGACGACACCCAGCGCCAGCGTGGCGAACCCCAGCGCCAGCAGCTTGCGTGCCCTCAAAACCTCTCTCCTCTCGTACCCATCACTTGACAGTGGTCGGTGCAGGGCCTCCCTCAGGGCCCATCGTGCTCGTGGTCGGTGGTGCGCCACCTCGTTGCCTTCGCCGGCGCAGGCGGTCGATCCCCGACTCCCAGGCGCCGACGAGGCCGCCCGGCGAGACGAGGACGATGATCAGGAAGATGATCCCGAGCAGCGTGTTGAACCGCTCGGGGCCGAGGACGTTGCCGATCGACGGCGTGTAGTCGCGCGAGTAGTTGTCCAACAGCGCGAACGTGAGCGCCCCCACCCAGGCGCCCTCGAGCCGGTAGAGGCCGCCGATGACTGCGATCACGAGGATGTCGATCGTCTGGCCGAGGTTGATCGACCCCGGCGAGATGCGGCGGTTGTACCAGACCGCCAGGATGCCGGCGAACCCCGCGATCAGCGCTGCGAACGTGAACGCGAGCGTGCGGTGCAGGCGTACGTCGAAGCCCAGCGCGCGCATGCGGGCGGGCTCGTCGCGCAGGCCCTGCAGCGAAAGCCCGAACGGCGTCCGCGCGACGTAGCGCATCCACAGGTACAGCACGAGGCAGACGACGATCCCGACGACGTAGAGCTTGTCGGGCTGGGCGCCGGGGTCGCCGACGAGGCTCGGCAGGTCGAGGTTGTTGACGCCGCCGAACCCCGACAGCTGCGTGACCTGCGAAAAGAAGTAGTAGACGAGGACCGAGAAGGCCAGCGTCAGCATCAGGAAATAGATCCCCTCGCTGCGCGACGCGATGAAGCCGAACAGCAGGCCGACGAGCACGGCCGCGGCGAGCGCGCCGATGACCGCCAGCCACGGCGACCACGCCGCCGGGTTGCCGCCGTCGGCGGCGACGAGGTTGGCGTAGGTCATTCCGGCGGTGCCGTAGACCGCGACCTGGCCGAGCGACACCATGCCGCCGTAGGCCGACAGGAAGATCAGGCTCGCCGCCGCCAGGCCCAGCCACAGCGCCTTCGTGAGAATCTGCGAGACCCAGAAGTCCGAGACGAACAGCGGCGCGAGCAGCGCGACGACGACCACGCAGGCCAGCCCGATCCAGCCGTTGCGCGACAGGACGCTGTGGTGCGCGGTCTGGGCCTCGGCCTCGAGCGTGGCGGCGTCAGGCGCGAGGCTCATGCCGGCCTTCCGAACAGGCCGAGCGGGCGGACCGCGAGCACGACGACCAGCAGCGCGAAGGTGAGCAGGATCGAGTAGTTCGTGTAGTCGTGGTCGCCGAAGACGAGGTACACGTCCGCCCAGGCGTCCACGAGCCCGAGCGCGATGGCGCCGATCGCCGCGCCGCCGAGGCTGCCCATGCCGCCGATGATCACGACGATCAGCGAGTTGAGCAGGAACGCCGTGTCCTCGCCCGGCTGCAGCGACAGCATGGTCCCGCCGAGCACGCCGCCATAGCCGGCGAGCATCGCGCCGATGAAGAACGCGCCCGCGAAGACGAGCTGCACGTTGATGCCGAGCGCGGAGACCATGTCGCGGTCGTCGACGCCCGCGCGCACGATCTTGCCGTAGCGCGTGCGTTTGATCAGCAGCCAGAGGCCGAGCCCGATCAACAGGGCCGAGCCGACCACGATCACGAGCCGGAAGAAGCCGACGTGGACGCTGCTGACCGACACGCTTTCCGGGAACGACGACGGCGCCTTGATGTCCTTGGCGATGCCGCCGTAGGCCGCGAGCATCTGGTCGGCTGCCACGACCGAGATCGCGATCGTGATCAGGGCCTGGCGCAGGTCCTGGCCCTGGTTCCAGCGCAGGAACAGCTGCTGGATGGCGACGCCGAGGATGCCGATGATCAGGACCGACATCAGCAGCGGGACGAGCCAGCCGATCAGGTTGTACTCGCCGCCACCGCCACCGCCACCGGCGCTGAGGCTGAGGTTCAGCCCGCCGTCGTCCTTCTGGAAGAGCTTCTGCTGGAAGTTCAGGGCGAGGTAGCCGCCGAGCAGGTACAGCGAGCCGTGCGCCATGTTCACCACGCGCATGAGGCCGAAGATCAGCGTGAAGCCGCTGGCCACCACGAAGTAGAGCGCGGACAGCGACAGACCGTTGAGCGTGACCGTGACGAACTGGCTGAAGTTGTCGATCGCCTTCAGGCCGATCCAGACGACGAGCAGCAGGACGATCGCCGCGAGCGCGACTCGCGGAGGCGTCACGCGAAGACCACCGCGCCTCTGCGCCTGCGAA